>QBMH01000024.1 GCA_003249025.1 Leptolyngbya sp. | reverse complement strand
GATCTGTCCAACATGAGGCATTGAGGCATGTTTCTGGGGGAGTGTGGAGCTTTTGCGCCTCAACCGTAGGGGCAGAAGCATTGCTATCAAGCCATGAGACTGTGCTGAGACTTGAAATTCCGGGATATCAATTAATCGAGGTGCCCATTAGGAACCTTGTAGCATTCATCTAAAGGTTGAGAATCCTGATGATTTTCACTTAAAAGTCCCTTTAAAAACTACGAAAAGCTTTTTATATAGGTAGGATGTCATTGAGTGACAGATGACATTGAGAGTAGGGAATGACGCTACACAATAATCTAATTGCCAATTTCAGCCAACGCTTTCGCGTTTATTTGGAGAAGATTATGTTTAATAAGGATAAAAGTAAAGTTACGCCCTCTCTAACCTATTTAGCTTCAAATAGTGAATTTCAAGGGAATCTTCATGTGGATGGAGATCTACGAGTGGATGGAATTGTGCATGGCACTGTGGATGTCAGCGGTGACATGGAGATTTCTGCGACAGGTCTTGTAGAGGGAGCCGAGGTACGTGCTCGTAATCTGGTTGTGCATGGTGTGATTAAAGCGCGAGTTGTGGCACAGGGACGGTTGACTCTTAGTCCTACTGCTCGTTTAGAAGGAGATGTGGTTGCCAATTCTCTTGATATTGCAGCGGGTGCGTTCTATGTCGGCTATATCGAAACTGGGGATGCAAAGGTTTTACCTGGAATTCAAAATAGACCTGAGTTGGCGGCAAGTCGAGAATATTAGGCTCAAGGGGATTGCAGTGGAAAAGCAGATTGGTGTACCAGAGAAAGTGAATTAACTATTGAGGTGCGCCATGAAGATTGAAAGCTTTCGTTCAGAAGCAAGCTGATGACGCTAATGCAGGTTTGGGGGGCGTTAGTAATCTTTGTTGTTTGCCCTTTATTGGGTGGGCTTCCACTGATTCATGGGATTACTAATTTATTTTTTGCAAAAGATTTAAGAACACTTGGTACTGGCAATATCAGCGTGTCTGCGGCTTTTTACCACGGTGGACGTTTTGCTGGGATATTGGCAGTTTGTTCGGAAGCTTTGAAGGGAATTGCTGCTGTTTTGCTAGCAAGATTCTTTTTTCCTACGGATGAAGTATGGGAAGTTATCGCGTTAATTTCGCTTGTGATGGGTCGCTATTGGGTAGGTGGAGGAGCGGGAATAACCAATGTAGTGTGGGGATATTTTGCTCATGATCCAGTTGTTGCAGGTTTTGTTTGCTTAACGGGTGCAGTCGGATTTACGGTTTTGCGCGATCGCAAACAAGCTCAGTTTGGCGTTTTAGGACTGCTGATTCTAGTCACCGTTTTACTACATCCAGAGCAAACAGATTTGATTATTGCAACGGCGGCATTAGCGTTATTACTTAGCTGGATTTATACTAAAATTCCTGATGATTTGAGTCTAAATTCCCAGTCTGTTCAGGCTAGCTCTCGTGGTGCGTTTAAGTTTTTCCAAGGAGATTCATTGAAGGATTCATTTCAACGCCGAGCGATTCGCTCTTTGGATGATTTTTTGGATGTCCAGCAATATGGACAAAAAGCATCAACGCTTGCCCATCTTAAAAAATTGGGCTATCCAGTGCCCACGGGTTGGGTGTTGGCAGCGGGAGACGATCCGCAACCGTTAATTGAGAGCTTAAATCTATCGACTCAGTGTCCTTTGATTGTGCGATCGTCTGCGATCGGAGAGGATTCTGAGGGAGCATCTGCGGCTGGACAATATGAGAGTATTGCTAACATTACAAGACGTGAAGGGTTGCAACCCGCGATTAATCGCTGTTTTGAGTCTTATAACCGATCTGTTGCCACTCAATATCGGCGAGATTTAGGAGTATTGGAAAGTTCAATGGCGGTTCTGGTTCAGCAGCAGATTCGCGGGGTCTTTTCGGGAGTTGCATTCAGCCGCGATCCCATTTCTCAAAGTGGGGAAATGGTGGTAGTTGAGGCATTACCTGGAAGTGCGAGTCAGGTGGTTTCTGGCAGGTTAACGCCAGAAACCTATCGCGTTTTTGTGGACGATGCGTTGTTCTCGCGATCGCCCAACTCTGCCCAACCCTGGCTTATGCCAGATGATTTGACTTTAGAAGTCGATGGAATTGGAGAGGTGCCCCCTCGAATTATTCAGCAGGTTGCTTACTGGGCGAGACAGTTAGAAACTCACTACCAAGGCATTCCTCAAGATATGGAGTGGAGCTATGACGGGCAAACTCTCTGGCTGCTACAAACTCGCCCAATTACAACATTATTGCCGATTTGGACTCGCAAGATAGCCGCAGAAGTGATTCCAGGGCTGATTTGTCCACTTACCTGGTCGATTAATCGTCCGTTGACCTGTGGAGTTTGGGGTGATCTGTTCACCCTGGTTTTGGGAAAGCGCGCGATTGGATTGAATTTTGACAAAACGGCAACGCTGCATTATTCTCAGGCTTATTTCAATGCGTCTCTATTAGGGCAAACTTTTCGGCAAATGGGGCTGCCGCCGGAAAGTTTAGAGTTTTTGACAAAAGGTGCAAAATTTAGCAAGCCGCCCTTAGTTTCAACGCTCCGAAATTCGATTGGGCTGATGCGATTGCTAGGGCGTGAAGTGAGCTTAGTGAAGGACTTTGCCCGATGCGATCGCCTACAACTAACTCCTGCGTTCACTGAATTCGCTCGGCAACCTGCTGCAAACTTAACTGAGCTTGAGTTGTTAAACCGAATTGACTTTATATTAAATCTGCTGCAACCAGCGACATACTACAGTATCTTGGCTCCGCTAAGTGCAGCCTTACGCAAGGCATTATTCAAAGTCAATGATGCCACTTTAGACAACGGTGGTACTCCAGAAATTGCGGCACTGAGATCGTTGCAAGCATTGGCTGAATCCGCCCGATCAACTTTGCCTGAATTATTGGTCGAGACTGTCTCTCTTTCATCGATTGAATTGTTTGAAACACTGAATACAACACCCGAAGGAAAAATAATTTTTATGAGATTTAACCAGTTGCTAGAGCAATATGGTTATCTAAGTGAAGTGGGCACCGACATTGCAGTACCTACCTGGAAGGAAAATCCAACCCCGGTGCGCGAATTGTTTGCTCAATTTTGTCTTGCTCCGATCGCTCCTCCGCCTGCACCTGCTCCGCTTCGGGGAGTTGCGCGCATGGTTCAGCGTCGGGTGAATATTAAAGGCAGAGTGACTGAAATTTATAGTCGGTTGCTAGCTGAACTCCGTTGGAGTTTCGTGGCATTAGAGCAGCACTGCCTCAAGAGTGGGCAATTATTGCAATTAGGCGACATTTTTTATTTAGAAGTTCAAGAGGTGCGGCAACTGATTGAACAGAAAAAGAGTGCGTTCAAAACGAGTATGCAGGATGTGATTGATCAGCGGCGATCGCAATTAGAACGCGATCGCGCCCTGCCATCCATTCCTTTTTTGGTTTACGGGAATGCGCCTCCTATGCCAACGCTAAGCAAAAGACCAACTGTTCAACATTTTCAAGGAATTGGTGCTAGTGCTGGAATCGTAGAAGGGCGGGTAAAAATCGTCACGACGTTAGCAGCACTTCCCAATATCGGAAAAGATACGATTCTTGTGGTTCCTTATACCGATTCTGGATGGGCACCCTTATTAGCACGAGCCGGGGGGGTAATCGCTGAGGTTGGAGGGCAACTTTCTCATGGGGCGATCGTGGCGCGAGAATATCAGATTCCCGCTGTGATGGATGTACACAATGCCACTCAACAATTTCAGGATGGGCAACTGATTCGCATGGATGGGCAGCAGGGCACTATTGAAATTTTGTTGTAGCAACCCGCTAGCGCACCTGGAAGGCTTCACTAAATCGGCGAGTCACAGGCTCTATCAAGAAGGTTAGGATTGATTTTTTCCGCGTAACAATCTCTCCAGTTGCTGACATCCCCGGAGTTAATTCCACTTCCTTGCCATGAACGTCGATCGCCTGTTTTTTTAGATGGATACGAGTGGGAAAAACAGGTCCCTGAGACTGACCATTATCATCCTTTTCAACGATCGCATTAGGGCTAACCTTCATCACAGTGCCTTCAACAATGCCGAATTCTTGGAAAGGGAACGTTGCCATTTTCACCTTTACTGGCTGCCCCGATTGAATGAAGCCAATATCGCGGTTCAACACTTTGACTTCTAAAACCACCTCTTCCCCCTTCGGTAAAATTGAGAGCAATTCCTCTCCCTGCTGTACCGGTCCTCTGGTTGCTTTGACGGAATAAACCGTGCCATCTACGGGTGCAGTAATTTTTGACAACTCCCGTTGTTTTCTAGATTGTTCGAGTTGCCCTTTCGTAGAAGCAATCTCTTCTTTGCGCTTGGTCAACGTTGTCAGAATTTCGCTTTGACGTTGAGAGGCAAGTCCATCAGCCTTACTTTTCGCCGCTTGATAGGCTTGTTCCGACTGACGAATGCGGTCTAGCTGTCCAGCTAATTCTTTTTGGGTTGAAACAACTTTATCTTGGGCTGAAACCACCTTATCTTCCGCATTCGTAACGTTATCCTTTGCGCGAATGTATTCCAGACGAGGCACTGCTTTATCCGTGAGCAAGGTTCGTAATCCTCTTTCTTGCTCCTTCGCGTTTTCTAAATTCTTCCCAGCGTTTCTCAGGTTTTCTTGGGCGTTGACCAGATTTTCTTCCAATCTAGAAAGGCGAGTTCTGGCTTCCCCGATCGCAGCAGTCTGTTGATTGGCTTCGGCTTCAGCACCCGCTCTCTGTTCATCAAATGCTTTTAGCCGAGCCTTCAAAAACTCATCTTGAATGGCAGTTCCAGCGCGTCCATTCCCCGATCGCTCCGCTTCTAAACGATTTAGATCATCTTGAATCAATTTGGAGGATTTTTCGAGGCGGGAAATATCTGCATCGATAACCTTCGTTTTTTCAGGCTCAACGTCTAGCAAAACATCGCCTTTTTTAACGCTCTTGCCTTCTTTCACATAGACCTGCTGAATGGTACCACCGCCGAGCGATCGCACGGGGCGCACTTGGGCAGAAGGAATCAATTCACCTTGAGCCACCGCGACCTCATCGACTTTGCTGAAATATGCCCAAGCGATCGTTCCAAAAACCATCACGCTAATGGTGCCTGCTAGCACCCGAGTATAAAGTGGAGGCAATTCCTGAACTGCTTTACCTAACTCATAAGTCAAGGACTCATCTGGGTTGGCTAATTGTTGCCGCACTTGTCGGGATTGAGCGGGGTTAGACGATATGGATACTTTCATGGAGCGCTCGATCATAAGAATAAAGATATGCCACTACTAGGGTAGCCAATCTTTCTTTAGAGATACCTAAATTAAGCTGAATCAAGGCCTAATTATTACAGAGGCTTAATGTTTCTTTAAGTGTTTTGTTTCTAACACACTCTGACGAGCAGGCATTCAAGCTAATCTTTAACGACTGCTAGAATTTGTAATTTCTTACTGATTGGTAATTACAGTGTTTCAAATCTTGAAACCGATTGTTGATGCAATTCAGCCATTTTTGGTTCCGATCTGCTTTGTTGCAGCTTGGTTATTTGTCGTATTAGTGACTTGGAATCTGTGGATAGCAGTTAGGGATATGGCGATGCGAACTCAAAAAATGCACCAAATTCCCTGCTCAAACTGTCGTTTTTTCACAAGGAATTATCAGCTTAAATGTACGGTGCATCCCTCTAGTGCGCTGACAGAAGAGGCAATTAACTGCCCAGATTTTGACCCTTGCCGATCGATTTATTAAATTATTTTGTTATGTCATTTCGGATCTGAGGGCTAATACCTTATTTGACTTATTGGTTTTAAGGTCTCAATGGCGAAAAAACATGAAAAACCTACAGCGATCGCTTTTTACAATAAAAGGCGATCGCTGCAACTAGATTTAATTTAATCGATAGTTAGTCGGGATTGGTCTCTGGAAAGCGCTTATTAGGAATTTGTTCCGCTTCGGGACAATCATCAGAAATAAGCGGTTCCACATTTCCTTTCGGCACCGATGCCAACTTTTGAGTAACAGCGCCAATACTTTCTAGGCGTACCATTTCTTCCCAAGAACAATTTTCATCTTCTTCGTCAGTTTCATAGCGCAGAGTTACGAGATCCCCTTCAATATCTAGGATGCGGGCACGTTCTATCCAGCGCTGCTGATCCCGCAAGAAAATCCAGACTTCACGACCATCACAACAAAGCTGATAGATCTTGCGGTGTAGCATGGTTGCTTCTCCTGAACACGTAGTTATCAATATTTCACAGATGAGCGGAAAACTTTAGCGGTTGAAAACTAATTCTTCTGATTTGCCTGTAGGTCGCAATAGAAGGCGATCGCGCACTACACAACTCAGACTTTAAACAGGTATCATATGCAACTCCTGTTTAAAGTCTGAGTTGTAGAAACTGCGTCTTAGTTCATCAAAAACTTGCCCAAAGCATAAATACCAATTTGCAGCGGTTGTAAAGGCATTGAGAGCTTTAGAATGCTTTCGGAAGAAAAGCAGCATTAAAAACGTTACTTGCGATAAGGCGAATATAGTCGTGGAGACGTTCTGTTTGGTAGGCAAGAGTAAACCTTTATTGAGAGGTATTTTAGACATCGAAGCCTTGACTAAACATGCACTCGGTAGATGAGGGATAAACGGCTCAATACTGGAGGGAGGCAATTTTTATAATCCACTATCCAGCAAATAAACGAACCTTGGTAGTATTCATGAATCTGATCGCCTTAAGTATCGGATTGTACCAACTATTCTAGCCTTTGTTAAGTGAACTCGTATGTATTTAGCTCATTAGAAAAGTAGGAGTCGGCTCAACGGTTTAACCTGACTAATCTATTCGTCGCTAAATACAAATCTACAAACCCGACTTTACTCATAGGATAGAAGATTAAGATAAGAATTGTTAATCTAAGGGCTGAAAATATGTTGCTACATTTAAGTACATGGACAGAAGTTGAAGCTTATTTAGAGAAATCTGTGGGAATTATTATTCCAATTGGCTCCACTGAACAGCATGGACCCACTGGATTGATTGGGACTGATGCAATCTGTGCGGAGGCGATCGCTCGTGGGGTGGGCGAAGTGACTCAAGCGATCGTGGCTCCTACGATTAATGTGGGTATGGCACTCCATCATACGGCTTTTCCTGGCAGCATTAGCCTTCGTCCTAGCACGTTAATGTTGGTTATTCGAGACACGATTACTAGCCTAGCAAAGGTAGGGTTTACTCGGTTTCTCTTCATCAATGGGCATGGCGGCAATGTGGCAACCTTAAAAGCTGCCTTTGCAGAAGTTTATGCAACATTGGCTGATTTGAATGTGGCAACTGTCGATCAGGTGCGCTGTCAGGTCAGCAATTGGTATATGTGCGGTTCTGTTTATGGTTTGGCAAAACGACTCTATGGCGATCAAGAAGGCTCCCATGCGACTCCTAGTGAAGTGGCTTTAACGCAGTACCTCTATCCAGAAGCCATCAAGCAAGCTGTTCTCAACCCAGATGTATCCAAAGACCACCGAATTTATGGAGCCGCAGATTTCCGTCGGCGCTATCCTGATGGTCGGATGGGATCTAATCCGGCTTTAGCAACCCCCGACCATGGCAAACAGTTTTATGACTTGGCGGTGAAAGAGCTAAGCAGTAGCTATCTAGAGTTTTTGGGAGCGGTATAAAACGGAGGTTCTGAGAGCCTCATTTAGGCTTGGGTGAACGAAACAGCGATCGCACTCAAACCCCAATGCTTGCCCTGACCAAAGCGCGATCGCTAGGTGTTTGAGACTTTAGCGTAAGCGAATCGAAAGCGAAGTCAAAGACCGAGATTGTTTGTTTGCTAGAAATCGCGCCTTAGAAAAATCATGAGTGATCGCAAGAAGCTTCAGTTATTTACAAAATCGTTGTAATTTCCTTCAGGTAAACTCGGCTAAATGGTTCATCTTTACCTAGAGAATATTGCTCAATCAATCCATTTTGATGAATTGAAACAGAGTCTCCCTGTCGAACGACGACTATTGAATCGTCAAAAACATCACGAGACAGCATCATCTCAGTTTCGGTGGGATTATCCAAAATGACGACATTACTACCGTAATAAAACATCCCTTCGCGATCGAGTATTTCTTCGCAATATTCAGTAATTAACAGATCAAGCCTGGGATTGCGGAGTAGATTTTGAACGTTGATGTTGTAATCCGGGTTCAAGTGTTTTTCAGACCGATTTATGAATGTGCCTGCTCGACAAACACTCCCAATGATCCAATGAGGATGCTTAAGTAGAATGTGATCAACAATTTCTTGGATTTCAGTCGAAGAAACACAATTAAAGCTAATAGTTGGAATCCGGGCATCCTTTCCAGTTTCAAAAAAGCTCTGCAAGATATAAGCAGGAACATCTACACTTTCGCCTACCGCAGGCTTTAGATGCATGTTGATACCGGGAGCCGCGTTGATTTCAATAATGCCAAAGTTCCCTTCTCGCCATGATTCTGAAAGGTCACGAGCCATTACATCAATGCCCAGGCAAGTAAGGCGAAAGTATTGAGCAATATCTTGTGCCAGAATCACGTTGTCAGGATGAATTTGCCGAGTGGCATCAATGCTTAAACCACCAGCAGAAAGATTAGCAACCTTTCGCAATAACACTTTATGATTCTTTTCTATCACGCTATTTAACGATAATTCCTGATCTTTTAGGTAGCGTTCCATCGCTGCATCATATTTTATTTTGCCAAGCGGCGACGTTGGGGTATCTATTCGAGCAGCAGTCCGATTTTCTCGCTCAATCAGCTCGCTAATTGTTGACACACCATCGCCTATCACAAATGCAGGACACCGTTCCGTTGCTGCCACGAACTTTCCATTGACGCACAACAAGCGGAAATCTTTGCCAGCAATACTTTTTTCGACAATGATGCGAATCGGTTGATCGTCAGGTACGGCGGCGATCGCGTTATCAAAAGCGCGTTCTAAACCATTAAAGTCTTTCACATCTGCCGTTACCCCGATGCCTTTATGTCCAACAACAGGCTTGACTGCAACGGGATAACCAATCTGTTTTACAACGGCTAATGCTTCACTTAGAGTGTAAACAATGCTGCCTGTGGGAACGGGGAAACCCAGTGTGTGAAGAAATTTCTTGCAATCATCCTTTCCAGTTGTAAAGTCTGAATCAATATGACTGTCATGGTTAAAGGTGGTCGCAATCCCTCTTACTTGCTTGCGCCCATAGCCATACTGCATTAGTCCTTCATCCCACAAGTAAAAGGTAGGAATGCTTAATTCGTAAGCGGTTTTAAGCAATGCATAGACTGTGGGACCGCCATAGACCGAATCTCGAAAAATGCTTTGGAGCAGTTCAATCTGCTCTTCGATCCGAAATTGTTGATTGCGTGTGATGGCTTCAAACCAATCCCACACGCAATAGACGATCGCTCGACTGGTGCGGCGATGCAATGACTGTATCGCTATTCTAGTTCGCTCATCGTAGGGCTGCACGCTCCAGTGCGTTAAATGTAAATCCATCTCAAGCTGATTAACCTCAGCAACAGTTCGCGCAAACAAATGCGCGTAGGAGTCATAAGATTCATCCGCCAAGTGAGGATAGCGATCGCTCACCGTAGCTTGATATACCTCTAAAGGAAGCGGTGAATTATTTGCAACCACAGCAAAATCGAAAACTACTGCCGCTGTTTTCAAGAATGGATTTGAGCCGATGTAGTGCCGAATATTGAAGATATCGAACGCATCAGTCGTTCGTGCGTTCACGCGATCCATTTCAATACTTTGATCCAAAACCATAACTCAACGCCATATTTATTCACAGTTTATGTTAGCTTTGCACGGCTGTATTTTTCTCTATCGTAGGGTATGAATTGTTGACTGGATCAATTAGACTAGCTCTACCTCTATCCAAAGAAATGATTCTTTTGAAGGGGGAAATTGTAAAGTCTAGTTGTTATGCTGAGCATTTCCTTGTTAGGAGGGTATGACCTTATGAACAAGCACGACATAAAGGAAACTACGCTTGATTTGAGAGAAGAAGTTCACAAACTAGCTGAAGCTGCTTTTCACAGTCACCTAATCTCTGGGCATGGAGACAGCGAATATGATGATGAATATCAAATTGTGCATGAGGGCAAGCCAAGGCATATGCCTCTAGTGGAGGCGCGTTCTTTTCTGACCGATTTACTTGAACAGATCAACTGATCCTTTTTGGAATCTACCAAACGACTGTACTAAGTTTCCTAATAAAAATGCTTTATTAGGAAACCATCACAATCAGATTTGGAGATTATTATGACACTACAAGAGGTTCAAGAGGTAGGTACGGCATCCCAAAACAACGAGTCAGAAGTTCAAGACAGCGTGGCACTTCCTGAGACTCATGGGCAATTGGTGATCATTGGAGGTGCCGAAGATAAAGAGGGTGACTGCAAAATCTTGCGCGAGTTTGTGCGTCGTGCAGGTGGGTTACAGGCTCGGATTGTGGTTATGACAGTGGCAACGGGGCTTCCTGGCGAGGTTGGTGAGACCTACATGAATGTGTTTGAACGATTGGGAGTTGAATCTGTCAAGGTTGTAGATACTGCAAAACGTGAGAATGCGGACGACCCCAAGGGTTTAGAGGCGATTCAGGATGCGACGGGGGTGTTCTTCACAGGTGGCAATCAGGCCCGGATTACTGAATGTTTGAAAGATACCGAACTGCATAGTCTATTACATCGACGATTTTCTGAAGGTATTATTATTGCGGGCACGAGCGCTGGAGCCGCGATGATGCCTGACATGATGATTGTTGAAGGAGAATCGGAAACTAATCCGCGTATGGATGTTGCCGAGATGGATCACGGCATGGGGTTTTTACCGGGTGTAGTGATTGATCAACATTTTGCTCAACGGGGGCGACTCGGACGGTTGCTATCCGCGATCGCTCAACAACCCGTTAATCTGGGGTTTGGTATTGATGAAAATACTGCGATCGCCATCAATGGCAAAGAGCTAGAAGTCATTGGTGAAGGGGCAATCACGGTTGTTGATGTCGCAAATCTCACTCATACCAATGTTGAGGAGCTTCTAAAGGATGAACCGCTTGCCCTATGTAATGCAACTCTGCATATTCTTCCCCACGGATACGGATTTGACTTAGAAAAAAGAATCCCTATCGAAAGAAATAAACGTAGCTAGAAGGGGATTTATCGGTCTGAAATCGCTTGCCGCAACACTGCTTTTTGTTGTGGAGACAGAGTTGTAAAAACCTGTTCTGCGGGTGCGTATTGCATTAGCTTAAGCATCTGAGCTAAATCCTCTTGAGTCAATGTCGAGGATTCTCCTTCATGGGGTTTAGGATAGTGGCAAACGCCTGAGTCACAGTGAAGTCCTAGCTGCCGCCAGTAGAGCGTCGGGAGCGATCGCCCGCGCCGACCAATCTGTTCTTCATTCAGTAAGTTGGATTCTAGATAAACGTTGGGTGATAAATAAAAATTTAGCTGACGCGGATAGGGAACCGTAAAACAACCAAATGCTTTAAGATACTCCTCTGAATCCACAAGGTCTAGAATTAATTGCTTTACTCCTTTATGGATTAACCTATCAATGTGAACTCTGATCTCTGCATGATGTTGAGGCGCACGTCCTAGAAAATGCTTGAAGCATAACTCTAGAAACTTCAAATTAGAAGTAGTGTAGTAAAAAGTATTGAGATAAAGCTCTGACTGCCCAAACTCTTTCACAAATCGTTTAACCCCAATCTTGTTCGTTAAAAACTCTTTTTCAAGAGTGGCTAGCGGAGTGCGTTCGCAAGCATAGGGCTGTCGTTCTAAGATCTGTTGATAGATTTGGCGTAGGGCAAGCTCACGATCCTCTAAAGAAGAGTAGCGATTTACGGTGATGGGTTGGGTGAGAGTCATAATAAATATCCTCGACTGTTGAATGAAAACTTGAGGAAACACACAGGGGATGATGAAGAGAAGGAAATCAACTAGCGATGTCTATAGGGTGCAGATCTCTAGGCGTGAGATTCGAGGGCATGCAGGGTTAATTCTAAGTAGGGACGAATTAGCCTCGTTTCTGCGGCTACAAAATTAGCAGCGATCGCCTCTTGTAAGTTTTGATATGCATGCCTACAGTGGTCATTGCGTTTGTGTGCCAGCAGAATTGTATCTAGCCATGCCAGCATTTTTTCTTTGAACAAAAGTTCGTCATCTCGCAAAATTGACAGCGCAATATAGCGCAAAACTTCTGTCATATCGTATTTACAACGCGATCCATGCTGCTGAATCAACTCTGGATACAGTTGGGCAAGCTTCCTTAAAGCCAAAATTACTAGCTTTTCGCCATGATCCTGTAGGTGCTTATAGGTGTTGAGTCGAATTTCATAACTTTGAATGTAGGACTCTAATGGGTAAAGCTCTTGAGAGTCCAAGTACCGACCATCCGCCTCTAAAATAGATTTGTCAAGTTTGTAGTTAAGAGCATGCATAGGGCAGTGAGTAAAATTAAGAACCTTACTTTTGAGATTGCCCATAAGAAAACTTTAAAGGACGAAATGCATAAATTTGAAGAAATAATGTAGTCTTTCTTAACACTCGCCTCGATTCAGTGCAATAATTGCTTGCCTAAACCAATATATTTCTATTTATTTTCTGTAGAACCGTGAAAATTTTATTAGTGGAGGATGATCAAGCAACCCGCGCCATGCTTGAAAGTTCACTAAGTGTCTATCATGTTGTTGAAACGGCGGCAGATGGGCAGTCTACGATAGATTTAGTAGAGCAGTTTGACTATGACTTGGTGCTGTTGGATGTTGATATTCCTGAAGTTGATGGGATTAGCGTTTGTAAACGGCTGCGTGCTAGGGGATGTCAGGTGCCGATTTTGCTGTTAACGGCAAAAGATAGAGCAACCGATCGCGTCATGGGTTTAGATGCGGGTGCAGATGACTACATGATCAAGCCGTTTAATACATCAGAACTGCTGGCGCGGATTCGAGCCTTGCTGCGACGGGGTAGAACAACCGTTCCTTCTACCGTTACCCAAGGAGAGTTTCAAATTGACTCTGCAATCAGCGAAATTCGCCATGGGCAGCAAGTACTCCGCTTAACGCCGAAAGAGTACGGCATTTTAGAACTGCTGCTATTAAATCCTCAGCGGATCTTTAGTCGCGCAGCCCTGATCGATCGCCTGTGGGAATTGGATGAATCACCGACTGAAAGCGCAATCAGCAGCCACGTTAAAGCGATTCGACAAAAGTTGAAGGCAGCCGGAGCCAGTCAAGATCTGATTGAAACAATCTATGGCTTTGGCTATCGCTTGCGATCGCTTAAAACCCTGACATCCACACCCCTAGAAGCGGCACCCAAAGTTGCCACTGAAACGGCTACAGTGCTCATGCTAGAGCTATGGGAGCGGTTCAAAGATTCTTTTGAGGAACAAATTGATGGGCTAGATCAATGGGTTGCTGCCTTAGAAAATGGTTCTTTAACAGATGACTTGCAACACACCGCAAAACACACCGCAAAACAAACTGCTCACAAGTTGGTGGGGTCGTTGGGTGTTTATGGATTTCCCCACGGATCTACGATCGCAAGACAGATCGAAGACTTGTTACGATCACCTGAGATTCAATTGCAATCGCCAGAAATTAGCCAAATCGCCCAACTGGTAACGGCGCTAAAACAGGAACTTCAGCGAAAACCAGAGTTGACACAGACTACTCAAGACGCGATCGCCCAACCAACCGATCCCACAATGCCCTTTCCTTTCGTGTTGGTAGTCGATGATGATCAGATATTGACCGATCGCTTAAAGGCAGAGGCGACTGCGCGATCGCTCCAGTTAGAAGCGGCTGCCAACTTGACGCAAGCACAACGAATTGTAGAATCCACTATACCCGATGTGATTTTACTCGACCTCACCTTTGCGAAAAGTAGTGAAGATGGTTTAACCTGGTTGGAAGCTCTCAAACAGCAGCATCCTCAGCTTCCGGTGCTGGTGTTTACAGCCCGAGATTACCTGTCCGATCGCGTAGCCGCCGCCCGCTTGGGAATCCAAGCATTTCTGCAAAAACCGATTGCTTCCGCCCAAATTTTTCAGGCAATCCAAACGACTTTGCAGCAAACCAAAGCTCAAGGTTTGCGATCTCAATCCGCGATCGCGGGGAAAGTGCTGATTGTCGATGATGACCCAGTGATTTTACATCGAGTGCCTTTAATGCTCTCGCCCTGGGGATTACAGGTCACTCCCCTGCTGGAAACCCAGCGATTTTGGGAGACCCTAACTGATGTCGTACCCGATCTAATTATTCTAGACGTAGAAATGCCAGGATTGAGTGGAATTGAACTCTGCCAAGTGGTGCGAAATGACCCACACTGGGGTGACCTGCCCATTCTTTTTCTGACTGCGTACCAAGATGAAAAAACGATTGTGCAAGCGTTTGCAGCCGGAGGCGATGACTATATCCGCAAACCGATTTTAGAACCAGAGTTGATTGCTCGTGTCCTTAATCGTTTACAACCCGCACAAAAGCATCGTCAGCAATTTACCGCCGCTTTCATCGATCAGACGCATGACGTAGAGGAGATGGCATGACTCAAGTAACCCACACTATTCTAATTGTGCAAAATTGCTCAGCAGATCGAGAATTGCTCAGTCATTGGTTACAACAAGACTTGCTGGAAGGCGATCGCGTCCTTTACACGGTGCTAGAAGCAGAAACAGGAGCCGCTGGGCTAGACCAGTTTCGGACAGCCCAACCGGATGCAATTTTGCTGGATTATTGCCTACCAGATATGACCGGATTGCAGTTTTTGCAGTCCTTACAACAGCATGAAGCCTCGATTGTCCCTGTGGTTGTTTTAACAGCGGATGAAGTACAGCCAGCGCAGACAACTCAGGATGCACAGTCCTATTTAAACAAGGAAACTTTAACGGCTGAAGTGGTGGGGCTAGCGCTCCATAGCGTGATCCAGCAAGGAAAATTGCTCCGTCAAGTGGCGAATTTGCGAAGTCAAACCCATCTCACGCTAGAAGCACTGGGTCAACAAGTTGAGCAACAGCGCCTTGTGATGGAAATTACTCAACGCATCCGGCGATCGCTCAATTTACAAGATATTCTCCAAACGACAGTGGATGAAGTGCGGCACTATCTTCACACCGATCGCGTGCTTATTTTTCAGTTTGATCCTAACTGGAGCGGCACGGTTGTAGTGGAGTCAGTCGGAACCCCTGAAAGAGCCATTCTTGCGACCCGAATCTACGACCCCTGCATTGGGGAAAACTACATAGAACCTTTTAAACAGGGGCTTGTTACCGCAAAATCCGATGTTTATGCCACTGCCGACATTAGCCCCTGCCATCTGGAACTATTGTCAAGGTTTGAAGTGAGGGCAAATTTAGTCGTTCCTATTTTGCAGGCAAACACCCTATGGGGATTGCTCGTTGCTCATCATTGTGTTGCTCCGCGATCGTGGCAGCCATCCGAGATTGATCTGTTGCGGCAACTAGCGACCCAATCAGGTATTGCCATTCAACAATCTGCCCTATTTGAACAAGCCCAAACTGAGCTTGCGTCTCGTAAACAGGCAGAACTGGCACTGCAAGAGTTAAATATAGAGCTAGAGCAGCGAGTGGCAGAGCGCACGGCTGAACTAACCCATGTGAACGATCGCCTGCTGGAAACATTGATTACCCAACAACAAACTCAACTCATTCTGCAAGAACAGGCACAACTACTAGATTTGGCGCACGACACCATCATTACCCACGACCTCAACGACATCATCACATTTTGGAATGAGGGTGCCGAGTTTATGTATGGGTGGACAAAGGCAGAAGCGTTAGGCAAAAAAACTCATGGGCTACTGCAAACTCAGTTTCCCCATGCTTTAATCGACATTAAAGCCGAATTGCTAGAAAAAGACTATTGGGAAGGTGAACTGGTTCAAACTTGTCGAGATGGCTCAATGATCACCGTAGATAGTCGTTGGGCGTTGCAAAAAGATGAGTTAGGCAGACCGATAAAAGTGCTGGAGATCAACAACAACATCAGCGATCGCAAACGGGCAGAAGCCGCCCTACAGCAGCAAGCGAGACAAGAACAGTTACTTTGGCGCGTTACCCAAGCCATTCGCCAACCGCTGGAGCTTAATGTGATTCTTAACACGGCTGTGACTGAGGTGAGGCAGCTATTACAAGCTGATCGAGTAGCAGTCTATCAATTTACTCCAGATTGGAATGGAACTTTTATTGCCGAGTCAGTTGGGGCAGAGTGGATACCCCTCGTGGAACCTAATATTCAAAAAGTGTGGGAAGACACCTATTTGCAAGAAACGCAAGGAGGACGATTCCAAAATCACGAAACTTTTGTGATTTCAGATATTTACACGGCTGGGTTGCGCCCGTGCCATATTGACCTATTAGAACAATTTCAGGCGAGATCCTACACGATCGCCCCTGTTTTTTCTGGGGATAGGCTATGGGGTTTATTGGCGATTTATCAAAATGCTGCCCCGCGTCAGTGGCAAACTTGGGAAATCGATTTGTCTCAGCAGATTGCTAGCCAACTGGCGATCGCTATTCAGCAATCCGAACTCTATAGCCAACTGCAAATTGAACTGCAAGAGCGCAAGCAAACCGAAGCAGGTTTACGAGAAGCCGAACGCCGCTGGCGATCGCTGTTTGAAAGCACCAATCTGGCAGTCATTAGCTTAGATACTAACGGTGCGATTAACGCCGCCAATCCATTTTTCCTTAAATTGACAGGCTACACCGCAAGCGAAGTGCTGGGTCAAAACTGGTTTGATTTATTGATTCCCGCTGATCAAGTACAACAGCAGCAACAACTTTTTCAAGAAAATCTCAAGCAGGAATTTTATCCCTCTGCTCAACATAAAATTTTAATCAAATCAGGGGAACAAAAAACTATCAACTGGAGCATTACACTGCTGCGAAATCCGAAAGGCGACATTATTGGCGTGACCAGCATTGGCGAAGATGTCACCCAACGGCAAGCAGTCGAGAAACTCAAGGACGAATTTATTTCAATCGTGAGTCACGAGTTGCGGACTCCCCTCACCTCCATTCGTGGATCGCTGGGCTTGTTAGCAACCGGCGTGATGGACAATGAACCAGTCGCCATGAAACGTATGATCGAGATTGCCTCAATCGACACGGAACGACTCGTGCGATTGGTTAACGACATTTTGGATTTGGAAAAATTGGAGACAGGCAGACTATCCCTAGTGCGAGAATGGTGCGATACCGCAGACCTGATGCAAAGGGCGATCGCGGTCATGGAAAGCAGCGCCCAAGAATCAAACGTACAGTTAATCGTGCAGCCCTTATCCATACCGATTTGGGTTGCCCCCGATCGCATCATTCAAACCTTCACCAACCTAGTCAGCAACGCCATCAAATTCTCATCGGCAAACAGCACCATTTGGCTCAAGGCTGAATTGCAAGGCGTGGAAGCGGAGGAGCGGGGGAACAGGGGAGCAGAGAACCATGAGAATGTAGAAGCATCCACCCATTCACCCATCCACCCCTCTACCCATCCACCCATCCACCCTCATATTCTCTTCTCCATTACCGATCATGGTCGTGGCATTCCCACAGATAAGCTGGAGAGCATTTTTGGTCGGTTTCAACAGGTGGATGCTTCCGATTCTCGCGATAAGGGCGGCACAGGTTTGGGCTTGGCAATTTGTAAATCGATTGTGCAGCAGCATGGCGGACAAATTTGGGTGGAAAGTATCTGGGGGCAAGGCAGCACGTTTTGCTTTACCTTGCCTTTGCAACCCGAATAATTCTCTTTTTTATCGTAGTTTTTGCAAGCATGGTAGGTTTTGATTTGCTTTGTTGATTTGGTTACCTTGGATAAAATCAGGTGCAAACGGTGATGATCAGTAAACGAATTTTGGTTGTGGATGATGAAGAACGGATTCGTGAAGTCGTGCGAATGTGCCTAGTGAAGCTTGCCCAATGGGAGGTGATGGTGGCTAGTTCGGGAGAGGACGCGATTCAAGCCGCGATCGCCCAAGTGCCCGATGCCATCTTGCTCGATGTTTCCATGCCCGGAATGAATGGTCTTGAAACCTTACAACATCTTCAGCGCCACCCACAAACGATCTCAATTCCAGTGATTTTTCTCACCGCCAAAGTTCAACCCAATGAGCAACTCCAGTACAAACAGCTAGGGGTTGCGGGGTTAATTGTCAAACCCTTTGATCCAATCCAGATCTCCCAGGAGATCAGCCAACTATTAGGCTGGAACTAATCCCAAAAACGGACGCAACTTAACTCTTCTTTACAATCTAGAGCGATTTCTGCAAACTTTCTCCATATTTTTTGCTTACCTTAAAGCTACCGCTTGAGGTTCTCAGTCCTAGATCTGAGGCAAGTGAAAGCTGCTCCATTGTGATCAGCTTGTTCCAAGTAAACAGTTGAAGTGATTGAAGTGGTTAATGTAGTTGCCAAGCGAATTTTAGTTGTAGACGATGATGCTGTGATTCGAGAAGTGGTGTCAGCCTGCTTGCAGCATTTAGGTAAATGGAATGTGCTAACGGCAGCTTCAGGAAAAGAGGCATTGCAGCAAGCGACTACTGAATCATTAGACGCGATCGTTTTAGATGTGATGATGCCCGAAATGGATGGGATCGCGGTTTTGCAATGCCTACGCTCCGATCCAACAACCCAAAACATTCCAGTGGTGCTATTAACTGCTATGAGCTATTTGCCTAACCCCGATCGCTTACCCAAATTAGGCGTGGTGTTAACCATTTTCAAGCCATTTGATCCCGTTGATTTTGTCCGGCAAATTGCTCAAGCCTTGCAATCATGAGAGAACCTCAACACTTTGACATTATTCGCAAAGAAACGTAGTCAAACTCTTGTCGTTCTCCAAACTTTCTCCACAATTTCCAAATATGTTCAGGCCAGTGCGATTTAAAGAGTTGCTTAATTTCTTTTGCATCTCTCAATCTTCATCCGATCTCATTCGAGGAATTTACGATGAACTCTTGCCCCTGCTGCTCTCATTCCATGTTGCGCCACGTTCGTCAACATCAACTGTATTGGTTCTGCCGGAGTTGTTGGCAGGAAATGCCTTTATATGATCAAGGAACTCGCCTAACCTCTACATCGTTAGAACGAGAACTTAGTTTTTTATCTCGAAAACATGCCTTGCTAATTCCTTAAATCAAGCATTTCATCGGTGACTATCTAGCAAGTTGTTGTTTATTTTTAGGGATTTACCATGAAGATCGTTGATCAGTCCTATCAATGTACGGTTCCAGGGCAAGAATTTGGCACTTGGCAATTGCGATGCTATTTGCAAATTTTTCACTCGTCGCTTGGGCAGTACATCGTGATGGTGTCTGATATGGGTTGCGAAACGGGATGGTTTGTTCCCTACAAAATTGAACAACTGGCAAGCCATATTGCCCAGAAGTTTCAATTAGACTGCGATCGCTTAATTTGGATCGAACATTGCCCCGCCAACACCAGCCGACCAAAATACAACGGATTTAGTCAGGTTTCCTTTGAGTGGCAAACAGGAAAAGCGACAAATCCGCAGTGGCAACCCATTGACGAGCATTTAGCTGAAGTATTACGTAAAGAAACCGCCCAATTAGCAACTGCTTGCTCTGTATAAATAAACAGTGCCGGGTTACTCAGAGAAATTAAGATAGATCTCTCTATGGTAGGAGTGAAATGCAGAGATTAATAGAGAAGATAGAGCTACATATCAAAAATCCTTTGCCTTTAGAAAAAGCTTTGCCCTAGTAATGAATAGTTTATCTTCTGAAATAGCACCACAAGTTGATTGCATTCTAGTAGTTGACGACCTTTCCGATAACTCCTTTTTGCTACAAACAGTTTTAGAAAACGAAGGATATCAAGTTGAGGTGGCTAATAGTGGTCAGTCTGCCTTAGACAAGATTGCTGCTCATCCACCCGAATTAGTGCTTTTGGATGTGATGATGCCAGAAATGAATGGATTTGAGGTAACCCGACAGATTCGGAAAAACCATCATCTACCCTTTATCCCAATTCTTTTAGTGACTGGCTACAGCGCCCTGATGCCAGCCGAAGGGTTTGATGCGGGAGCCGACGGTTTTGTTCGTAAACCGATTGATTTCGAGAACTTGCTTGATCAAATCAAGACGATCTTACAGCCTAGCCATCTGATCGATCCAGCTATATGAGATGTTCCATAGGCTAGGAGCGCCTGAATTAATACTCTACATTTCAAACTTATTGCGATCGCTATTGCACTTAATAAACGCCTATGAATACCCAAGAAATCTATGTCTTGAGTTGATATATTGCTAAGAAAAACTCAGCAGGATTGGCAGGGTTGCGCCGTCCGAAGCCTGAAACGGTCGATCGCTACGAGCCAAACGCCACAACGACTCGCTCTGATTTTCGTTAGGTTTTTTCTGATTCAAGTAGGGAGTGGTCATAGGCAAGCAGTGGAGATCTAATCTCGCAACACTGCTTATCTTTTGTTTGTTCTTACCCAATCACAACGTCATGCAATGGGCAACTTTCCAGTCAGGCTAAGACATCACTGCACATTACGTAACGTAGATGTTCAAAGTAGATGTTCAAAATCTTCCTTTAGAGGATTGCGTCATCCACTGCAACGCGATAGGTAAACTGCCTTGACCACAGGGTTGTGGATGCGTTAAGTATATGAGTGCCTTATCTTAATTCAATGCAACATCATGAATTTTTATACGTGATAGTATCAGGGCATTTAGACTGACTGAGTTATCAGCCTCCTCCAAACATTCACCGGCTTTATGATTACTGAGCAACCACCCCTTGAGCCTGCGATCGCAGAGAATAATGAAACCCCACAAGACAGCACAGAGTCAACCTTTCCGATTGTGGGTATTGCGGCTTCTGCGGGTGGTCTGGAAGCATTCACCCAGCTATTAAGTCATCTGCCGACGGATACAGGTATGGGGTTTGTGTTAGTGCAACACCTCGCCCCAGATCATAAAAGTATGCTGTCTGAAATCTTGGGACGGGCGACTCAAATGCCTGTGAATGAGGTGAAAGATGGCGTATTGGTGGAGCCAAATCATATTTATGTGATTCCGCCCAATACTTCTATGACCTTAGTAGCTGGCAGGCTCCAACTTGCGCCTCGCGAGAAGGTGTTGGGGCATGGTTACATGCCAGGAGATGCGTTGTTTAATTCGTTGGCAGCCGATCGCCAACATAAAGCGATCGCGGTCATTTTATCGGGTGGCGATGGCGATGGCTCCCGTGGTTTGACGGCAATTAAGGAAGCAGGCGGAATCACCTTTGCTCAATGTGAAGACAGTGCCCGGTTTGAGAGTATGCCGAATACTGCTGTGGCAACGGGCAACGTCGATTTTGTCTTGCCGCCGCAACAAATCGCTGAAGAAATTGCCAAGCTTAGCCGCCATCCTTTCATCGCCCAGTCGGTATCGGTAATGGCTGCCCCCGCCATCCCATCTAGTCTCAATCCCCTGTCCACGCTATTTTTACTGTTGCGATCGATCTCTGGAGTCGATTTTTCGCTCTATAAACGCACCACCCTCGATCGCCGAATTGAGCGACGGATGCTGCTCTATAAAATGGATCAACTGGATGAATACGTTCAATATTTACAAACCCATCCGCCAGAAGTACAGGCACTCTATGAAGAGATCTTGATCCATGTGACTAGTTTCTTCCGCGACTCAGAAGCCTTTGACCTCTTGACCCAGCAAGTATTTCCTCGGATTGTGCAAAATAACTCAGCCGATCCTATCCGCATTTGGGTTGCGGGTTGCTCCACGGGGGAAGAAGTTTATTCCATCGCTATTTGCCTGTTGGAATTTCTAAGAGATAAACCGATTCATCCATCGATTCAGATGTTTGCCACCGATATTAGCACTGCGGCGATCGACAAAGCCCGAAGTGGCATCTACGCCGCCAGTCAAATGGTAGAAGTTTCGAGCGATCGCCGTAGTGTCTTCTTCAGTCCTCTATCAAACGGCAGCTACCAAATTTCTAAGGCAGTCCGGGAACTCTGCGTATTTGCTCGTCAAGATTTAAGCAGCGAGCCGCCGTTTTCTAATATGGATTTGATCACCTGCCGCAACGTGTTGATTTATATGGGCGAAACCCTGCAAGAACGGTTAATGCCCATCTTTCACTACAGCCTCAAACCCTCTGGCTTTTTGATGTTGGGCACCTCCGAAAGCACCGGAAAATTTTCGGATTTATTTGAGTTAGTGGATCGACGGTGCAAGATTTACACCAAAAAACTCAAAGCGATCCGTCCTCAGGTTTCCTTTACTACCAGCAGCTATCCCATCGTCAAAGTAGAAGATCGTCAACCCCTCATACAAGTATCATCGGATGTTTTTGATCTGCAAGAAGAAACCGATCGACTGATTGCCGCCCACTACGCTCCTGTAGGAGTTGTGGTCAATCACAAGCTAGAGATTTTGCAACTGCGTGGCGACACGAACCCCTATCTTCAGTTTGCCCCCGGAAAAGCCAGCCTCAATTTGCTCAAAATCGTACGTGAGGCATTGCTAGCAGACCTGCGAACCGCAATTCATCAAGCCCAGCAGCAAAATGTGACCGTGATAAAAGAGGGCATCCCGTTAGAGATGAACTTGGCTTCAAACACAGTGACTCTACGGGTGATTCCATTCAAGCCGCCCACCATTGAAGAGTTGTATTTTTTGATTTTGTTTGAAGCCATTGCTACTGAGGAGAGCAACGCTGCGCCACTTGACCGAGATCCAGAAGACACAGAGCAAGAGATCATTCGGCTAAGACAAGCACTTGCGGCAATTACAAGGGAGCAGATCACGACTCAAGAATATTTGCAAACCTTAGTTCAAGAACAAGAGGGTGTGAATCAGAATTTGAAGGTTGCCAACGAGGAAATATTGTCGAGCAATGAGGAGTTGCAAAGCACCAATGAAGAGTTAGAGACTGCCAAGGAAGAGATTCAGTCAACGAACGAAGAACTCAACACCACCAACGAAGAACTCCGTAGCCGCAATTTAGATCTCTTTCAGGTAAACAATGATTTGACGAATCTGCTTGCCAGTATCAACATCCCTATATTGATGTTGACAAACGATCTGCATATTCGCCGATTTACCCCCATGGCGCAGCAGTTATTTAACCTGATCCCGGCGGATGTTGGACGACCGCTCAGCGATATCCGCACGACCTTCAATCTTCCCAACCTGGAATTATTGCTGTTAGAGGTGCTGGAAACGCTGGCAGGGAAAGAGCTAGAGGTGCAAACTGAGTCAGGCTATTGGTATACCCTGCGTGTTCGTCCTTATCGCACTACGGAAAACCAGATTGATGGGGTGGTGATGGTGCTGACGGATATTGATGCTTTGAAGCAAGGAGTCGCCGCCCTAGAATCGGCGCGGAACTATGCGGAAGCGATCGTGGAGACGGTGCAAATACCGTTGATTGTGCTAGATGCTCAACTGCGGGTCAATACCGCCAATCAAGCGTTTTATCGAACCTTTCAGGTTGCACCGCCCGAAACCCAGCAGACGTTACTGTTTGATTTGGGCAATAGACAGTGGAATCTGCCCGACCTGCGGTTTTTGTTAGAAGATGTGTTTGCCAGCGATATCGATCTCCAAGATTTTGAGATCACTCACAATTTTGAGCAGATTGGGCAAAAAACGATGCTGCTGAATGCCTGCATTTTGCACTTGGATGACGCTCGAATGCTGTTGCTGGCGATCGCCGATATTACTGAGCAGCGACGATATGAAACCGAGCGATCGCAGCTATTGAGCCAGGAGCAAACAGCCCGTCAGCAGGCGGAAACTGCCAACCGCGCCAAAGATGATTTTCTCTCGAACCTATCCCATGAACTCCGCAATCCGCTGCATATTATGTTGGGTTGGGCAAGTTTGCTGCGTACCCGTAAATTGAAGGAAGACGCTGCCACAAGTGCCCTAGAAATCATTGAGCGCAGTGCCAAATCTCAGGCACAGTTAATTGATGATTTGCTAGATATTTCTCGGATTGTGAACGGCAAACTACATCTCAATGTCCAGTCAACTGACCTACGTGCGGTGGTGCAAGGGGCGATCGAGTCGGTGCAGCTAGCGGCAGACGCGAAAACTATTCAACTGGTGGCGCAGCTAACCTCGGTGACGGTATGGGGCGATCGCGATCGGCTCCAACAGGTTTTGTGGAATTTACTCACCAACGCGATTAAGTTTACACCGGCGGGTGGGCGCGTGGACATTAGCCTGGAGGCAGGGCAAACTCATGCCGAAATTCGAGTTTGTGATACGGGGCAAGGAATCCGCGTCGAGTTGCTGCCCTATGTCTTCGATCGCTTCCGTCAGGGCGATTCTAGCAGCAGCAAATCGAGTCAGGGTTTAGGGTTGGGCTTGTCGATTGTGCGCCATATTGTGGAAGCCCACGGGGGCACGGTGCAGGCAGAGAGTCCAGGTGAGGGTCAGGGCACTACGATGATCGTGCGGTTGCCCTTAGGGGAAGCCCTGTTGGAAGTTTCAAAGGTGCAGGAGGTGCCGGAAGCGCCGTTAACCAGTGCCGAACTAGAACTAGCCGACAATAGAGCAGAATCGGTAGATGAGATCATGCCGAAAGCGCTTTCTCTGAAAGGATTACAGATTTTGGTGGTGGATGATGAAGCGGATAGCCGGGATTTGATCCAATGGATATTGCAAGATTTTGGAGCGGAGGTGGTTGTGGTGTCATCGGCAAGGGAGGCGATCGCTGCCCTCACTGAAACGCCGAATAAATTTGATGTGCTGCTGTCCGATATCGGAATGCCAGATGAAGATGGACTGTTCCTGATGCGTCAAGTGAGAGCAATGGATGCCCCGACCGGGCAAATTTCTGCCGTTGCTCTCACTGCCTATGCCAACGATCGCGAACGAGATCTGGCGATCGCAGCGGGGTTTCAAGTGCATATTGCTAAACCCGTTCAGCCTGTTCAACTGGCGGGGATCATTGCAGGCTTGGCTAAACACGACCAACGGGGAAAACAATGATTATTATTAAATGAATCCTGTTTGTTCTGACTCAGTTGATACTGGGCTTCGACCTTGGTCGCCCAAGGGTTAAGTGCCATTGTCACCCACACCGTACTCGTAACTATCTGGTCTTTTGCTGCCAACTTAATACAATTGGCTTTACCCAAACCAACCATGCCTATTTCTCCTCAGCTAAACGCGGTGCATCGCCGGGTTCTCTCCTTACATCAGCGCTCTGCTGAACTGCCAACCGCTTACCAGGAAATTTTGGCAGAGGGATTTAAGGAACTTCAGACAGTTTTGGAAGAGTTGCAAGTCTCTGAGGAGGAAGTGCGTGCACAAAGTGAAGCATTGATCATGGCACGCCACACGATCGAGGCAGAACGTCAGCGCTATCAAGAGCTATTTGAGTTTGCCCCCGATGGCTACTTGGTGACAGACCCAACTGGAAGAATTCAAGAAGCCAATCAAGCGATCGCCCACATGCTGAAGGTATCCCAAGAGTTTTTGGTAGGCAAGCCGCTGGGGGTATTCATAGAGCAAGGCGGTCTCTTTGGATTTCACGTAAAACTCGATGAATTACAGCAGATAGACAAGATTCAAAACTGGGAAGTTCGTCTGCGTTCCAAGGTCTATCTTCCTTTTGATGTAGCGCTGACGGTTTCTGCGGTTCGCGATCCTCAAGGTCAGTTGGTCACTCTGCGGTGGTCGATACACGACATCACCGAGCGCAAACAGCTACAGCGACTCACGGAATGGCTCAACATCGAGCTAGAAACACGAGTGCAAGAGCGCACGACTCAATTGCAGCAAGCTTTTAATTTTGAAGCGGGTCTCAAACGAATTACGGATAAAGTGCGGGATAGTTTAGACGAAAGCAATATTTTACAAGCAGCAGTCCAAGAGTTAACCCTCGTGTTGGACTTAGTTTGCTGTAATACGGCGCTGTATGATATCGACTTGGCGACTTCCACTGTTTGCCACGAGTTTAGCAATGTCGTCGAACTACCACCGCCCTCGACTCAGGGTGAAGTGGTTTCAATGTCAACCTTGCCAGACAACTACCGCCAGCTTTTACAAGGAGACTATTTCCAATTTTGTGAGATCGATGTCCACTCAGTGCGCCCTTACGCAATTTTGTCTCATCCCATTTCCGATGGTCAAGGCGTGCTGGGTGATCTGTCGCTGTTTAAGCAGCGGCAAAATGAATTTAATGAGTTAGAAATTCGACTTGTGCAGCAGGTTGCCAATCAATGTGCGATCGCAATCCGGCAGGCTCGGCTCTATCAAGCCTCTCAAGCTCAAATTGAGGAATTGCAGAACCTCGATCGCCTTAAAGATGATTTCCTCAGCACCATCTCTCATGAACTGCGATCGCCCGTTGCTAATATAAAAATGGCAGTTCAGATGTTGAAGCTTGCCACCACTCAAGCAAGCAACTCCTCGACCTTGACCCCATCCGATCCCCTGGGAAATCGGCTCAATAAATATCTTAAAATTTTGGAGGCAGAGTGCGATCGTGAAATCAAATTGATCAATGATCTGCTCGATCTGCAACGCTTTCAGACAGAACAGCAGCCCCCAATCCTGGAAACCATTCATCTACAACAATGGCTGCCCAACTTGATTACATCCTTCCAAGGATTAATCGAAGCCCGTCAACAAACGCTCCAGCTAGTCCTAGCGCCCAATTTGCCTGCCCTCACTTCCAATGCAGCCAGTTTAGAACGCATCCTGGCAGAGCTACTCAACAATGCCTACAAATACACGCCCCAAGATGGAAGTATTATTATCACTGTTCAAGCTCAAGCTGACTCAACTCAAATAAAAATCAGCAATACCAGCGCGGACATTGCGATGAATGATCTCACTCGCATTTTTGAAAAGTTCTATCGCATCCCCAATTCTGATCCCTGGAAACAAAGCGGCACGGGTTTAGGGCTAGCGCTTGTACAACAGTTAATCCATCATCTGGGCGGCACTATTACGGTTGAAAAAACTCCAGGACAACTTCATTTTACTATTGAGCTACCCCATTACTAAGGGGCAATGGCTATAAATCGATGCCGCGATCGGCTTTAAAGACTTTAAATTAAACCGCCATCAATGATCGGATATCAACGTCAGATCAGGGCACTTTTTGTGGGTGTCTTCGATTCTCATGGGCAGGCACAAGATCCATCCCTACTGCTTCGATCCCTTTGAACCTGCAATAAGCAAACCTTTTTTGAGCAAGGGGTTTCAGTTGGGGCTAAATCGTATGATTTATGGCAACATTACCCAAAAGATATAGAGGATGAATCATTCTTCTATTCAGAAAGATGCAAGCTGTCTGCGATCGCTTTCGTTATTGTTAAGAACAGTTAAGATATTGAAAACGATAATTCTTCGAGTGGTTTATGACGACAACTCTTATTCAGTCTCCTAGCTTCCGTCAGTCTCAAAGAGTGGTTCTCGATGAGGCAGATCTCCGTGCAGCGTAAACCCAAAGTAGAGTCCAAGATAGGACTTTTAGTCGCTTTAGTGCTTGTCTTCCTGTGGATCAGCAGTCTGGTCATCTTGTTAACCGCTAACCTAGCTGATGCATCACTGATATGGATTGTGCCAGCTATTTTAGGGCGAACCTTTATTCAAACCGGACTGTTTATTGTTGCCCATGATGCAATTCATGGCAGTGTGATTTCCAACAACCGCCCTTTGAATGATTGGATTGGATCTTTCATGGTGACAATGTATGCTCTTCTACCCTACAAAAAACTGACATTGAATCATTGGAAACATCATCGTCATCCAGGTCAACTAGACGATCCTGATTTTCATGATGGAGTTCATTCTGGCTTTTTTGCCTGGTATCTAAATTTCATGATGGATTACGTCGATGCAGAATTGCGACGCAAGCTGTTTTGGTACATGACTATCGCGTTTTTAATCTTGCGGTTTGGGTTGAATATTTCAGGTTTTAATATCCTGTTGTTCTGGCTTCTGCCCCTTGTGCTCAGTTCAATACAGCTATTCTTTTTTGGAACCTATCTCCCTCACAGATCGAGCAACATTGATAGTCGCAATCCTCACCGTGCTGTGAGCAGCAACTACCCTCCAATCTGGTCATTCTTTTCCTGCTACCACTTTGGATACCATTGGGAGCATCATGAGTATCCTGATGTTGCATGGTACGACTTGCCTGGGGTTCATCAAAGCACACAGCGGATGAAAGCCGCATCGATATTTGAGACTGAGTGTAGTCGAAGTACGACTTCAAATGGGTAGAATCAACCATTGTCGGGTTGATAAGTTAGTCGTCCTTTAAGTTGCAGTAAAGACTTAAGTTGTAGTAAAGATTCAAGGAAACTTGTAAACAAGAGGCTTAAGCTCCTTGTTTCTATAGTTTGAATGCATGTCAGCTTATCCTACTCCCGAATTTACGCTTAATCAAGTGCTACAGAGTAAGCCGAAACCGATAATCTACCAAAACTCAGCCTTGCTCTGTTTCAATTAACAGACAGTGACAAACAGATGAGCCGTCACACCCTGACTGAACCCATCAAACAGTACACCTCCAAGGGGAGACAGACAGCCACAGTTAAGATGATGAATTTTCATAGCTCCTCATCGATCTCATCTTGAGAGTTAGCAAGATTTGTGAGGATGTATCGCAATATATCCTCACAGGCAGAAGCTTGTAATACTTTGCTAAACAGACTTAGGCTTAGATCGAATACTGTCAATCAATGTATTGAGTATTCGGATAACTCTAGTGCCTGTTTACTTTGTCTACTCGTGAATTGCTCGTGCTGCACCACCTTGCACATCACTAGCCGTTTCTTGAGCGCCCTTCACGTAACCAGAGCCAAACTGTTTAAAGGCTTCTCCAGATTCCTTGGCAATTCTTCCTAGGCGTTTGCCCGGATTCCCTTCGGTTTCTTGGGCTTCGCGATTCCACTCACCCGTGGTTTTTGGTCTGTCTGCCTGATCAGTTTGTTCTATCCTCTCCCGCACTTTTGCTGCCAGAGCGTCGTTATGAGGGGCGGCATTTGCATTGGTTGTCAGTAGTAAAAAACCAACTAAAGCAAATGCAAGATATTGCTGAATCTGAAGTCTTTTCGCGAGAGAACGAAGATAGGCGATCGCATTAGAATACAAAGTCATCATGACAATACTCCTTAATTACCTGGAATTTTTGAACATAAATCCAAGCCTATCGATAAAAAAACAACTATCCCTCTAACCAAAGTTATAGCTTGAAGGTGAAAAAGCATTAATGATGTTTTGGCTTGCTTCTTGGCTCACTTACATCTGTTAAGCTGCCCTCTAGCTTCTTTCCAGAGCCTTCAGCAGCCGATCATACCTAATCTTCAAGCGGATTTAGATATTGGCCCATTCTTGAAATTGTGTTTCCTTAGAAACGATTCTCAACCTGTTTCTATATCAACTTGCCAGGTATCTATCTATCTATCTATCTTTCTTTGGATAGATTGATTCTTGGCTCATCTCTACTGGATTATAGATACGAATTACAAGCACTCACAACCTATTCTATCGGCTCATGAATTGAGGTAATTGAGAAGTGTAAGCGTAACCTATACGAGGGAAATTCAGAATTGATGTAGCAACTAGCAAAATTCGATAGTCAATCAGGACACACTGAATATTTCCCCATACTTTTATCACTAATCTTCAGGAGAAAAAACCATGACACAAACTCCCAACATTCCACCCTTTATTGAAAGTGATGAGCGCGAATATCGTGATAGTGGCATTCCTAGCACAGTGGCGATCGCGGGTCATCCGCTGCATCCTTTAATTGTCACCTTTCCGATCGCATTTTTAACTGGAGCTTTTGCTAGCGATCTTGGCTATTGGTTTACTCAAGATCCCTTCTGGGCAAGAGCTTCTTTGTGGTTAATTGGTTCAGGCTTTGTTGCAGGATTACTGGCAGCCTTCACTGGCATGATGGACTTTATCAAGATTGATCGCGTTAAAAAGCACAGTGCTGGCTGGATTCATATGGCTGGCAATGTTGCGGCAATGGCTTTAACCCTTGTCAACTGGGCGCTGCGGTGGAATAACGTCGAAGGAGCGATCGTGCCGATTGGGTTGATTCTCTCGACCGTTGTGGCGACACTGTTAGCAATCACAGGATGGTTTGGTGCTGAACTGGTTTATCGACATAAAATCGCCGTGATTGGCTACAGTAGCCGCCATGAATCTTGATTAGTCCGCTCGAAAAGCGGATACCTCAACGGGTTACAGTTTTAAGAGCGTTATCAGGGTTGGGAGATATGCTGTGTGTGATTCCAGCCCTGCGATCGCTTCTTGCCCTATCTGCCCCACGAATCAGAGATCCGCCGCTATTTGAAACGGCTAACATTTTTGGGGTTTCCTGCTCAAGGCGAGAACTTAGAGTTTCCACTGTTTGAGGCTGATCGTGAAGCACTATGGAACATCAAAACCGTGCAAGATAAGCTCCTGTGGGATCACATCCGTATTCATCTCGATGCGAGTGTGGCAACACGATGTTGGTCTCCTAAAAACTTTGCAGCCGATTACATCAAGGGCAAGCAGATGAGTTTCCTGATGAACAGTTTGCAATTGAGGATCGCGTAATTGCTGCTGCTGATCACATCATTAACAGAATGTCCGCAATACGAGATTGATCTGACTGATTTTGATCACGTAGATCGTGCAAAATTTACCCTTATTCCCTGCGGCTTTGATCCCACTGAATTTTCACCCCTTAGCAAGACATTAGCTCGTGTTGCATTTTGTTAGGCAGAATCGTATGCGCCAATCATCCTGTTTGGCAATGGTTGTATCAACAGAACGCTTTTCTGCGGTGGCTGATTTGGATGTCAGAAAGGGCGGATCAATCGCTTTTGCCAACTAGGGTGGATTGGTAGAATGGGTGGAAGTGAAGGATGAGGGCAGGCAAGGGCAGGGGGAGACGGGGAGAACGGGAGAGACGCGGGCAGAAAGGACTGGATCCAAGCCCTCAGCATTGTGGTGATCCATCTACTCTATGGAATTAGTTGAAGCGTGGTTGATGATGAAGCCGAAATCAGCCCTTAGCCACCAGCCACTAACCGTTAGCAGTTCAGTACTCGGTAGTCCTATTTAGGTAAGGATGGACATAACTCCTTTCATGTAAAGCTTTCAGAGCTTAGGGTCAACCTTGCAGACCTGAAGTATCCTGGCTTTTTTCATGCCTTTGCAGCTACAAAGCCAAGACATGAACGAAATAATCGGCACTCTGGGCGATCTCATGGGCAGATACTGGCATCTTTTCACGGGGCAGTAAATCGATGAAATTGATGCTGACATGGAGTTTCAAGCATCCTTACCTTTAGGGCACTACCCAGTACTCTTTATATTGGTATGACTTTTTAAATTGGTTTAGCTTGCAAGGCGCGATTGCATATTTCTTGGGCATAGGATCTTTCGGGCGTACAGTGGATATGAATGATTTGATTCGTAAAGTGTGCGAAATATTTTTTATAATCCGCCTGCTTTAATCATCTTTCACCTACGCTGACTCAAAGTTTGAACGCCTGAATCTACGATGTCTATTAAAAACGCTGTCTTTTACGGGCTGTTAGCCTTCATTCCGGTTTCTATTGCCGCAAAATTACAGGATTGGGGATCAGTGGTGGTTTTCATCACTGCCGCGATCGCCATCTTGCCCCTTGCCGCTTGGATGGGTACTGCGACTGAAGAAATCGCTGTCGTGGTTGGACCCACCCTGGGCGGATTGCTTAACGCGACCTTTGGCAATGCCACTGAATTAATCATTGCCTTGGTAGCCCTAAACGCAGGCTTGATTGAGGTTGTCAAAGCGAGTTTGACAGGCTCAATTATTGGTAACCTGCTGCTGGTTATGGGATTGTCAATGTTTCTGGGCGGGTTGCGATACAAAGAGCAAGAATTTCAGCCCGTTATTGCTCGCATGAATGCGTCATCCATGAACCTGGCAGTGATTGCCATGCTGCTTCCGACCGCCATGAACTATACCTCTCCCGGCATTTCCTTTTCCACTATGCAGAATCTTTCTGTTGCCGTGGCGATCGTTCTGATTGGAGTCTATGGATTAACGCTGTTGTTCTCCATGAAAACTCATGCCTATCTCTATGATGTGGGCGTTGCCGAAGAAGAGATTAAAATCATGGCAGAATCCAATCTTGTGCCTGAACATCCCACCGAAAAGCCCAATCTACGGCTTTGGATAGGAATTCTGCTCGTTGCAACCGTGTTGGTGGCAGTGGAATCAGAACTCCTAGTCGCCACACTGGAAGAAGCTACGTCTAAATTAGGCTTAACAGCACTGTTCACGGGTGTGATTTTACTGCCAATTGTGGGAAATGCAGCAGAACATGCGACAGCAGTGACGGTTGCCATGAAAAATAAGATGGATCTGGCGGTTTCCGTGGCGGTTGGTTCCAGCCTGCAAATTGCGCTGTTTGTTGCGCCTGTGCTGGTACTCGCTGGTTGGTGGCTGGACAAGCCAATGGATCTAGACTTTAACCCGTTTGAATTGGTGGCGGTGGCAGTGGCAGTTCTAATCACTAATTCGATTAGTTCTGATGGCAAATCGAACTGGTTGGAAGGAACTTTACTGCTAGCAGCCTATGTGATTTTATGTTTAGCGTTCTATTTTCATCCCGTGCTAGAGAGTGCGGTCTGACTTTCGGTTAGCCTGCTTGACGGGATGTACAAATCAGCCCTCTCCTGCGGGAGAGGGCTGATTTGGGTCGGCTTCATGCTTATTGTTCAGCCAATATCCTACTTTTGGGCTTGTTGATGATCCACTTTGCAGACATTCAAAAGGCGTAAATCATTTTTGCTCACAGCATTTAGCTTATGAAAGCCTTGCAGCCCTAATCTTAAAGATGGATTGCCATTACTAGCTACGGTTGAAGTACGATCAAGCGCAATTTCAAACGGATTGGCAGTGCGATCGTAGCTATCCGTCACCATCAATGCAAGTTGATCCGCTTTAAACTCACCTGCTGCACAATCGAAGGAGGAGCTAGGCATGTATAGGGCACCTACAACCTTTCCAGCTTTATTTTCAAATACAAAATACCCTTTACCCAATTCGTTAGCCTTGGGAACTTGACCATATAAATAAACACCGTCAGGCAATGTAGCGTTTGGTACAGCAGGTGTTTGGGCAACTGGCTTACTGTAAGCAGCTTGAGCTTCAAATGCAGCACTTAGAGTGATAGAGGTTCCTATAAGCGCGATAGCAACGCGGCTAGCTAGGGCAAACCTTTTAGAAATAGACGTTTTTAGGGACTTTTGCATAACTTCCTCCATTCACCCAGGGAAAACATTTAGTTTGTGTAGCGGATTCTATAGAGTCATCGGGCAACTTTGAAGGGATTATGCGATCGCCTCACAATTGCTGATTGACTCAACTATACAGATCGCCAAATCGTTAGTCTTCATCCTGATGACTCATCCTGTTGGAGAGCGCAGAGCGACTTCTAACGAGAGCAAGTAAAGGGAAAACCGGCGATTTGGATGAGGCGTGGAGCGAAAAATCTTTATAAATTTATCAAACCACTTCCAGATAGGTCCGGGTATTACATTTGGTGACAGTTTCCTATCTGGCTATACCTACAGGGGAATTAAAGGAATTACGGAATTCTTAACAACTTTTTTGGTGATCCCTTATTTGTTACTTTAGTGACAAAATAAGCTGAAAGTCGCTGTGTTCAGGTTGAGATCATGTTACGTCCGCCGATTGCTACAGTCAGCTTCATTGACGAGTATTGTCTGCTTTATCGCTCGGTGTTCTCAGATGTGCGGTTTTATGAATGCTTGCACTTGGGCATTGTGAGTCCACTGCCACGCAAAACGCTGCCGGAAATTGCCAAACTCAACGGTCTGAAAAATGGACAAAGCTTGCATCACTTTTTGCGTGATGCGGTGTGGAATGTGGCTCAAGTTGAGCAATTCGATTACACCTAATCCGACGAAGTCCGGGCTTGTTGGTGTCCACCGGGAGTTCGACATCATTTCTGCCGTCGTGAAAACTTGGCTCCGCGATACTGCATTTGTCGCTTACTCGCGTGATGGCGTGCAAACTTGGGAATATCGCCTTTATGCCCCATCACGATGAGCGTATCGCCTTCCTCTAGAAAAGATTCTTGGTCGGGGTGGATCACGGTTGAACCAGCCGCTTTGCGAAGTGCCACCACTACAAAGGTTCCTTTGCCACGCACTTGCACACTGCCTACCGTTGCCCCTGCCAGATTAGAGCCGGGAGAAATTGCCAGTTCTTCAACCTGGATATCAATTTGAGCCAGTAATTCGTTGAGGCTACTGCGTCCATCATTCTGCTCCAAAAAATCCATGGCAGCGGGATGCGTAATCATATGCGACATGCGAAGTGCCCCGATCGCCGCTGGAGAGACGACGCGATCGGCTCCTGCCTGCAATAGCTTCTTTTCTGTTGACGGATACTCACCTCGTGCCAAAATGATTAGCTCAGGATGTAAGCCCCGCGCGGTGAGCGTAATAAACACATTGATGGCATCATCGGGCAAAACCGTTGCCAGGTATTTTGCTCGCATAATTCCGGCGGCTTCTAAAATATTTTCATCCGCAGCGCTGCCCATCTGCACCAAAAATCCTTTGCCCTCAGCTTGTGCTACCCGGTGGTCGTCATTATCAATCAAGACGAAAGGCTGATGAGCGGCTTCCATCTGATGCGCTAAAATTTGCCCGATGCGACCATAGCCACAGATAATTACGTGGTCTGTTAGCAGATCAATTTCGCGCTTCATCCGTCTCACTCCCAATACTCGTTTAATTTCGCCTTCGGTAATCATTTGCAGAAAGCCGCCCAAAATGTAGGCAACTGAGGTGCAGCCTGAAATAATGACCGCCATTGTGAAAATTCGCAGGGCGGGAGTCATGGGTCCTATTTCACCAAACCCGACCCCAAAAATGGTGATGATGACCATATAAATGGAATCAAGCCAGTTCCATCCAGCTAATCGATAGCCGACGACAGCGATAACTAGAGTGCTCCCAAAAAAGCCTCCACCGATTAACATTCGCTTTAGTGAGCTTTGCATGAAATCGCCTACAGCAACCCAAAAAACAGCCTCTTCCACAGATGATGGGGCAATCATCAATTTCGAGAGGGTATCTAATATTACATATCTCGATAAATAGGGAGAGACTGAACCATTCTGGAAAATGATGCGTTACTACCGAATCAACCTTGTTAGTATTTTGTTTACCTGCAACCGCCTCAAAGTAGGCTAGATAAAACTAAGCGAGGAGAAAACGATGAAACGAAGGCTCAGTTTTGCTTTTAGTGCTGGAATGGTGCTAGCGATCTCGCTGATCTTGGGCAGGGGATGGGCTGATCAATCTCCGGCGATCGCACAAACTAACTCTCGATTGGTCGTGTCTGCTGCTGCCAGCTTAACCGATGCTCTTCAGGAAATCGCCCCGCTCTACAACCAAACTCAGCCAACCGTCACCTTGCGCTATAACTTTGCTAGTTCTGGAGCATTGCAACAGCAAATTGAAAATGGTGCCCCAGCAGATATCTTTATTTCTGCGGCTGAGAAACAGATGGATACCTTGCAGCAGAAAAATTTGATTGAGCCAGCGAGCCGTCGCAATTTGCTCACCAATCGGTTAGTTCTCCTGGTGCCTAACACAGCGTCAGGAATTACTAATCTCAAAAGCTTGACAGATATTCGCGTCAAACGAATTGCGATCGGTGATCCACGCAGCGTTCCAGCCGGACAATACAGCGCAGAGGCTTTGAAAAAGCAGGGATTATGGAACTCATTGCAACCTAAATTTGTGTTGGCAAATAATGTGCGTCAAGTGTTGCAATTTGTCGAATCGGGCAATGTGCAAGCAGGTCTGGTGTATGCCACCGATGCGAAAACATCCAGCAAAGTAAAAGTCGTCCAGGTAATTCCGACTAATTTACATGCGCCAATTGCTTACCCGATCGCCGTAGTCAAACGTAGCAAAAATCAAACCTCTGCACGTACTTTTATTCAGTTTTTGTCAAGCAGTAAATCAAAAAAAATCTTTCAAAAATATGGGTTTGGAATCAGCTAATTCTAAGATTTGAGTTGTCCTAAATTAATATATTTTATCTATTGCTTATCGCCTCTTATCTATCACTATTTCATTGTCCATGATCACTCTTGACCTTTCGCCTCTTTGGATTTCGTTGAAAGTTTCGGCAGTGGCAACTCTGATCACCTTTCTTACGGGAACTGCGGCTGCCTATGGATTATTGGGCTATCGGGGAAAATGGCGATCGCTGCTGGATACGCTGTTCATTTCTCCTTTGGTATTGCCACCCACTGTCGTTGGATTCATCTTATTGCAGTTTTTTGGGAGCAATGGCTGGGCAGGACAACTGCTGCAATCGCTGAATGTAGAAATTATTTTTACCTGGTATGCAGGCGCGATCGCTGCCACCGTCGTCACCTTTCCGCTGATGTATCGGACTGCCCTAGGAGCCTTTGAGCAAATTGATAGCAATCTACTCCACGCCGCTAGAACCTTGGGCGCTTCGGAACTCCGCATTTTCTGCCAGGTTAGCTTACCGCTGGCACTACCGGGAGTACTGGCAGGCGCAACCCTCACCTTTGCGCGAGGATTGGGGGAATTTGGTGCAACGTTGATGATCGCTGGCAATATTCCCGGCGAAACAGAAACCATCCCCCTAACAATTTACTCCGCCGTAGAAGCTGGTGCAACCGATCAAGCTTGGTTCTGGAGCCTGATCATTTTGGGCATTTCCCTCTCCGCGATCGCTACCATCAACCTCCTCCTCGCCACACCTCGTACTCTTTCGCCTCTCCACTCCTCCACCCCTCCACTCCTCCAC
>QBMH01000249.1 GCA_003249025.1 Leptolyngbya sp. | reverse complement strand
ATATCAACATAGGATTTAATCTCACTCTTACTGACTTTTCGGATAGGCTCTAAGTCTCCTAATGCTCCATAGGCTCGATTCTCCAGGGGCGGCGTTTTGCGAATCAGTAAAACTTCATGAGCGATCACTTTAGTTAAAACTGCCTGGAGCTTCACTACATCTGCAAGAAGGGGAGTATACCCCCTACAATTCCGCTGCAAGCGCTACTTAAACCAGGCTTGCTGCCACTGCTGCATTTGGTTGATCTCAGTCGTCTGACTTTTAATAATGGACTGCGCCAGAGTGCGAATTTCGGGACGAGTTTTTTGGTTCAGCACCATCTGAGCCATATGCACTGCCATCTGATGATGGGGAATCATCTGACGGATAAATTCTTTGTCAAAGTCTGAAGCATTCTTGAGGGAAACGAGGTCAGTATGCATCATGCCATTTTGGGTCATCCCGCCTTGACCATTCCCCATCATGTCTTGACCATTCCCCATCATGCCTTGACCATTCCCCATCATGTCTTGACCATTCCCCATCCCGCCTGTTCCCATGGCTACCTGTGGCACCTCCTTGCCATACCAGGCTTTGTACCAGCCACGCATTTGCTGGATCTCGCGAGTCTGATCCCGCTTGATCGTTGCTGCCAATTTTTTAGTTTCAGGACGTTTAGCACGAGCCAGTGCCAAGTTTGTCATCTCCACGGCATCCTGGTGATGGGGAATCATCATCTCAATGAAATGCTGATCGGGTCGAGTCATCATGCTGTTCTGGGGAGCAGGGGCTTGTGTTCCAGGACGAGGAAGGGTATTGCTTGACTGAGCCTGGGTGCGATTTACAATCAGTAATCCTGCCAAACCACCGCTCGTTAATAGCCCTACAACACTGTAGATAATCGTCTTTTTGTTCATGGTTTTCTTGTTCATGGTTTTATTTATTGACCTGTTTGAGCGGCATGAATGTCTCTATTTCTACTGTTATCCTGACGGGCTGTTGGGTTATTTACTGAATGAATTGCATGAATTGATTCAGTATGTTGCAAAACTTATCAGGACTTACGCAGTTCGCCTTGAGATAAATCCCCGACTGAAAGCTCAAACCCGTTGAGATGGGTTATTTGAAACTATTTAGTCAGTTAAAACTGACTTGAGCTTTGAGCCGGAAAATTCATTTCCTGGATATCAAGTGCGTCAGTCTTACTCGTATTGCTACTGTATTGCTACGGGTTCTCTCTGTCTTCCCTCTTTAGTCTGAATTTAGGTGTTTCTAAATGCAGGTATTTTCTCGTTATCAAGCTCCGGTTTAGTAACCAGGGGATCAAGAGTAATGGGGGAGATCGAGAAACTCAGTATGACCACTTCCAATTAAGGATTTCAGGCATGTCCTCTCCGTGCTTGGTGATGTATTGCCGATGATCAATCAGCTTGCTGCGGAGCAGTTGTTTGGCTTGAGCGCCGATCGCTTGCAGTTGGGGGACACGATCGATGACATCTTGAGCCAAGTGGAAGCGATCGAGGTCATTCAGCACCACCATATCGAAGGGTGTGGTCGTAGTTCCCTCCTCTTTATAGCCACGCACATGTAAATTATGGTGATTGGTGCGGCGATAGGTAAGGCGATGAATTAGCAAAGGATAGCCATGAAAGGCAAAGATGATCGGCTTATCCAATGTGAAAATGCTGTCAAAATCGCGATCGCTCAATCCGTGGGGATGTTCGCTGAAGGGTTGTAGCGTCATCAAGTCCACTACATTGACGACTCGGATTTTGAGATCAGGAAAGTGCTGTCGCAGAAAGTCCACAGCAGCCAGTGTTTCTAGGGTTGGCACGTCTCCCGCACACGCCATGACGACATCCGGTTCAACGCCTTGATCCGTGCTTGCCCAGTCCCAGATGCCGAGTCCAGCAGCACAGTGTTTACTGGCAGCCTCCATGTCGAGCCACTGCAATTCCGGTGATTTACCCGCAATGATCAGATTCACGTAGTTGCGGCTCCGCAGACAATGATCTGTCACCGAGAGCAGCGTGTTGGCATCAGGCGGCAGATATACCCGAATCACATCGGCTTTTTTGTTGACAACGTGATCGATAAAACCTGGATCTTGGTGGGAAAAACCATTGTGATCCTGTTGCCACACATGAGAGGTAAGTAAATAGTTGAGCGATGCGATCGGTCTGCGCCAGGGAATGTGATCCGTGACTTTCAACCATTTGGCGTGTTGATTAAACATCGAGTCGATCACATGGATAAAGGCTTCATAGCACGAGAAAAACCCATGCCGACCCGTCAGCAGATATCCTTCTAGCCAACCCTGGCACATGTGTTCGCTGAGTACTTCCATCACTCGACCATCGATAGAGATGTGATCATCCGTTGGCAAAATCTCGGCAGTAGAGATGCGATCGCTGACTTCCAAAATGGCATTCCAACGGTTCGAGTTATTTTCATCGGGACTCATGACGCGAAAGTTTTGGCTGTCCAGATTCAGCTTCATCACATCCCGCAAAAACTGCCCCATAACGCGAGTAGCTTCTGCTTTGATGGTGCCGGGTTTTGGGACTGCAACCCTATAGTCCTGGAAGTTCGGCAACTTCAGATCTCTGAGCAGTAAGCCACCGTTGGCATGAGGATTTGCACCCATACGGCGATCGCCCTGCGGAGCCAATGCTGCCAATTCCTCGATCAATCTGCCATTCTGATCAAACAATTCTTCTGGCTTGTAGCTCTTCATCCACTCTTCTAGCAGTTTGATATGTTCCGGCTTAGTTGCCAGTTCTGCCAGGGGAACTTGATGGGCGCGAAAGGTTCCCTCGATCGCAATCCCATCGACAAATTTGGAACCCGTCCAACCTTTGGGCGTTTTCAGCACCATCATCGGAAATTGCGGACGCTCAGAGAAGCCATGAGTGCGGGCATCTTGTTGAATGGCTTTGATCTCATGCACGATCGCGTCAAAGGTTGCTGCCATTTGCTGATGCAGGATTTCGGGGTCGTCTCCCTCCACAAAATAAGGCTTGTAGCCATAGCCCATCAATAGATTCGTCAGTTCCGTTTCACTGATCCGGGCAAGCACTGTCGGATTCGCAATTTTGTAGCCATTCAAATGCAAGATGGGTAGAACAGCCCCGTCGCGAGCCGGATTGAGAAACTTGTTAGAGTGCCAACTGGCGGCTAACGCGCCCGTTTCTGCTTCACCATCGCCAATGACGCAACAAACAAAGAGGTCAGGATTATCAAATGCCGCGCCATAGGCATGCAGCAGCGAGTAGCCTAATTCCCCGCCTTCATGGATGGAACCGGGAGTTTCTGGGGCGACATGGCTGGGAATCCCACCGGGGAAAGAGAACTGTTTGAACAGACGCTTCATGCCCTCAGTATCCTGGGAGATGTTGGGATAGAACTCGCTGTAGGTTCCTTCTAGATAGGTGTTGGCAACCATACCGGGACCGCCATGCCCTGGACCCGCAACATAGATAGCGTTCAGATCGTGCGCCTTGATCGCCCGGTTCAGATGAGCGTAAATAAAGTTGAGACCGGGCGTGGTGCCCCAATGTCCTAGCAGCCGAGGTTTGATGTGTTCTAGTGTTAAGGGTTCACGTAGGAGTGGATTATTGAGGAGATAAATCTGTCCCACGGAAAGGTAGTTGGCAGCACGCCAGTAGGCATGAATTTGATGGACTTCTTGGGCGGTCAGGGTTTGAGGCTCGATCGCAGTAGTGGCTGTCATGGTAGGTAAAAAGTATAGAGGTAATTGTGTAAGGCTTCAGTTAAGGTTTCGCAAATCGAGTGCGATCGTGCGTGTTGATATGAAAGCGAATTATACGTGAAACTTCGGGATACAGATCCGCCACATCTGCATCAATGATACTGCGAATAGACTTGTCATCAATGGCAGCGCGATCGATCGGCTAAAATCGGTAGTTTCATCGCTCGGTGATCGCGTAGAATGCCCGTGCCTGTGCCAGCAACTCGTCTTCGCTCATGTGCTGTTCGTTGACGACGACCGTATCGACTACTCGCTTGGCGATATCCGGGTGACGTTCTTTGAGATCGGTCAGCAGATAGTCCATCGCGCTGCTTGATCCGGTCGAACTACCAAAGATCAGAATCTTCTCTGCGCCCCTCAGCATCTGTGCGATCGCCTCATAGAAAGCCTTGAGTTCGGGCTGGCGCTGACCGTTAGCCTCGTCGTCCACATTGTGCAGGTGCCGACGTAATCCATCTGGATCATAAGGTACGATTCGCTCCGGTATTGAGCCGTGCAGTTGCGTCTGATAAATCCGAGCTTCACGATGATCGATGACGACCAGCAGGTGGGCACCATCGGCGACAGTCTGATGTGCGGGTACAGCCGATCGCTCCAAGAAGTGACGAATCTTCATCAGCTCCTGGATATCAGATAAATCTTTGTGTTTTGGGGGATGGACGGTCAGCGTCTCGCCATGCCGCGCAAATCGCAGATTGCCGTTATGCTCTTCCTCCACATCAGAGATTGAGTTGAGCATCGATCGCACATCGTGCCACTGAAGATTGTGGGCGACTGGGTGTTGAAAGATGGCATTGTAAGTAGCTTGATGAGTCCCGGACATCTGAACATCCATTAATTTCTCCTGTTTAATATTGTCAAACTTGTCTACAACTTTGATTGACTAACGTTTGAATTACTGTATGAATTGATTGAATACGATACAAATTGTCATCAGCAGATTTCCGAGCAAAATATCACCTATGGACGAGCGAAGCATTGGGTATCAAATTATTGTTTGTATGCTCCACTCCTACATTTTCAGCCTCAACAATAACGCCATCCACCATATAAATGATTCGATTGGTCAGTGCTGCTACCGATGCATCATGGGTGACGACTACGATCGTCGTGCCCTGTTGATTGAGTTCTGTCAGCAAAGCCATAATCTCTTGAGACGTTTTGGAATCTAATGCGCCTGTTGGCTCATCGGCTAACACTAATGCCGGATGATTGACCAATGCACGGGCGATCGCAACTCGCTGTTGTTGTCCTCCCGAAAGTTGGCTAGGACGACTTTTGAGGCGATCGCTCAGCCCCACTTTGGTGAGAGATTCGGTTGCTGCTGTTAAGCGTTCCGGTCGAGGAACATCGGCATAGATCATCGGCAACATCACATTCTCTAATGCCGTTAATCGAGGTAATAGATTGAATTGTTGAAACACAAAGCCAATGTACTGATTACGAATGTCTGCGAGTTCATCATCATCCAGGGTTGTTAGGTCTCTCCCGTCCAAAATGTACAGTCCGCTCGTGGGGCGATCGAGACAGCCAATGAGGTTCATCAGCGTTGATTTGCCTGAACCGGATGCGCCCATAATCGCCACATATTCGCCATCATCGATCGACAAATTAATCTGCTTGAGAACGGGCAAATCCATTCCCTCTAGGTGAAAAGTCTGGGTGATGCCCTCCATCCGAATCATGTTTGTCATGGCTACTACTCACTGTGTAGGGCTGAAATTGGATTTAATTTGGCAGCATTTCGAGCTGGGATACCGCCTGCTAGAACGCCTACGATCAGTGAAAGTCCAAATCCTGCCCCGATCGACCACAACGGGATCACAAAGGGAAACTTGAACACCAGTGCTGCGATGTATGCCAGCGTGATTCCCAATCCCACACCAATCACTCCGCCCACGACTGAGATAATGATCGCTTCCGTTAAAAACTGGCTCAAAATAGAGCCGCTAGTTGCACCTACTGCTTTGCGAATGCCAATTTCTCGCGTTCGCTCCATTACAGAAACCAGCATGATATTAGCAATTCCAATGCCTCCGACCACCAGCGAAATTCCGGCGATCGCCCCCACCATCAGGGTTAAAGAACCCATCACAGTGTTGAACGCGCTCATAATATCAACGAAATTGATAATCCGAAAATCATCAATGCCGGATGTCTTAATGCCATGCCTGAGTCGCAGAATATTTGTCACCTGAAATTGAGCCGAGTTGAGTTGGTCGGCATCGATCGCTTCTAACCAGAATCCATTAATAGCAATGCCTGTCAAAGCGTTATTGCCAACAATTTGGGACGACATATTGGTGAAGGGAATATAAATTACATCATCCAGATCCTCTCCAGCAGACAAGCCTTTCGATTCCGCCACCCCAACTGCGGTGTAATGCTTGCCCCGAATCCGCAAATCTGCCCCGATCGCTGATTCGTCGGTACTAAACAATTCATCGCGCACCTGGGAGCCAATAAACGCCACTGGGCGACCTGCATCCAAATCCCCTTGACTAAAAAAGAGTCCCGCTTGGGGCTGAAAGTTTCTAATCTTTGGCAAGTTCAAATCTGTGCCGACTAGCGTGGTGGCGATGTTGATATTGCCCCTGACAACCTGAATTTGAGGGCGTTGTAAAAATGCTGAAACCAATTTAGCGGCGGGAACTTGGGTCGCGATCGCTTGAGAATCTTCCCAGGTGAGTGTGCTGGCTGAACCTGCACCTAAGCTAATCCCACCCGTTCTAGCTGCCCCTGCCGTGACGATCATCACGTTTGTGCCTAACGCCTGGATTTGCAGCGCCGTTGACTTTTGTACGCCCTGCCCAACGGCAGTAATCATAATCACTGAGGCGATCCCAATAATCACGCCCAACATCGTCAACCCGGTTCGCAGTTTGTTATTCCACAGCGTTTCGATCGACATAATCAGAATTTCACGCAGCGAAACCTTACGCTTTTTTCGACGGCGCGATCGACTGTTTGGCGGTGGTAGATCAAGTTTTTGCATAGGAGATAAAGGCTCTTTAAGGTCTGCCATTCAGTTTAGAAACCTTACGAGTTCCGGGCGGAAAGCTGAGTAAGACCTGTTCGGTTCCGGTTAAGCCAGATTTGACCTCGGTTTTGTCATTCACTGTTGTCCCCACCACAATGGGCATGAAAACTGGATCGCCTTTGTCCTTGGCGACAAATATACCCTGAGCAGAGTCTTGCTGCACGATCGCCCCCGTTGGCACCACCAGCAAATTGTTCAACTCCCCAGCATTGAATGTCACATTTACATTCATGCCCGATCGCAGTAGATGTTCGGGATCGATCACTGATGTCTTCACTTCAAAACTTGTTACACTCACGGTTCGCCCATTTTTGAGTGAGGTAGTGACATTGGGCTAGAGTTCG
>QBMH01000248.1 GCA_003249025.1 Leptolyngbya sp. | reverse complement strand
CATCCTGACATCGCGGCACAATATGGCTTTGAAATTACGCTTAAATCATTGCCTGCTTGGGCTTATCGAGACTGCTGCAAGATCTGAGTTATCTTAGCGGCGGCGGCTTTACCGGTTTTGGTGATTTGTTCTAGGCTTTGGCGTTCTTCAGAAGTCAGAGTGACAATGTACCGTTTTGCAGGCATAGCTTATAGAGCCTGTTTTGGATCTTTTGTGAAACTGTTACTATCAGGGCGTTTCAGTAAAAGCGGTTAATTTACCGAAAACGGCTCCTGTTAAGGTTTGTAGGCTAGATATCAAATGGGTTCTATAGAATGCTAGGAAATCTATCTCCCAGTATCCGTCAAAATATGCTTGACGGACTACTAGTGGGTCACTTGTCTCGAACATAGCCATTTATAATAGCTGAAAGGCCTGCTGTATAAGCATCTTGATTTCTTCTTTCATTACAAGTGACCCACTAGCCTACAAAATTTAGCCTTCGGAATATAGAGCGATGATTCCTGTGTAACACTGGTAGACTCCCTACTGCACACTCCGCCCTGCCAAATTTCTGTTTCATTGACCAGTCTGTATTTAATGCAACTCTCAGAATTGTTACAAATGTGAGACACTGCGGTTTTAACAGCTTGTAATATTTGCTGGATTGATTGAACTTAGTTCGTCTCAGCAATCAAGCATCTAGGAGAAGATAATGCTTGAGTATTTGCCTCCACTTAACGAACACAACCTACCTTATCCAGATACGATTCACCCCATTGTGGTGCATTTTGTGATCGCGATGGTTTTGTTTGCGGTTCTTTGTGATGCGATCGGATTTTTGACAAAAAATGTCCGTTTGCATGAAGTGAGTTGGTGGAATTTATTTTTCGCCACGCTGTCAATTTTCATCGCCGTGTTGTTTGGTCAATTAGAAGCTGGCTTGGCTGAGCCTTATAATGCTGCGGTATCAACCCTAAATCTACATACGCTGCTTGGCTGGTCATTGTCGGGGATTTTGGCGGCAATCACGGCTTGGCGCTACATTTTGCGATCGCGCGATCCAGAAAAAGTGCCGATCTCGTTTATGGGAGCCAGCGTTTTGTTAACGGGGCTGGTCGGTTTTCAGGTTTATTTAGGCGATAAGCTGGTGTGGGTCTATGGCTTACATACCGTGCCTGTGGTTGAGGCGATCAGACAAGGAGTGTTGCAATGAACGAAGACCTCGTTCAACAGTTGGGAGAACTGGGCGCAAATGGCTTACCCTACACCATTCCAATCCATCCCAATCTGGTCCATATCACCTTGGGTCTATTCATTATCGCGATCGCGTTTGATATTGCCGGAAACCTGTTTCCCTTAGAAAAATCAATCCTGAATTTCTTAGCCATCAAAGCAGTACGCTCTAACTTCTACGATGTGGGTTGGTATAACGTGCTAGCAGCAGCGATCGTTACCTTTTTTACGGTGGCAGCAGGCTTCTATGAACTGATGCTGGCAACCCCTGCCGCCGATATCAAAAGTGCCTGGGGTCTCGGCGCAATGGATACCATGATTTGGCATGGAGTCGGCGGGGTGCTATTGCTGACTCTGATCGTTGGCATGGCAGTCTGGCGCGGGATGCAGCGATTTGCATGGCGTAAAGATAGCGCTAGACAAGTCCAGTGGAGCTATTTGCTAGCAGGCATGGTGATTCTGTTTATCATGTTTTTGCAAGGCACATTGGGTGCCCATCTAGGCGGCGAATTTGGCGTTCATAATACGGCAGATAGCTTACTTAAACTGGGCGAAGACCCTAATCTATTGCTGAAATAATTCGGCTTAAAGGATAGCGCGATGAAAGTTTCCAATATATTGCCGTGGGTGATTTTTGCGAGTGTGAACACGGGGGCAAGTGTGTGGATGGCGGGGATGTCTCATACCTGGTTTCCCCCAGAAGCATCACTTGAGGCGGAACTGATTGATAATCTGTTTGCGTTGCTCGTGTTTTTGGGAACATTCATTTTTCTAGGGATTACGGGTGTTTTAAGCTATTCAGTGCTCACCGGGCTAACCAGTCGGTTTGACACCAGTGACGGTCCCCCGATTGAAGGAAATCTCACCCTGGAAATCGTCTGGACGACAATTCCGATCGCCTTGGTGATTGCGATCGCGGGATATAGCTACTGGATCTATGACCAGATGTCGATCCGCGGACCGATGGATCTAGTTCACATGCATATGCCTGGGATGGCAACTGCCTATGCTGCACCCATGGATGGCAAGGGCGAACCCGTAGAGGCGATCGATGTGAATGCTAAACAATGGGCATGGTCGTTTCACTATCCCAACAACAACATCACCAGCGCAGAACTACACTTACCTGTGAATCATCGAGTTCGGCTCGCGCTTCACACTGAAGACGTGATTCATGGCTTTTATGTGCCGGCGTTTCGCCTTAAGCAAGATATCATTCCCAACCGAACCATTGACTTTGAATTTACGCCGATTCGCGAAGGCAGCTATCGCCTCAAAGATTCCCAATTTAGCGGCACCTATTTCGCTGTAATGCAAACTAACGTTGTGGTGGAGTCTCCTGAAAAATATAGTGAGTGGCTCTCAAAAACGGGCGATCGCGCCCTAGTGCCAGCCGCAAACCAAGCATACGAAGAATACACCAAAATATCAAAGAAAGGCTTCAAGACAGGATGGGCAACCATTCCGCCTGAGCCGCCACCAATGGTCAATGAAGGATAAGAGAAAAAAAAGAACTCAAGATATCTCTTGCTGAAACTCAAAATTCAAAACTAAAAACTAAAAACTCCGAACCTCCACTCATCAATTTTTTTAGGAGTCTCGAATGACAAATATCTCGGTTGAAAATCTTAGTACTCCGGGCGAGAAGCCCCAATCTCAGCCCCCTGAATGGCGACGATATTTTAGTTTCAGCACCGACCATAAGGTGATTGGCATTCAATATTTGGTGACTTCGTTTATCTTTTTTTTGATAGGCGGATTTCTGGCAATGATTGTGCGGGCAGAATTAATTACGCCAGAGTCAGATTTGGTCTCGCGACCGCTATATAACAGCCTGTACACCATGCACGGCACGGTGATGATCTTTCTGTGGATCTTTCCGTCGTTAGTCGGTTTGGCAAACTACTTGGTGCCGCTGATGATTGGCGCACGGGATATGGCGTTTCCCAAGTTAAACGCTGTTGCCTTTTGGCTCGTGCCCATTTTTGGCATATTGCTGATGTCCAGCTACTTCTTACCCAACGGGACGGCGCAAGCAGGCTGGTGGTCTTACCCGCCTGTGAGTTTGCAAAATCCGTCGGGAAGCTGGCTGAGCGGTCAATTTATCTGGATATTAGCCGTGGCAATCTCTGGAGTGTCCTCCATCATGGGAGCCGTAAATTTTGTTGCCACCATTTTCAAAATGCGGGCACCCGGAATGACGTTTTTTCGGATGCCTGCCTATGTTTGGGCAGTCCTAAGCGCTCAGCTAATTCAGCTAACGGCGCTGCCTGCGCTGACGGCTGGAGCGGTGATGTTGCTGTTGGATTTAGTGGCGGGCACCAGTTTCTTTGATCCAGAACGGGGCGGCAATCCAGTTTTGTTCCAGCATTTCTTTTGGTTCTACTCCCATCCGGCGGTGTATGTGATGGCGCTGCCTGTTTTTGGCATATTTTCAGAGATTGTGCCTGTGTATTCCCGTAAGCCACTGTTTGGCTATAAAGTGGTCGCCATTTCTTCGTTGCTAATTGCTGGAGTGGGCATTTTTGTTTGGGTGCATCATATGTATGCCAGCGGCACTCCGGGCTGGATGCGGATGTTTTTTATGGCATCTTCGATGCTGGTTGCGGTGCCCACAGGCGTGAAGATATTTGCGTGGACAGCAACCATTTGGCGGGGCAAGATTCGGTTGAATACGCCGATGCTATTTACGCTGGGTGCGATCGTCATGTTTCTGTTTGCAGGAATTACAGGGGTGATGCTGGCGGCAGTGCCGTTTGATATTCACGTCAACAACACCTATTTTGTGGTGGGTCACTTCCACTACATCGTGTATGGCACGCTGACAATGGGGCTGTTTGCGGCGATTTACCACTGGTTTCCTAAGATAACCGGGCGCATGTACAACGAGGGCTTGGGAATTCTTCACTTTATCTTGGCGTTCGTGGGCACAAATCTCAACTTTTTTCCGATGCACCCGTTGGGGCTACAGGGCATGGTGCGACGAATTTCATCCTATGACCCGGAGTATGTATTTTGGAATGTGATTGCTAGTCTAGGAGGATTTTTGCTGGGCATGTCCACGCTGCCATTCATTCTCAATATTGTGGGTTCTTGGGTACAGGGTGAGAAAGCGCCGGATAATCCTTGGCGGGCGATCGGCTTGGAGTGGTTGGTGTCTTCGCCGCCGCCCGTGGAGAATTTTGAAGAACTGCCGATCGTAGTGTCGGGTCCCTATGGCTATGGTCTTGATAAGCCTTTGGTAGAAAATGAAGCAGCATTAAGGCCTCATTAGCTTTCAAATTTATTTGTCCATTTATTCTGCAAGGAAACCACTATGGATTCAGCCACAGAACCACTATCAGAAACTCTTAGCCATACTCCTGGGAGTGAACATCAACATCATGGACATGATGAACAGGCGACCAGTCTATTTGGCTTTATCGTATTTTTGCTGTCAGAAAGTGTGATCTTTCTCAGCTTCTTTGCGGGATATATTGTGCTTAAAACTACGGCGATCGCGTGGCTGCCCGATGGCGTGGAGGGCTTGGAAGTATCGACTCCTGCAATCAACACAGTGGTGCTAGTTTCTAGCAGTTTTGTAATTTATTTTGCGGAAGAAGCCTTAAAAAAGCAGCAGATGGGGCTGTTTCGATCGCTCTGGTTGTTGACCTCGGCAATGGGGATTTACTTTCTGGCGGGGCAGGCGATCGAATGGAGCGAGCTTCAGTTTGGGCTAACCTCCGGCGGGTTTGGCGGCACCTTTTATCTGCTCACAGGTTTTCATGGATTGCATGTGCTGCTGGGAGTCCTTTTGCAGTTTTACATGCTGTTTCGTTCCTTCAGACCCGGCAACTATGACAAAGGACACACTGGAGTAACAGAGGTTTCCCTGTTTTGGCACTTTGTTGATGTCATCTGGATTATTTTGTTTAGCTTGATCTATTTGTGGCAATAAGAGCAGGGGTCAGGTATCAGGGGTCAGGGGTCAGATGCCAGCGAGAAACCTCGCACTCGAAACCCGAAACCTAGCACCCGAAACCCGAAACCTAAAACGGAGTATCTATATGATTATCGAAGACCAGTATTATGATGTGATCATTGTTGGAACCGGGGCAGGGGGCGGCACACTGGCGTATAAGCTGGCATCCACTGGCAAGAAAGTTTTGCTGTTGGAGCGTGGCGATTTTATGCCGTTGGAGGAGCAAAACCGCAGCAACATCGATATTTTCAAGAAAGAGCGCTATCACGCTCCTGAACAGTGGTATGACATTGCGGGAGAGCCATTTTCACCCCAAACGAACTATGCCGTTGGGGGAAATACTAAGATTTGGGCGACGGCGCTGATTAGAATGCGATCGCGTGATTTTGAAGCGGTGGAGCATCAGAAAGGCATTTCTCCAGAGTGGTGCCTGAAGTATGAAGATTTTGAGCCGTATTACACCGAGGCAGAACAGCTTTATAAGGTGCATGGAGGTGTGGCGGATGATCCGACAGAGCCGCCCCATAGTGGAGAATATGCCTATAGCGAGATCGCCCATGAGCCACAGGTTCAGCAGATGGTGGACGCGATCGCGAAACAGGGTATCCATCCAACGACCTTGCCTCTGAGCCTTACCCGCGAAAGTGACGACCCTACAAATGATTCGCAGGTGAGCAGCATTATGCCAGCCCTGAAGCATCCCAACGTGACGCTCAAAACCTCTACCAAAGTGACCCACTTATATACCAATCCTTCTGGAACCGCGATCAAAGCGGTAGGAGCAGAAATTGGCGGCAAACCTTACCTATTTTTGGGTGATATTGTGGTGCTTGCCTGTGGGGCGGTCAACTCGGCGGCGATCCTGCTGCGATCGGCGAGTGATGCTTGTCCAAATGGGATTGCCAATAGTTCGGATTTGGTGGGGCGCAACCTGATGAAGCATCGCCTCTCGGCTGTGGTGCAACTGAGTTCTCCCAACTCCGGTAAGTTTTATCGCAGTGTCAGCGTCAATGATTTTTATTGGGGGGAACCCGGCTTTGAGTTTCCCATGGGGCACATTCAAAACACAGGTGGGTTGTTGCAAGATATTACCTTTGCCGAGTCGCCGCCCTTCTTTTCCGGTTTGGCGCAAGCAATGCCAGGATTTGGGCTGAATCAACTGGTATCGCGATCGCTGGGCTGGTGGGTGCAGACGGAAGATTTGCCCGATCCCAAAAATCGCGTTGAGGTTGGCGGCGACAAGCTGCGGTTGTTTTATGAACCAAATAACACCGATGCCCATGAGCGGCTAGTTTATCGCTGGACGGAACTATTGAAAATGGCAGAGAAAAGCCTGGAACAGGGAATGTTTCAACGAAGTGCGCTGCATCCTCATGGGGAGATGCCAATGCAGGTGGTGGCGAACCAGTGCGGCACCTGTCGGTTTGGCGAAGATCCCGCAACCTCGGTACTGAATGCCGATTGCCGCGCCCACGATGTAGACAACCTATATGTCGTAGATAGCAGCTTTTTTCCGTCTAATCCGGCGGTCAGTCCGGCGTTGACGATTATTGCCAATGCGCTTAGAGTGGGCGATCGCCTAATCGAACGACTGAAGTAACCATTAGGTTGCTAGAATACCTCAAGAGACTGAACTCGGCTCGATTCTATGAAGCGATATGAAACCTATCTCGAAATCCTATATCGCGGCATTCTCGACATTCGCGCTCACTACGAGGTAATGTTATAAACTTGTTGTTTTGCCCTAAATAGATAAGCCGAACTCATAGCGATTAATAAACAACCCAATGACCACATCATGCATCAGCACTGACTTGGAAAAGCAAATGGTTTTGCGAGCCAGTCGTTTAATGCGAGTCCGTAAGGTTAAATGCTTGCGTTCAATCTTCTGAGTATTGCGTTTACCCACCGTGTGCAGACTTGGGTCGAGATGTCTTTCATAAGCTCCCCAACCATCTGTG
>QBMH01000247.1 GCA_003249025.1 Leptolyngbya sp. | reverse complement strand
ATCCGACTGATGCTCAAACGGCTAGCGCTCAATTAGATATCAAACGGGTTCTATAAGATTTGAGCAATCCCCTCAAGGTATCCTTTGAGCGCTTGTGCTTGTTCAGGTGTCATAGGGATGGCAGTTCTAACAGGTGAATGCTCCTATCCTCAACGATTTTGGCTCTTCATGCAAAGGTGACATGCTCCCCACTTCTTTTTCGCCGTACCGTTTGGAGTAATCCTCAGCCGTTTTATGATTACCGGGATTGAACAGGACATGGGTGCTACAGGCAGAGGCGATCGGCGTTTAAAGAGCTTTCGGCACCTTCCCAGATTGTGGTTTATCCAGAAGCTCCCCATGCCTTCTTTGCGGACTATCGCCCGCAAGCCGCAGAAGATGGCTGGAAACGCCTACAAGCTTGCTTCAAGCAACATGGTGTGGCTTAAGGCTTTAGAGTCTCCAGTGAAAAGAAGATGAGTGGCAGTGCCAAGGTGAACAGGCTTCCCTGATCCAACTCGCTGGAAACACTTAATGTGCCATGGTGGGCTTGAGCGATCGCCCTGGCAATTGCCAATCCCAAACCGGCTCCTCCAGTGTGGCGAGAGCGATCGCTGTTGACTCGGTAAAAGCGTTCAAAAATGCGAGATTGCTCTTCAGGCGCGATGCCGATTCCAGTGTCTTGAACAGAGATCCGAGCATATTGATCCGCTCGTTCCAAAATGACCGTGACTTTGCCGTTTGCTGGAGTGTATTGCAGTGCGTTTGTGATCAGGTTAGAAACTAAGCGACAGAGTTGATTTTCGTCGCCCATCACGTACAGTGGTTCAAAAACTTGGATCTGGGTCAATAGTTTGACGTGGGCAGCGATTTCTAGGACAGACAGACTTTCTACTACATCCTCAACTAATTCATTCAAACAGCAAGGATGTTGGGTTGTCGTCAGTGTGTTCTGTTCCATACGGGAGAGTAGCAGCAGGTCTTGGATTAAATGCGCCAACCGGGTGTTTTGCCGTTCAATCCCAGCTAAGGTTGCCTGTGCCTCTTGCTCAGTTAACGGGTTGCTATCGCGGGTCGCTTCCACGATCGCCCGAATGGCGGCGACGGGAGTGCGGAGTTCATGGGCAGCATCGGCGGTAAACTGCTGCATTTGTTTATAGGACTGATAAATCGGCTGCATTGCTAATCCTGCTAATCCCCAACTGGCAGCCCCCACGAGCAGCATGGCGATCGGTAAACCCAACAGTCCCAATAGTTTCAGCAGTGCTAAGTGATCATCATATTCTTTCAGCGATCGCCCAATCTGCATATAACCCCACGGTGAGCGATCGGTGGCTTTCAATAGCAGTGAGATTTGATGATAGCGGGTTCCTGTTTGAGTTTTTAAAGTTTGCTGCTCTTGCTGTAAGTAAATTGGGAGTCCTTTGGGGGGTTGTCCCAGCACCGCAACGACTCGACCGGATTGATCTAGAAAGCGGATGTAGTAGTCTCCTTGGCGAACGATGCCGAGAATATGGCGATCGCTCGGCTGATTGGTGCAGTTTTTGCCAATAATGCACAATCCTGGCAAAGCTTGCTCTACTGCCGCACTAAGCTGCCCCGGCTGCATTAGCTTGGATTCCAAATTGTCATGTAGTGTGCCTGATACAGACTTTAACTCTTGAGTGATCGCCTGCCAGTGAGCATAGGCAAGCATTTGATAAGCAGTCACTCCGCAAAGACTGAGGATAATACCCATAACGGCGGCATAGCTCCCTGCTAACCGTCGGCGGGATTGATTAAACGGTTTATTGTCGTGCATGGGAACTGTTGAATCGATAGCCCATTCCGTGAACGGTTTCTACAAAACCATCATCCCCGGTTTCAGCCAGTTTGCGTCGCAACAGACGGATTTGGGCAGCGACCACATTGCTGGTTGGCTCTGCCCCAATTTCCCAAAGCTGATTAATAAATTGCTGGCTTGTGATAATTTGCCCAGGACGTTTCATAAAATATTCCAGCACTTGAAATTCTTTGGTGGTTAATGGAATTTCTTGGCTACGATTTTGATGTTGATAGTGAAGGGTGTAGGTGCCATAGTCTAAAACAAGGTTGCCGACTTGAAGTTGAGCGGGTTGAAGCTGGGGCGATCGCCGTTGCAGTGCGCGCATTCGGGCTAGCAGTTCTGCCATGCCAAACGGTTTCACCAGGTAATCATCGGCTCCAGCATCTAACCCAATTACTTTATCTTCAATTCGATCTTTTGCCGTCAACATCAACACAGGTAATGGATTATTGTGCGATCGCAATCGTTGACATAGCTCAATCCCGGTGATTCCAGGCAACATCCAATCGATGATCGCGATCGTGTATTCAACCCAGTGCGTGTCCAGGTAGTCCCAAGCTTCGTTGCCATCCTGCGCCCAATCCACAACATACTTTTCTCGACTCAGCACCCGCCGAATTGCTTCTCCTAAGTCAGGCTCATCTTCAACCAGCAACACTCGCATATAGGTCGTCTACAAAAGCTATCTAGTTATTACTGTGACAGCATTATCTAAAATCAAGATGAATTTTGTTGCCAGATAAAAGCTCCCAGCATCGATTAGGGCTGGGAGAGGTTAGCAACATCAACCCCACCCACTCACCAGAGCGTCACTTACTGCTTTTGAGTTTGAGGTTGAGTTTGAACGGAACCCAATGGAATTGCTTCGGGGTTACTAGACTTTATCTGACTGGAGCCAGCAGTAGAAACTTGGGCTTGGCAGAGTGCCTGCTGATTGCGCCAAACCACATTTCGGATATGACTAGGATAGTTAGGCACTGGAGGCTTCGCATGAGCCGCAGCTCCAGTACATTTTTTCTCAGTAGCACCCGCTGCCGGAATTGCTGCTGCTAGGATCAAAACAAGTGTAGTAATCTGAATAAATCGTTTCATTGAAGTGGTCTCCTGAAGTCAATTAGAAACTCGTTTCGGCACAAAGCCTCTAACTTCAGGTTGGCAGGTTGGGATGAAACCAGAATGAAATGGCGATCGCCATTGCCCAAGCAGACGTTTCTACTGAGTAAAACTAAATCGTCCATTCACTTTACTTCCGTCAACATCCGAGAGGATGACAACTTTATAGGGTCCGGGTGCCGCATTGGGTAATTTTGCCGTATAGTGCTTCTCCGCCGGATCGTAGATCATCGCCAACGACTTTTGGCTACCATCGGGCAGTTGCACTTGAGCCGTCACTTTTGCGTTGGGAACCGCTTTGTGCTGATCCCCTTTGAGTAAATAGAAATCCAGGTGGGCAGTGTTGGCTTCTTTCTCAGGCACAAACTGCAAGTGATAGTTACCCACTTCAACCACCTGTCCACCTTGGGGTGCGCCTTCGCTATGATCACTTTTGCTTGAGGTAGACATCGCCTCGCCGCCAGACGCGCTCGGACTGATCGCCGGACTGGGACTCGTCGCAGGGCTGCTAGTATTCGCTGTTTGATTGCCACTGCTGCAAGCACTTAACAAGAGCAGCGCGATCGCCGAAATTACCGTTACACTCATTTTCAATTGCATTGATTTTTCTCCTGGTTGATGAATCAAACTGTTGACTGCAACGATTAAACGTTTCTCTGGATTTGCTCCATTTCTGGCTGCAAAACTTTGCCGTTCTCGACCACTGCCTGCTTGGGCAATAGATATTTGCCAAATCTGGCATAGAACGCGGGTAACACCAGCAGCGTCAGGGCGGTAGAGGTGAAGAGTCCACCTAGAACGACGATTGATAAAGGTTGCAACAACTCTTTTCCGGGTCCGCCTGCGATCACCAAGGGCGCTAATCCTAAGGCTGAGGTAAACGCCGTCATCAGAATCGCATTGAGTCGTTCCATCGATCCTTGAACCAGCAGGTCTTTGAGCGGCATTCCGGCGGCAAATTTGGTGTTGTAGTTGTCTACCAGCAGCAAGCCGTTTCGAGTGGCAATCCCAAACAGGGTGACAAACCCTACTAGCGAGGCGATCGATAAGATGCCTCCGGTCAGCGCCACCGCAATCACGCCACCCACCAGTGCCAGCGGCAGGTTAATCATGATCATGGCAGTGGAAGCAACCGATTTGACCGAGAGATACATGATGATGGTGATGACGACGAAGGCGATCGCGCTAAAAATCAGAATATTCTGGCTGGCGCGTTCTTCAGCTTCAAATTGTCCCGCGTACTGGATGTAGTAGCCGGGTGGAATTGGAACTTGCTGCTTTACTTTCGCTTGAATATCATTCACGACCGATCGCAAATCTCGCCCTTGGGCGTTGGCGGCGACCACAATTAAGCGAGAAACATTTTCACGGTTGATCGTGTTCGGTCCCGTGCCCTCTTGAATCTGTGCCACCTGCGCCAGCGGAATCTTATTGCCACTGGGTGTATCAACGACTAAGTTGCCGATCGTCTCCAAACTTTGGCGGGCTTCAGGCTTGAGCCATACGATCAGATCAAAGGTTTGTTGTTGATCTAACACTTGCGAAACCACTCGCCCATTCAGCGCCGTCTCGATCGTTTCTGAGAGTTGCCCAATGGTTAAGCCGTAGCGTCCAGCGGCAGCGCGATCGAACCGAATCTGAATTTGCTCGACTGGAATTTGGGGTTCAAGCTGGAGATCGACCACGCCTGCCACCGATCGCATGGCATCATTCACCTGCTGTCCGAGGGTACGGAGTTGATCTAGTTCAGGTCCAAAGATTTTGACCGCGATCGCGCTGCGTACTCCCGACAATACTTCATCCATCCGGTGGGAGATAAAGCCGCCCACATTTGGCGCTGCCCCCGGCACTTTGGCAAATTCTTGCCGCAGCAACTCCACGCTGGCTTTGCGGTTTTTCATTCCCATCTCGCTCAACTCCACATCCAGATGAGCCAAGTTCACGCCTGCGGCATCGGCATCTCCTGCTGCGCGTCCCGATCGCACTTGAATAGTTTGAAAGCGAGGATTATCTTTCAGCTTATATTCCAGCACCGAGGCGGCACTGTTTGTCGCTTCCAACGACGAGCCGGGATAGAGCAGCAAAGTATTGACCAGCGATTGCTCCTGAAACTCTGGTAGAAAGATCCGCCCAAATGATGGCATCACGATCGCTGCCGCCACCAAACTTGCCGCTGCGATACTTAAAATAAGGAGCGATCGCCGCATCGAAAACGTCAGTAGCGACAGATAAATTCGTTTGAAGAATCGGGCAACCCAGGGTTCTCGCTCAGGCAGGCGACCGTAGGGTAGCAAAATCGCGCAGAGAGCAGGGGTGACGGTCAGGGCGACGACGGTAGAAGCCAAGACTGCCGCCAAGTAGCCCAATCCCATGGGGATGAAAATGCTGCCTTCGACCCCCGTGAGCGCAAAGATGGGTGAGAAGACGACGACGGTAATAATCGTGCCTCCAAACACAGAGTCGCGCACTTCTTGACAGCCCTCAAACACTACGTCTAAAACGGGTTTAGGATTCGGCGAATACTTGTTTTCCCGCAGATTACGGTAGACATTTTCGGCATCGACGATCGCGTCATCCACCGCAGACCCGATCGCCACCGCCAAACCGCCCAGGGTCATCGTGTTCAACCCTTGTCCGAGCCAGTTAAGCGCCAATACACCGATTAATAAGGACAAAGGCAGAGCCGCTAAACACACTGCTAAGTTGCGCCAATTCATCAAGAACGGAATCAGGATCAGAGCAACGATAATGCTGCCCTCGATTAATGCCTCTCGTACATTTTCAGTTGACGCCTCAATGTAAGTCTCCTGGCGAAACGTCGTCGCTACGTGAATTCCTGCTGGTAATCCGGCTTGCACTTCTGCCATTGCCGCTTCCACGGCGCGGGTCACGGTGGGCGTGTCGGCTTGAGGTTGTTTATTGACGATCGCCACGACCGCTTTCTGAGTATTGACGCTGGCATCTCCCCGCTTCACGGCTGCCCCAATTTTGACATCGGCAACATCGGTAATTCTGACGGGTGTGCCATTCCGGGCAATAATCACCGATTGCTTCAAGGCTTCAATGTTTTCAATCCGCCCAATGCCTCGGATCAATTTTTCGCGATCGGGTGTAATCAAATACCCGCCCGGTGCATTCACATTTGCGGCTGCCACTGCTTCTGATACATTTTGTAGAGAGACGTTGAACGCTTGGAGTTTTTCTGGCGCGACCAACACTTGATATTGCCGTACATCCCCGCCAAACACGATGACTTGCGTGACTCCCGGCACTGCCAGCAAACGGTTGGTGACTTGCCAATCGACAATCCGCCGCACGTCCATCAAGTCAGTGGTTTTGGAGGTGAAAGCGTAGGTGACAATCGTGCCGATGGGCGAACTGATCGGAGCAATCTGTGGAGTTTCAACCCCTGCTGGCAGCTTACTTTGAGCCGACTGTAATCGCTCTGTCACCAACTGTCTTGCTTGATAAATGTCCGTGCCCCAGTTGAACACCACTCGCACCACTGAAATACTTGCCGCACTGGAAGACCGAACTGCTGAAACTCCTGGTGTACCATTGATGGCGCTCTCGATCGGCAATGTCACCAGTGATTCTACTTCTTCGGGCGCGAGTCCGGGTGCTTCGGTTTGAATTTCCACTTGCGGCGGGGCAAAGGTGGGAAACACATCCAGCGGCATCTGACTAATGGTGCGGAAGATCCAGATGGTCAGGATCATGGCACCCAAAATCACTAGCCAACGACGGGCGATCGCCCATTGAATCATGGCACTCAGCATAATTTGAACCGCGATCGTTCTTCAAACTGACTAGATAAAATCAAGTAAAATGGCATCAAATCACCTCACAACTGCATGACGACGAGAGACCTGATTATTCAAGCATTAGACGAAATTCCTGAATCTGCACTGCCAGCAATTTTGGAATATGTGCGCGATCTAAAAGCTCAACAATCTGAATCCTCAGTTCGCAAAGAAGTCTGGGATGCATACTTAGCCTCAGAGCGGGAGCGGGAGGAGGTTTACCGTCGTCTTGCTGATTCATAAGGTCTTGATGATCAGAATGGATATTGTTTGAATTTGAGTAACGATCAGATATATCAGTTGGTGTGAGACGTGGTGCAAAAGACGGTTGTGCGTCAAAGCATGGTGGGTGGAGTAAAGTAGAGAGACCTCTACTTTTAAGCACAAACTATGGAATGTCGGCTCTGCGGTCATCCTAGCACCCACAAACACG
>QBMH01000246.1 GCA_003249025.1 Leptolyngbya sp. | reverse complement strand
ACGGGTGAAATTACATCGTCTTTACCCATCAACTAAAAATTGATACAACACTAGTTTCACTGATGGATTTTTATAGCGTGAAGCCAGACAAAAAATTAATCAGTTTGGCAAGTAAGGCGAAGTAGCCGCTATCAGAAGAAATTGAAGCCTATTACCAAGCTCATCTTGAAGCAAGCGATTTGATAATGATCCAGGTTAAGCAAAAGTTTGGAGAGCTACGGTTCCAATCCTCCTATCATCCACTCTCTTACACTAATATCCTGAATTGTTCAGTATAAATTGTAAGGCAAGGGCACTCTAGGACAGTCCTCAAATAGAGCATCTACTCATGACCCGTAGGCTCGTTATCATCCTCATCGCTGGTCAATTCATTTTCGATGTTCTTGTAGTTGTTAATTTTCTAGAGCAAAAGGCTTGGCAAACTAGAGTGACAGATTCGCTTGAAATGATCCTTCCAGGACAGTTCACTGTGGAAATGAGCAAAGATTGGGAACTCTAAAACTAATAGAAACACAACGCTTGTTTCTACTTCTGAATTGTTTAAGGTTAAAAACTAATGTCTAGTGCCCGTGTGTCTATTTTCTGCAAAGCCTTACTGCCTGCTTTGGCAATAATTGCAGCAGCTCCTGCTTTCGCTGACAGTATAACTTGGGTTAGCCGCAACCAAATGACCATCTTTAACGACGCTTATAGTAGAGGGTGCCAATCTAAACCTGGTGTCATTACATACACAACTCAATCTGAAAATACAAAGTATCGAGGTAGATTTTTTGTACAAAAAGTTGTGGGATGCCCAACAGGTCGAGCCAGTTTTTTTGGTTACTTTGAGGATTTCAGCGTACCTTCAGCCAAAACGAATAGAAGGGAGGGCTGCAAAGGGGATCTTATGATGGGTATGACGGGCAACAGTGTTGAAGAACTTGGAACTGTTAAATGGTCTAACATCAAACCAGTCAAGCAAGGGTATGTCTGTAAATCAACAGGCAAAACAATTTCGGTAACGTTGATAGGACAGTAGCTCTACGTTTAAAGGTTGTTTTGATTAACGAATTGCTCCTGAAGTGGCGTACGCTTTACCGAGTCTAGCTGTACTAATGCCTTGCTTACAAAATTTAAGCCATACTTAGGGAAATATTCATTTTGCAACCGAGGCGTGCAATGAATCCCATAACACTTATTGAGTTAGCTGCCTCTGGGTTTGCGCGCGGACTCGGTAGCGAAGCAGGTAAACAAACCGGGAAACAGATTTTTGGGGAGCAAGTCAAGCCCGAAGGTAAAGACTCAAAACTGATCCCCTGTAATCACTGCTGCAAATGTTGTTGTTGCAGCGACGTTGCTCCGCTTAGCGCCCCAGAGGTATCTCGTTACTCCTTTGACAAGAAGGCTCCAGAGCTGAAAATCCCTCGCTTTGAGCGAGAGATTGACTCGCGAGAGGAACAGATAACATACAGTGTGGGGATGGACGATGACCTCCCTCCCTGGCGGAAAGAGCTAGAAAGATTTAAGCCTGAAGATCAAACCAGCGCGCCTTTTGCAAGACAAGGCGCTCGACGGGAGCCTGATGCCCACAAATATGCAAAATCTGGATTCGCAATTAATCCATCTTTAACCAACTCAATATCTATAGCTTGCATAATGCTAAGCATAGGACTACTAGGTATTTCTGTGCTTCATTGGCAGAACTCGTATAGCTCGTCAACTGTTTCTGGTTTGTTACAGAAGTAGAAGGGTTTTAACTTCGATCTTTGTAGAAATCGTCAACAAAGTAAAAAGCTCGTGCAGCAAGTATTTTGGAGATTGAGCTATAGACAACACAAGAATGTGCGGCATACCTGACAGATTATTACTCAGCTTTTTAGAAGATTACGAGATGCAGCAGCAAGATTGCTATGGGGTGAATAAATATGACTAATCATCCTTATTGTCAAGATCCGAGGTGGGATATTGCTGACCCTCACGATTACGAAATTGACCTCTCTCAAGAAGAGCTGGCAGAACGGGCAGGACTGCATCGCAACTACATTTCGGATATTGAGAGGGGCGATCGCAATCCCTCTCTGGAAAACATCCAAAAGTTAGCGAAAGCCCTTGACACGAAGGTTTCTGCTCTCTTCATTAACCATGGGATTGATGAGGCTTCTGATGAATGATTCAGCCTACATCAGCATTAGGGACAGAGGCGAACTGAGACAATGTTTCGTGAATCGTAACCATTGCTAGGGTATCAAGTTGGCAATAGGCTCTCAGATCTGCGATCAGTTGAGTTTTCTTCACTGAGTCGGCGCACTGAATCATTTCATCCCAAACCGTTTAGGCTTGATCGCCGCGTACGAGCTTGCTGCATAAGTGGAATATTTGGGCATTTATAAATGAGGTTCCTACGAGAACAGGCATTGAAAACTGGACAGAGGCAGTGGAACGGTTGAACTGAATTTTTTAATGCTCGATTGCCCCTAATGCTTTCAGAGTGGCTTTTTCTGATTCAGTCAAGCCTTTCACACCTGTGATATTCATCTCTTCATAAGGTCTTTTAGGTCTAAGCACTTGAAAACAGGTGTTTGTCTGCATATCCCATAGCCTAATTGTCCCATCTTCACTACCACTCGCTAAAACTTGCCCATCTGGTTTGAAAGTAAGGGATACTATCCAATTACTGTGTCCTTGTAGTGTTTTTAGGCACTCACTAGTTTTGATATCCCATAACTTTATTGTCCTGTCATAACTGCTACTAGCAAGAATTTGACCATTCGGACTGAAAGTAACTGCTCTGACTTGATTGCTATGTTCTTGTAAAGTCTTAATGCATTCGCCAGTTGTAACATTCCATAATTTCACTGTTCCGTCAGCGCTGGCACTTGCTAAGCATTGATTATTAGAACTAAGAGCAATTGACCACACTCGATCAGAATGACCCCTCATCGTATTTAAGCACTGACCCGTAAGACAATCCCAAAGCTTTACAGTTTTATCATCACTACCACTTGCCAAAATTCGACCATTTGCACTGAAAACAAGCGTTTTTATCCGTTCGGTGTGACCTTGCAGAGATTTTAGACACAGCTCAGTCTTGCTGTCCAAAAGCTTAATCGTGCTTTCAGAAGAAGTTGCAAGCGTGAAACCATCAGGACTAAAGGCGATAGGCGTTACCCAACTATTGTTTCCTGCTTGTAGTGTTCTCAAACACTCATTGGTCTTTAAGTTCCAAAGCTTAATAGTTTTATCAGAACTTCCACTCGCTAAAATCTGTCCATCAGGGCTAAAACTTAAGCTCGATACCCAATCATTGTTTGCTTGCAAGGTTTGGAAACAACTATATGTGTTCATATCCCACAATCTGAGTTTCCCATCATCACTTCCACTCGCTAATGTTTGACCATCTGAACTAAAGGCTACAGACAAGACAAGGTGATGATAGCCTTGGAGAGTCTTAAAACACTGACCACTAGACTTATCCCACAATCTTGCAGTCTGATCATCTCCACCACTAGCAATAATTTGGTTGTTAGGAGAGAAGCAAATTGAGCGAACCCAGTTAGAGTGACCTTGCAGGACTTTTAGGCACTCCCCGGTATCTATATCCCAGAGTCGTATGGTTTGATCAAAGCCACCACTCGCCAGTAATTGACCATCTGAACTAAAGTTTGCTGTACGGACAGAAGCAGTATGTCCTTCAAGAGTTTTCAGACATTCGCCTGTTTGGACATTCCATAGACGTAATGTTCGATCATCGTTGCTACCGCAGCTAACTAGCAGTTGACCATCAGGGCTGAATGCTACCGAAGTAACTGAATCAATATGTCCTTGTAAAACTCTCAAACACTTATTTGTGTGAATGTTCCAAAGTCGTATGGTCTGATCACCCCAACCGCCACAGCTAGCAAGTAACTGACTATCAGGGCTGAAGGCAACGGATTGCACCGAAGCAGTATGTCCTTGCAAAATCTTCAGACACTCACCTGTATCAATATTCCACAATTGAATCGTCTGATCGCCGCCACTACTGGCTAGAATTCGTCCATTTGGACTAAAGGTTACTGCTCGGAGCCAATCTGAATGTCCTTGTAAAATTTTGAGACACTCACCGGTATGAATATTCCATAATCTTATTGTCCGATCGTTACTTCCACTTGCTAGTAATTGACCATTAGAACTCAATGAAATTGATCGTACCCAGTCAGTGTGTCCCTTAAAGGTAGACAGTCGTTCACTGTCTTGTACTCGCCATAAGTGAATCTCTCCGTTCGTATCACCCGTAACTAAAGTCTTTCCATCTACGGTAAATGCCACTGATAGTACGCTTCCTAAACACTGAGTAAAGCTAGAATCTCTGAGATTGGCTCCAGTAAAGTTAACATTGCATAGGCTGGCACTTGCTAGGTCAGCGTCAATAATGACGGTATGAGAAAGATTTTCGCCCTCTAAACTTCCTTTATCAAGTTTGACCAGTAGGGTTGCTACGTTGCCACCCACATACCCAACTTCTGCTTCAGTTTTGTCCTGAGTTGCTTTAAGAATTTCAATAAAAGCCTTTTGATCTGAGTAGATATTAGAAGCCAACATTGGCAATAGCAAATCAATTACTGCTTTTGATAATGGGACTTTCCCTATTCCCAATCGCAATCTCTCAAAATCTTCACTCACAAGGCTTTTCAGCGGAGTTACCGCTCTACTTCTTCCCTCCTCGTCTAGTTCCCGCTGAAAGTAGCTAGACCAAGTGTAATCTTGTGGCTCTCTACTGGCATCTAAGCAAGATTGTGCCTTTGCCAGATCTAAAAAATCAGGAGCCAGCGCCCCTAATTCAGCGGCAAACTTATAGGCGACAAAGAACTCCAAGAGCGATCTATGAGCTGGCATATAGTCGCCATCGGCATTGCGGATCAGCATCGTCTGCCCCATCATGTCGTAGTGCCAATGATCCAGGTCTTTTTCTTCCTGAACTACCGAACCAAATAAACGGCGAATGCGATCGGGAAACTCGCGATAATTGAGGCTCATGCGATCGCTACTCAACATTTCCCAGGACAACTCGCATAGGAAATAGAGCTTTTCTGCCAGTGAGGTAAACGTGCGCTCCTCCTTGATGTCACGCTCCATTTTGCGCCGCACGGCATACAGATACACCCGCGACATATCCACAGGTTTACCCGCTTCAATATCCGGCAGCGCCTCCAGAATCAACTCTGTCATGACTGGGCGACGCGCCAAATCAAGCAATTGCGCGTTATTCATCACCTGCTGCACTACCTCTGGAGATGCCTGCAACCTCAAGACTTGCTGAATTTGCTCATCGTCAAATTTCTCCAGTTCTAGCACCTCAAACTGAGGCGTATCTTCGTTTAGGTTGATGGTTGAGGCTTTGAGTTCCGCGTTCAGTAGCGCCCGTCCTTCCTTGACTTCTGGAAAATGCTCTGTGCGACAGGTCAAAATCACCTTTGCTCCGGGCACAACGATTTTTGCCAATTCCCAAAAGTTATTGATCATTTCCTGGCGATCAACCCGTGCTGCCATCTCATCAAAGCCGTCAAAGATCAGCAGCAGCTTGCCCATACGGTTGAGTTGCTCGAATGCTGAATAGCCGGGAATCGGAATCTCGTGCTTGCGGAAGAAGAACTCGGAAAACAACGACTCCACACTCACCGCTTTAGCATAATCGCGCAAGGGAATGACCAATGGCAGACGCGGACGATCAACCCCACGTTTTTGGGCATCCCGATAGCGTTGCAGGGCAACCCAGGCATAGTGCAGCGCAAACCAGGTTTTCCCAGTGCCAAACTCACCCAAGACGGAAATATGCTCCTTTGCCGGATCATCTAACCATTGGTCAATGTAGCCATCGATCCAGCCATCGCGATCGTCGTAGCGACTCACCGCAATGCGTTGCTGTGTCACCGGGTCTAATTCTTCTTTCGTGCAAGCCAGCGGCACATACTTCTGTTCAATCTGCCGCTGTTGAATCTCTGCCTCTAGCCAATTCAGGTAGCCGCTAAAGTCAGCATCTTGATCCAGCAATTCATCAAAGGTGTAGCAGCCCAAATGGGCGTTTTCAGATTTCTCAACTTCATCGCGTGCCGCTCGACTAATCCGTCGTGTCGTGATCAGCCAACCTTCATCGGTGTGCTGCTGTTCCACCGATTGACGCAGCATTCCCACATCGCCAATCTCAGCCGCGCCCTCCATACCGCGCACTAGAATGCGATCGTACCGTCCCCGCCGTACCGGAATATTAATCACCCACTCAAAATAATCGTTCTGCCAAACTTCATGGGTCTCAAAGCGGTAGCCCAAAGTCTCGAACCAACCTTTCATCTGTTGCGCCAGCGCAAAGGCTCTACATTGCTGATCTTGGGACTCAGCCGCTGGTAAAGCTAAACTCTGGGCGGCAAGCCGAGCTATCTCTGTTCGCATTCCTTCTAACGTGGGCAACCGAGTCAACCGTTCCTGAACCGTGCCAATTTGCTGATTTAGCGACTCTAACCTTTGATTCGTCAATACTTCAGCCGGAGTGCGAGTGCGCTTAGCAATTTCGATAAAAATAGCGGCAAACTGATAAAACTCTCGTCTGGCATCAATGCCTAGCTCCCGAATTTGATCACCCAAGGTATGGCTTGACAGAAACCTCTCGCCTTCTTGCAGCAGCAGCCCCGGATTGTTTTGATCGAGTGCCTTGCGAAAGACATCTTGGATCTCCAACTGACGGAAAATCTCTAGCATGGGTCTTGGCTTACCGATGCCATACTCAACCAGGGTGTACTGGTAAACGGCTGTGAAATCTGCCGGGGGATGATCAGGATCGAGGTTAATTTGCTTCAGTAGCTTGATCACCAGCTCATTACGCTGAAGCTTGTTTCGCACAACGGGGCTGGCAAACCCGACAATGACATCGATTAGCTTAACCAACTCAATCACAGGCTTTCTCCTACTGACTCAGGGCAATCCAACAGATACCTAATCGCTATTATCCAAATCCTGAATTAAAAATAGTTAAATTAAGCAGATTTGCTTAATCTGAGTCCTGCTCTTTCTCGGTCTTCTGACGACGCAAAGCTTGCACTAACTTCAGTCGATACGGATTAGCATCCTCCCTTCATACCACTCGATACCCCTTCACCTCTGCACAGTGCGCTTCCAGGCACTTTTGCCAATCTCGACGATCGCTAATCTGCTTTCAATCCCCAATAGTCCCC
>QBMH01000245.1 GCA_003249025.1 Leptolyngbya sp. | reverse complement strand
CACCAAAGCTCAACGTCGTGTTGCCCATGATATAGATGCCCTTTTCCTACTCATACAATGAATTAACCCTGCCCTCGCCCCTCGCCTCTTGCCTCTCACCTTTCATCAAACATTCAGTTGCTTCGTCGCACCATTCAATCCAGTCGATTTCATAGCGGATGCCGCGCCGCAGGGTGAGATAGGGAAAGATTTGGTCTTTAGACGGGTGATCGCGTTCGGCAAAAAACTGCTGTTCTATTTGGCGATAATTTGCCAAGGTTTCGGCATGAAGCTGACGATGGCGCTGAATTTCCTGGCAAATGGGTTCTATCCCGACTATCGCCCCAGCAAACACTTTCACCAAAATTTCTTCTTTCACAGTACTCACATCGCAGGGTTGGGTTGCCCATGCCACAAACGCCTGCCGACCCAAATCAGTAATGCTATACAGCCTTCTATCCGGACGACCTGCTTGGGGAATGGTTTCAACCGTAACCCAGGCTTGTTCTTCTAGCTTGGCAAGTTCTCGATAAATTTGTTGGTGCGTCGCCTTCCAAAAGCTGCCAATGGAGCCAGCAAAGGTTTTAGTCAAGTCATACCCAGTGAAGGGACAGTCCAATAAAAGCGCGAGAATTGCATGAGCCAGTGCCATCGTTTTTAGCCAATCACAAAATGATATGCAACTATTGACATATGCAAATTATCGCATATTATCAGATCGGGTAAAGCAACTAATTGCATATTGTACGGGCTTAAAGCGATTAGCTGATCTGGATTGAATCAATCTATCCAGCGCGATCGCACGTAACTCCCGTAGCGGCTCTCCTTCTAGTTCCTCTTTCACATTAGGACTCTTAACCATGACAACCACCTTTCGTCCCGTTCAAACTGCCGCTTGGGCACCTGTCGTTCTTCAACCCGCCCAAGAATTCGCTCCTACACCCCTAACTGTTCGATCCGGTGCCATTCCTGCCGGACTGCGCGGATCTCTCTACCGCAATGGTCCTGCCACCCTAGAACGCGGCGGTCAGCGTATGGGTCACTGGTTTGATGGAGATGGCGGCATTTTGGGCGTTCACTTTACCGATGCCGGGGCAACCGGAGTGTACCGCTATGTGCAAACCGTCGGGTATCAACTTGAAGAAAAGGCGGGACGACTCATCCTAGCTAGCTATGGCACAGTGCCAGCGGGTCCACTCTGGCAGCGGTTTAATAAAGAGGTGAAAAATGCAGCAAATACGTCTGTGATAGCGTTGCCCGATAAACTGCTGGCGCTGTGGGAAGGCGGCGAACCCCATGCGCTGACGTTGGATACTCTGGAAACGATTGGATTAGATAATTTGGATGGATTAGAGCAGCGTCCCTATTCGGCTCATCCTAAACGTGATCCCAAAACGGGCGCGATTTTTAACTTTGGGGTCAGCACAGGCGCAAAAAGTTTATTGCATGTTTATTGCAGCGATGCCAGCGGCAAGATTCAGCGACAAAATGCGATTCCGCTGAGTGGGCTACCGATGATCCATGATTTCGCGATCGCTGGAAAATATCTGATCTTCTGCATTCCGCCCGTCCGCCTGAATGTGTTGCCACTGATTGCCCGGATCAAAAGCTATAGCGATGCACTTCTGTGGCAGCCCGATAAAGGCACTGAGATCTTAGTGGTAGATCAAGAAACGCTGGAAGTTGTTAGCAGAACCACTACAGAACCTTGGTATCAGTGGCACTTTGGCAATGGTTACGAACTTCCTGATGGCTCCATAACCATTGAAATTTGTCGCTACAAAGACTTCCAAACCAATCAGCGCTTAAAGGAAATCTCCACGGGTTCGATTCAAACTGCTGCCGTAGCCACCTTCTGGCACTTACGACTTGATCCGGTAACAGGCAAGGTGCTTGAACATCAGCAAGTCTTAGACCGAAGCTGTGAGTTTCCGGTCACTCAACCCCAAGACGTAGGACAACCGTCGCGCTACACCTATTTCTCGATTCATCGTCAAACAACCGATGTGCGAAGTGAAGTCTATGACGCGATCGCCTGCTTTGATCACCAAACTGGCACCTTAACCGAGGCGAATTTGGGCGCTCAGCGCTATCCCATGGAACCAATCTACGCGCCGGATACTCAAAATTCTGAGCAGGGCTGGATTTTAACGGTTGTCTACACCGCTAGTACTAACACCAGCGAAGTATGGATCTTTGATGCAGCCCATCTAGATGATGAACCCGTGTGTCGCTTGGCGCTACCTGCGATCGTGCCCATTGGCTTTCACGGTACTTGGAAATCGGCATCCTGAGGGATCAGCAATAGTGCTAGCTATAAACAGCTTTAGAGTTCCCAAATCCGGAGAAAACTCACCATTCTGGATAAAAGATTTATCCAAATCCAGTGTTATGTTGAACTTCAGTAAGTATCGGTTGATACGATAGACATCTCTCAGTGGACAAAGCTAGGATGCCAATCATGAATGCATTACCGCTTTCAAGCAACGTGTAGACCTGATTGGCACCCTTTCACCTCATCCATTCACGAGAACTCACCATGAACATCCAAAAACTTTCTATCGTTACCGCTCTGACAGTTTCTGCGATCGCTGGCATGAGCATGGCTCAATCTGCTTCTGCGGGTGAACTGGTCAAAAACGGCAGCTTTGAAAGCACTCCTACGCCCCTCAGCAATGGCGGTTGGGCCACCTATAACGCGATCGAAGGTTGGAAAGCAACCGATGGTGGCAAAATTGAGATTCAACGGGGTGCCGCTGGCAAAGCTTTTGATGGCGGCAACCTACTTGAGCTAGACAGCCACGACTACAACAAAAATGCATCTGTTCTAGGGGTATTCCAAGATTTGGTCACCGAAATCGGTAAAACCTACACCTTATCCTTTGCTTACTCTGCTCGTCCCGGCACTGCTGCTGCTCAAAATAACTTCAGTGTTCTGTTTGGCGATAGCTTCAAGCAAACTATTCAAGGCAGCCAAGGTGGAAGCCAGACTCTCTGGAACATGTTCACCACCAATGTGACCGCTACTAGTTCCTTGACCCGTTTGCAATTTAACTATGAAGGAACTCGCGACACGTTAGGCGCTTACATTGATAATGTTGGGGTTTCTTCCTCTGCGGAAGCCGCTCCTGAACCCACCACCATGGTAGGTATGGCACTAGCGGGTATTGCCGTGGCATGTCGTAAGAAGTTGGCTATGCGTAAACGCGAAGCATAACTGCTCAATGCCTTTTGGCAATGCAATTCATGACTTTTATTTAAAAAGGTTTGTGGGCAGTCTTATGACTCTCTCAAACCTTTTTAACGTTTTTTATGCCCAAGGCGACGTGTTAGAGGTGTTTTCTAAATCCTCAACTATTTTGGGTTTGAGCTTCTCAAATTCGTTTTGCAGCAGATTTTTCGTCATGCTGGGTTGTCCAACGGATGGTGAAGATTGGCTAACGATCGCCCACTGCTTCAGCAAAGAACATTGAGCAGGATGAATCGTAATCGTAATCGCATGGGCACATTGAGGCGGATCTTCTAAGGCAAACAACAATATCTGGTATTGTCCTGTCTCACCCATCAAACGGAGCATTTCTCGCCCAAACGGAGTCTTTATATCAAGGTAAGAGCGCAACCATCGAGGTCCTTGTTCTTGGCTATGAAAGCGATTGTAAATTGCCGTCAACCATAACACCATGGGATGAGGCGACATGGAACATAGAAAATTTTTGTAGATGCGGTTATAAATTCGATTCACTTGCAGGCTATGAATCTCCTTTTGGGGCAGCATTACCCAAATTGTTGGCAGACTTTCTTTGCCCGTCGAAAAAATTTGAGGAAATACAATTTGAGCGACAGGCTTATCTTTAGGCCACGTTGCCTGAGAGACAAGATTGCCAGAGGGAGAGGGCGTAACGGGTCGAGATCGCTCTTCAGGCAGATTTTTTTTGGCTAGTGCTTCGCTAATACGAGTGCCAATGTGATGATTGGCGCTGTAGCGCTGCTCCAGTGGTTCAAGCGCTTTCAAAACCTCGGCGATCGATTGGGGACGATTGGCTGACTTTTTCTCCAAACATCCCATTACCAAGTTTTCTAAGGCATTGGGCACCTTCAAGCTGGGATTCACTGATTTGAAGGTGCGTGGCGATTTGGTATGATGGGCTTTGTACCAAGCACCAAACGTGTGAGTTTCTGCTTGTAGCGGCATTTTGCCCGTCAGCATCTCAAACATCATGATGCCGAGGCTATAAATATCTGAGCGAGCATCCAAATCTTGCCCTTCCATCTGCTCCGGAGAAGAGTAAGGCAGGGTTCCCATAAAGGAACTGGTTTGCCCGCTATCTTCCTGAAGCAACTTGGCAATTCCAAAGTCTAAAATTTTAACCAACTCGCCTAACAGGGCATTTTGGCTTACCAAAATATTGCTGGGTTTAATATCTCGATGAATGATGGGACGCAGTTGGGCATCCCTTAAGATGCCTTGATGAGCGCACTGTAAGCCTAGACAAATTTGACGGGCAAGGCTCAGAAACCGAGGTAGCAACAGAGTTTGCGTGCTAATGATTTCGCTAAGGCTTGATCCTTGAAGATATTCCATCACGTAAAAAGGCACATCATCTTCGTTAATGCCATAATCGGTCACTCGAACGATATGAATGCTTTTTTGTCCTAATTGGGCGCAGGTTTGAGCTTCAAATTTGAACCGCTCGCGTAACCTGTCGTTTACTATCAGTGCTTGAGACAAAAATTTAACGGCAATAACTCCGCCCAGTAAAACGTCTTCAGCACGATATACCCTTCCCATAGCTCCTTTTCCTACCAGTTCAACCAACTGGTAGCGGTTGGAAAGTAAGTGTCCGATGTGGGGGTCTGTTGTCATACAAGCAGCCAACGATGAAAGCCTCGCCCTGGAAACATTATCGATGTGAGCAAAATAGCTTTAGGGTAGCCAGTAGCCAGTTTATAAGATGATGCTTTATCTAAATAATTACCTGGTTGAAAACTTAAAAAACTGAAGCACATAAAGATTGAGATATGCTCTGTTTGCTAGTAATCCCGCAAAGCGGGGTAATGACTCATTTTGACAGTTTTATTAGTAATGCGATCGCTGACCAACTCATCCACTTTAAGTCTTTTACTCTAGTTGCCGTTCTAAGGTTACTTCCATCGTACTGGTTAAATAATGCCCCGCCATGATGCCACTGGAGAGATAATATTTGTTTTCCTCAACCCGATACATCGTTTCAAACCCGCTCCGTCGCTGGCGATCGCCCAACACCCAATATCGCTGTACAATGGACTCCTGAGCAACCCATCCTTCTCCTTCCACCCGCCCTAATAAGCTGTGTTGCAAGACAAATGTATATTGACGTTCTCCTGCATCTAGCCGCCCCCGATACTGAAGTGCAATCTCTTCGCGTTCACTATTTGGAAAAGTTAGCTTTGTTACCATTGTGAACCAGTAATCATCTCGGCTCCAAGCCACTAAGGTTTTACCAAGTACCGAGACTGGCATACCGTTCCGCTCTAGCCAGTGCCCTTGCATTGTCCAGCGTCCTGGCTGTATTAAAAAGGTATGAGCCACAACGTTATCCTTCAGTTCAACAGCAAACTGCCATGCTGGTTCAATTGGTAACCAACGCTATCACGCATCTACAACACTAACAGGTAGATCGGAAAAGGGAAATGATGAGGAGTGGGGAGTACGGAGTGGGGAGTTGATTTCATCTGACTCCTGCCCTCTGAATCCCTACTTGCCTACGTGGATTTCGCCGAGAAGAACGGGGTGGGTTGCTCCGGTAACGACGGGGAGGTTTCCGGAGATCTGGTGTAACCGCCAGTATGCCAGAACTGCAAAGGCGATCGCTTCTTTGAAATCGGCACTAATGCCCACATCATCGGTTGTTAATACGGGAATTAAGTTAAGTCGGGCTTGGATTCGCTGCTTAAGGTACTGGTTTTTGCTGCCGCCGCCACACAGTAAAACGCGATCGGGGAGGCTAGGTAAAAAGGTTTGGTAGCTGTGGGTAATGGAAGCAGCAGTCAATTCAGTCAGAGTTGCCAAAATATCCGCCGCTTCGCCTATACCGTTATTGCCGCAGTCAGCCAGACATTGATTCAGGTATGCAACCCCAAACAGTTCTCGCCCAGTTGATTTGGGCGGCGGCTGGTGGAAAAAAGGATGCTGAAGCCAGCGATCCACCAACGAGTGATTAATCTGCCCAGATGCCGCCCAGTGACCATTATGGTCGTAGGTTTTGGCTCCCTGACTCAGCCGCTGCACTGCTAAATCCAGTAAGCTGTTGCCGGGTCCTGTATCCCAGCCTAAAACCTCTGACTGCCAATCTTTGTGAGGATCAACCGCAGGTACAAAGGCAAGGTTGCCAATGCCACCAATATTTTGCACACAGTTTGATTGGTGGGGTTGCCCAAACAAATAGGCATCAATTTTAGGAACCATAGGCGCACCGTGACCACCCGCCGCAATATCTGCTGCCCGAAAATTGCTGATGGTGGTGATGTCTGTGTGATGGGCGATCGCGTCTCCGCGTCCCAATTGCAAACTATAGCCGAGGGGGGGCGATCGGGGATCTAACTCCGTACTCTGCACCTGCCCTGCGGGTCTGTGAAAGACGGTTTGTCCGTGGGAGCCGATCAGTTCGGCGGTGGGGTGCCCGGTTTGAATGGTGAGGGCGGCTTGGGCAAAATGGTGGGCGATCGCGTCATCTAAGGCTGCCAACTCAGCGATCGGCAATGCTACACCCGCACAGACTGCCAAAATTTGTTCACGTAGGGTCGAGGGATAGGCAATAGTTTCTCCAGCTATCAAGGTGACTTGCAAGTCTGTAGTAGAGCCAGAAATATCAACTAGTGCTGCGTCAACCCCATCCACTGAAGTGCCGCTGATTAAACCGATTACGAGCATAAGAAACCAGACGCTAAGAGCTAGAGATTAGACTACTCTGTGGAAATGTGACTGTAAAGGTGGTTTGGTCTGAGTGGCTTTCTACCTGAAGATCAGCGCCAATATGGGCAATCAGCTTTTTGACTAATGCCAATCCCAACCCGACTCCACCATAGCGCCACGGGTCGCTGCCAGGAATGCGATAAAACTTGTCAAAAATACGGGGTAATTCATCAATCGGAATGGTTGCGGTGTTTCGCACGTCTACACTAAGAGCCTATCCGAAAAGTCAGTAAGAGTGAGATTAAATCCTATGTTGATATAAAA
>QBMH01000244.1 GCA_003249025.1 Leptolyngbya sp. | reverse complement strand
AGCACGGTTTTGTAGACCAGCGGGGTGGGCGACTGCTCCGCTGAGTTTAACCCCATGTCGGCTCGACCCCTATTATGCAACGCCCAGAATTTTCCTTCAGAATGCACTTCCGCTCAATAGCTTTACATAGCGGTGGGAATGTTGGTCAGCACCTATACCTTTGGCTGACACGGTAAAAGGACGGTGAAGGTCGTGCCAACACTAACTTCACTGATCACATCAATCTGTCCTTGATGGAGTTCCACACACCGCTTTACGATCGCCAACCCCAAGCCTGTTCCTTGAATAGATTGAGCATTGGAGGCTCGGAAAAACGATTCAAACAGTTGCGCCTGCTCCGACTGGGGAATTCCAAGTCCTTGGTCTTGTACCCGAAAGATCACAGTCTGTCCATCCGCGCTGTAGCTGTAGTCAAACTGAATTCTTCCACCAACAGGTGAATATTTGATGGCATTGTGCAATAAATTGGAGAGAATCAGGCGGAGGAGGTTTGCATCCATCCACGTTTCCAGAGCCTGATCTGAAGGGGTAAAGACCAATTCGTGAGAGTCAGAGAGATTGAGGCAGCATTCCTCTAGGATATCCTGGCACAACGGCTGTAGGTTTACCATGGCAGGTGCGAAGTGTAAACGCTCTGCTTCGACCCGCCCCATGATCAGCACATCTTCCATCAGTTGAGTCATCTGTTGGACGGAGGTTTTAATCCGCTGTACATAGGTTTTCATTCTTTCATCGAACAGCGTTGCCCCACGCAGGTCTAGCAATTCGGCGGCAGTTCGGATCACGGCTAAGGGATTGCGAAACTCATGAGAGACGGTTGAAACAAATTGCGATTTCAGTTGATTGAATTCCTGTTCTTTCTCTAATGCTTTCTGCAATAACTCACTCTGACGGTAAGCAGTCATGTCCCAGAACACCACCACCACGCCGCCGATCGCCCCCAGTTGCCGAGGTAAGGGAGAAGCACTATCTCCAATCGGGACGCGATCACCGTTCCGCTTGACTAAGGCAGTAAATTCGTTAAGGAAGGCGACTTCCTGAGTTTTTAAGACTTGAGCCACGGGATGATCGGGCGGCAGACCCGTCACTTCATCGATAAGCTGTAGCACCTCAGCCGCATCTTTGCCAAAGGCTTCTGTTTCTCGCCAGCCCGTTATGGCTTCTGCCGCCGGATTCATGAAGGTGACCAATCCCTGTTCATCGGTCGCAATGACGGCATCATTCATGGAACGCAGTAGCGTTGCCAAGTACGCCCGATTGGTTCGGAGTTCTTTGTCTACCTGATGCTTAAAGAGTGCCAGTTCAACCGCAACTCGCAGTTCTCCTGGACTAAAGGGTTTAACGACATATCCCAGGGGGAGGGTATTTTTTGCCCGTTGTAGGGTATTTTCGTCGGCATACGCTGTTAAAAACACGATCGGAATATCTTGCTGACTGCAAATCTGGCTGGCGGCAGTGATTCCATCCATCTCGCCTTTCAACACCACATCCATCAACACCAGATCGGGTTGAGTACTGGCGGCTTTGGCGATCGCGGCTGCTCCAGAAGATGCTGTACCTACGACAGTGTAGCCAAGCTGGGTCAGTTGGTTGGTAATCGTCCGGGCAACAATGATCTCATCCTCAACCACTAAAATTTTGGCTTGTCCCATATAATATCTTTCTGAGGGTAGAAGTTAAATTCGCGGTTTGTCAGCACATGTAGAGGCTATCACTGAAAAACAACCGTTTCCAACATTTAGTCAAAATCATCTGGGCGTTGCGCTTCTGTTACCCTTTTAGTCAACAGGGGAGCTTGAGAAAATTGAATTCTAAAGGTTGTTCCTGGGTTGCGCTCAACGGTTAAACTGCCCTCTAGTTGTTCTATTACCAGGTCGTGTACGAGGGAAAGCCCCATCGATTGGGCATATTCCCAGTCCACAGTTTCTGGTAAACCGATGCCATTGTCCTGAATAGTCAGTTCAACCTGATTGGGTGAAACAGTGTGTAGGTGAATCCGAATCTTACCTTGGAGATCGCCCGGAAACGCATACTTAAGGGCATTGGAGATCAGTTCGTTGACAATGAGACCGCAGGGAATTGCCTGATCAATGTTTAGTAAAACCGGGACAACATCCATCTCTAGGGTCACCTGAGCAGGGGTAAGCTGGTAGGAGGCTAAGAGGCTGCTTGCCAGACTGGGAATATAGTCTGCCAGGTCAATTTCTCCAAAATCCGAAGTAGCGTACAGTTTTTTGTGGATCAACGACATTGACTCGATCCGATACTGGCTTTCTTTAAGGATGTTAATCGTATTGGCATCGGTGATGCTTTGTGACTGAAGTTGCAACAATCCAGAGACAATCTGCAAATTGTTTTTTACCCGATGGTGAATTTCTTTTAGCAAGACTTCTCGTTCAGTTAGGCTTTGCCGAAGTTGATCTTCAGCACGGCTGCGATCGCTCACTTCTTGTTGCAAGGCGCGATTGTTCGTTTCTAGAGTTTGCGAGTCGGTTGCCAATTGTTCATAAAGTTGAGTATTTTCCAACGCAATCGCAGCCTGAGCGGTTAACACTTGTAATATTGTTGCCCGATCAAGGGTAAAGGCATCGGTGGTGAGATTGTTTTCCAGATAAAGAATGCCGATCAGTTTGCCCTGTCCCTGAATGGGCATACACAAAACGGACTTGGGCTGGTGAGACTGGATGTAGCGATCGCTGGCAAATCGTGTCTCCTGAATGGCATCTGCCAAAATCACCGTTTTCTGCTTGCGCGCCACATATTGGATTAACGAAAGCGGTAGATGGTCTGTTTCTTCTAACGGAATCGACTGTTGAACGATAACCGCTTCTGGTTCAACGGTTCCAGTTGCCTCAATGCGAAGTTGTTGATTGGTTTCCAGTAAGAGAGTTCCGGTTTGCGCTCCAGCGTTTTGTAACATCAGGGTCATCAGTTGCGCCAGCAATTTTTCTAGATTCAATTCCCCCGATAGGGTCTGGGCGGCTTTGATCACGGTTGCCAGATCCAGCGTTGCAGAATCGCTGCTGTTTGTTGTGGTCAGGGAAACTTTTTGATTGGTTGCGATCGCATTAGGCACACCTGGCTGGCGAAATAACTGAGCATAGCGCGCTTCCAGCGCGTTCACTTTAGCCGTTGCCCCCCATTTCACATAGCAGTACCGTGCTTCTTGCAAATAGGCTCTAGCAATAATTTCCTTGCCTTGCTCTAGATAAAACAGGGCGGTGCGTTCATGGGCTAAGGCTTTTTCATGAATGTAATCATTCTCTTTGGCGAGATCGGCAGCGCGATCGTAGTCGGCGATCGCCGCCACGTTTTCCCCCCGCACCCGATGCCGCTCAGCCTCGATCAGGTGCCATCGGTGCAAATTATTCATGGGCGCATGGTGTGCCCAAAGCTGCATTTTTTCTTGGTTTTCTGCCACCCGTTGTAGAATCGCATCTTGCGCTGCTGGGCTGACGGTTGGGTATTGCATCAACCGTGCTAGAGAATCGTAGAAGTGGAAAATTGGAAAAACAGCATTCGATCGCCCACCGTCTAGATAGCGATTTGCCTGATCAGCATTCTCAACTGCCTGATCTACATCTTGAAAATAGCAGCTCAGTAACAATTTATTGAAGTACAGATAAAACAATCCTTTATGATGGTTTGCCTGCTGCAATAGCGGCAATTCCTGTGATTCATCATAGACCTCACCCATCAACATTGTCGGATGGGGGGTGGGTTGCGTCAGGTTCAAAATCGTTTGTTGATAAACCCGGAGGGCATTGGTATTCGTCGAGTCCTTAAGTTGCGTTAATGCCTCAATGTAGGCTGTAACTTTACCTTCCACCTCTGCTAATGGCATACCGACAAAGAAACAATGATCGCAATGATGCAGAATGCTATACCCTGCAAATTCAAGATCGCCTGACTCAATGCCAAGCTGGTAAGCCTCCTGTAAAGGCTGAATTGTTTCTTTCACATGAATTTTGCAAAACCGGACAGAGCAATTTGCCATGAACAAAGTCTTGCAGCGAATCAGCGGATTGTGAAACTGGTCTAATAATTGGAGTGCTAATTCAACAAACTGATAGCTTCGATCGAGATCGAAAACTACACAGTTTAAGATATTTGCATAGGCAGCATAGGCAAAAGCTGATAACTCGTGGTTGCCATATTGAATCGACAGATTCACCATCTTGAGAATGATTAGGGGAAATAGGGGCGGCGCAGCTTGATAAGATGGAGGAATGAGGCGTGTCAAGATGCGGAGACTTAACGTGGCGATCGCATCCGTCATCGCTGGTAAATGAATCAACGCTTGAATTTGTCTGCCTGCCAGGACTACATCTATTTCAGCAAATGCTGATTGAATTTCTTCAGTAGTTGGTAAGTCAGGCAAAACTACTTCCAATTCTTCTAAGGTACGCAGCCCGACTTGCAACGCTGCCAAAAATTGCATCTGAGAACCGTACGCCTGAATCTGAATTTCATAGATTTCCACCCTATCTGACAGAGTCTGGGCATAGTTTAGAATGGTGGCTGCAAATTGCTCCATCTGCTCCAGGTTGCCATTGAGATAAGCCGCTTCTGCTGCCAGACTGTAGAGCGCCAACGTCATTTTGTACTGGGTCTGCCAGGGATTCTCTGGTAACAACGCTAAGGCAGTTCTCACATACTTCAGGGTTGCGGTATGAGCAGCAGATGCCTTTGCTTTCTGTGCTGCGATCAGGTTTAGCCGCACCAATTCTTCTCGCTCTGCGGGTTGGGTAATCCATTCTGCGCCTAAATTCAGTTGATTAATGATGTCAAAAATGCCTTGGTTTTGTCGCTCTAGCGGGGTGTGCTGAAGGAGGAGTTGTCCGATTTGCCAGTGAATGGCTGGACGTTCTGCGTCAGAATTGAGCGAATAGGCGGCTTGTTGAATGCGATCGTGGGCAAATTTGTACTCCATTCGTAACGCATCATCGGGCTGAGGAATCCCCAACTCAATCCGCCGATAGCTATTGTTTAGCGGCATGAGGAAGCCAAGGTTAACGGCTTCTTTGAGCAGCGCGATCGCGTCTACGGCTTCAGGCTCTCGAAGAATGCCCGCCGAATGGAGAACAAACGTCAACGTTTGCAGATCGAACTGATTGCCAATGCACGCTGCCCGTCGTAACCCATCCTGAGTGCCGGGTTGCAGGCGTTGAATTTTAGTAACCAGCAACTCCACTACGTTATCGGTAATGTTGCGTTGTTGAATGTCGGCGATCGACCATTCCCACTGGCTGTGTTGATGGTCAAACGTTAGAAGCTGCTCAACATACAGTGCCCGCAAAAATTCATTCACAAAAAAGGGATTGCCATCCGTTTTCGCCAACACCAAATCTGCCAGCGACGCAACCTTCTCCACTGAACGATTCAGGGTATCAATCAGTAACTGTTGGATGTCAGTCTTCTGGAGCGGAGAAAGGGCGATCGCCCCAATCGTCGTGCCCGTCTTCTGCATCTCCTCGATCGCCTGCATTAGGGGATGGGTAGCACTGACTTCGTTATCTCGATACGCCCCAATCAAAAACAAAAAAGGGACTTCTGTGGTCATCAATACCTGAATCAATTGCAGGGATGCCGCATCCACCCACTGCAAATCATCCAGAAAGATTGCTAATGGATGTTTGGGTTGTGCCAACGCCTGAATGAACTGTTGAAAGACTCGATTAAAGCGATTCCTAGTTTCGATCGGTGGTAATTCTACTACGGGAGGTTGCTGCCCTAGGATTAGTTTTAGTTCAGGCAGCACGTCCACCATGACCTGAGCATTCGGTTCTAAAGCGGCTAACAATTCTTCTCGCCACTGGCTCAGTTGCGCTTCTGGCTCGGTTAACAACTGCTCTACCCACACGGAAAAGGCACTAACAAACGCGGCATAGGGAATATCCCGCTGATATTGATCAAACTTCCCTGCAATAAAGTATCCCCGTTGCTGGGTAATGGGTTTGTAGATTTCTTGCACCAACGACGTTTTACCAATGCCAGAGTAACCGGAGATCAGCATGAGTTCGCTCTTAAATCGATTGAGCGTTGAGAATTGAGAAACTTCTGTATTTTTCAGGCTCAATACTTCCTGCTCAACTCCTGCAACTCGCGCAAACGCCGCTAGCAGTGTCTCAACTTCCTGACTTCTGCCGTAGAGTTTTTGGGGGATTTGAAAGCTGTCTGAAATATCCTGCTGGGCTAAAGGAAACGTAGAGATTTGGTTAGTCGCCTGAAGCTGAGTCAGGCAAGCTTCTAAATCGACTTGGATGCCATGACAGCTCTGATAGCGGTCTTCTGCGGTTTTCGCCAGCAGCTTCATCACAATATCTGAAACAGCTTGGGGGATTGCTGAGGTGCGATTGCAGGGAGGCACTAGACGTTTTGCCAGATGGCAATGAATCAATTCCAGCGCATCATCGGCAGTAAAAGGAAGCTGGTGAGTTAACAGTTCGTATAATGTCACCCCTAGAGAATAGAAATCTGTGCGGTAGTCGATCGATCGATTCATCCGCCCGGTCTGTTCTGGAGACATATAGGCGAGCGTTCCTTCCAAAACATTAGGACTGCGAAGAGTAGGGTTTTCGCGGGTAATGCGGCTGGCAATGCCAAAGTCAATCAGCTTAAACTGTCCAGTGGTCGGATTCCAGACAATATTAGAGGGGTTAATATCTTTGTGAATGATCTGTTGTTGGTGCACCTGTCCCAAAATCCTGGTTAGCCGAATACCTAGCATTAGGACTTCTTCCAGGGTCAGCGATCGCTCTATCAGCCAATTTCTTAAAGACTCCCCACCAAAATCCTCCAGAAACATCACCAGGGTATTCTGGTAGGCTTCAATCCCATAGACCTTGATTACCCCTTCTAGGGTCAGCGATCGCGTAATCTCGTACTCCTGCCGATACCGGACCAGTTCATTTGGCGTGGGATAATTGGACTTCAAAACTTTAAATATTAAGGGTTGCGAGTCCACTTCCTGAACTCCCCGATAAACCAGTGAATTCGCACTTTCATAAATCTGTGAGGTGATGCGATAGCTGGGAAGAGACAGCATGGTTTTTTCGCCTTGAGGGAGCGGTATATTCCTTAGATTAGATCACTCTTATCCAGAGCGTTAACTCGCAAGAGCTTTGCTGCCGTAAGCCTGAATAATTTTCGTAATAGCTCAACTTAGAGCCTATCCGAAAAGTCAGTAAGAGTTAGATTAAATCCTATGTTGATAT
>QBMH01000243.1 GCA_003249025.1 Leptolyngbya sp. | reverse complement strand
GCGACAATGGCTTCCAGAATATGGCTCAAGCTCAACGTCTCGCTGGCTTTGGTATCAATACACTCATGGACTTATTTAGAATGAAATAGCCCTGCATTTTTATGACTCTCAGTTAGTTACATTTCCTAACCCTATTAAAAATCCAGATTAGGGGGTGTACTTCAGGCATGTGCCTAATGGTATTTACGATCGCGGTGGGCGCAGAGACAATCGACGTGAAGCTGCGATCGTTGCTCAGTTGGCATTAGAGCATGTTCAGCAGGTGCCTAAGCTGTCTCTTGGGATTATTGCATTTAGCGAAGCTCAAGCGGATGCCATCCAGGAGCAGATAGAGATTTTAGGCAGAGAGCATTCTGATTTGGAAGCTTTTTGCAGTGATAGCTCTCCTCAGTTTTTTCTCAAGGCATTAGAGAATGTCCAGGGTGATGAGCGAGATGTGATTTTACTCAGTGTTGGGTATGCCCGTGATGATAAAGGTAAACTTTCTCTCAACTTTGGTCCACTTAATAAGCAAGGTGGAGAACGGCGACTGAATGTGGCAGTCACACGGGCAAAGAATAAAATCACCTTGGTTTTTTCCATTCGTGCTGGTGATATTAGACTTCTTGCATAAGTCGATTTTTGGCACGAGTTTCTAATAGTTTGAACCTCCTAATTTGCCACTTTTGCAAGAGATCTATTGATCTAACACGTACCTCAAGTGAAGGTGTGAGATTGCTGCGGAATTACCTGGAGTATGCAGCGAGTGGTGGTGAGCAACTGCAAGGCAACTTCTACACTGATGATCTTCAGTTTGATTCGCCGTTTGAAGAAGATGTTTATCACACTCTGAAACTCTTATTGCCGCAGCATACGATTCGTACTCAAGTTGGATGTTCAGGCTATCGAATTGATCTGGCGATCGCCCACAACGATCGCCCAGGAGAATTTTTGTTGGGAATTGAGTGCGATGGTGCGTCCTATCATAGTTCGCCTACTGTAAGAGATCGCGATCGCCTCAGACAACAAGTTCTCGAAGGACTCGGCTGGCGCATTCATCGAATTTGGTCAACAGAATGGTTTCGTAATAAACCCAATCAAGTTCGTTTATTGATAGAAAAGATCAATCAACTTCAATTAATGCGTAGCTGATTCTGTAGAGCATCGTTGAAGGCAACTATTCGCAATCTCACCCAATTACTAGGGCGATAACCGTTCAATGATCCAAGCGTCAGCCTCCAGTCGATAGCGTAAGCGATCGTGCAAACGGCTGGGTCGTCCTTGCCAAAACTCGATCGCATGGGGAATCACCCGAAAACCGCCCCAGTGCAGCGGACGGGGCACCGCTTTATCTTGATAGTCTTGGGTCAGATCTGCCAAGCGTTGTTCGAGGACTTCCCGATTTGGAATCACGCAGCTTTGCTCCGATGCCCAAGCGCCCAATTGACTGCTGTGAGGGCGACTCTGAAAGTATGCCTGCGTTTCCCGATCCGCAATTTTCTCAACCGCCCCCTCAATCCTCACCTGCCGCTCCAGTTCGCCCCACAAAAACACTAGCGCCGCCTGCGGATTGGCAGCTAACTCCTGCCCTTTATGACTGTTGTAGTTGGTATAAAACACAAACCCTCGCGCATCGACCCCTTTCAGCAATACAATTCGCGCCGATGGAGTGCCGCTGGGGGTCGCAGTTGCCAAGGTCATGGCATTGGGTTCTAGCAAGTTTGCCGAGATCGCCTGCTCAAACCAGAGTTGAAATTGGTGAATCGGGTCGGGGTGAATATCGGATTCTAACAGCCATTGGCGGGTGTAGTTTAATCTTAAATCGGCGATCGACGGGTTCATAGCAACCAGATAAATAAACTAAAGATATTGTCGCAAGATTGCAGCCGTTGCTTCTCCGGTTTTGGTCCAGCTAAACTGCTTTGCCCTAGCGAGGCTTGCCTGTTGGAGTTGGCTTCTAAGAGTAGGATCAGCCGCGATCGCCTGCATTGCCTCGGCAATCTCATCCACGCGATAGGGATCAACCAACAGCGCCGCATCTCCCGTCACTTCGGGTAGCGAGGATAGGTTAGAGGTAATCGCCGGAGTGCCACACGCCATCGCTTCCAGCACAGGCAAGCCAAAGCCTTCCCACAAGCTCGGCATCACCAGCGCGATCGCCTGACCAATAATTTTCGGCAATTCCGAGTAGGGAACATAGCTGAGAAACTTGACTTGACGAGTTAAGTTTAACGCTTCAATTTGCATGACCAAATCGGGAGTATAGCGATCGTCCATCGGTCCAGCAATCCACAATTCATAGTCTAAACAATTGGGAATCAAAGCAAATGCACTGATTAACCGTGAAAGATTTTTATAGGGATCATTGCGTCCTAAATAAAGAAAATAATTGTGGATTGGCAACTCTAAAAATCGAAAATTGGCTGCATCATATGCCAATAAAATCGGAGTAATTTTATCCGCAGAAACTCCAAAAAAATCAACAATATCCTGTGCCGTTGCCTGAGAGTTACAAATAATATGTTCAGCTTGATTTAAGACCTGGGGTAAGTAGTACCGCTGATACAGCCAGAGCGGCGTATTTTTGCGAAAAAAGCGCAGTGGAATTAAATCGTGAACCGTCACAATCGATCGACAATTAGACCACAAGGGCGCTTCAGGAATGGGAGAAAATAAGAGACGCGATCGCGCGGTTTGATAAAGCCGAGGTGCCTGAAGCTGAGTCCACAATAAGCGAGAAAGATGACCCTTCCTGCCCTGCTCATGGGTGAGATTATTAGGCACCGAATAACACTCAAATCCTGGCTGATCCTGTGCCACAAATAAAGCTGGATCAAGGGATTTTAAGTGCGGTAATAGATTGATTGCATAGGTTGCCAATCCAGTTGGGGCGATCGGCAAAAAAGCTAAATTGATCGATAAAGAATGATCCATAAAGTGACTAATCAAGCAACTGGTGAACGGGTTGGGTAAGCTGAGTAAACAGTTCTTCTGATATGGCGCGATCGCGCCCTGCCCGTTTTGCCTGATACAGCGCTTGATCTACTTTGTCTACTAAATAAGCTGGGGATGTTTGGGAGGTTGGCACGATGCAAGCAACTCCCATGCTTAAAGTCAGCCATGGGCTGATTTGAGAACACCGGTGAGGAATTTGTAGAAATCTGATGTGGGATTGAATGGCTGTGGCCACCTGCATTGCGCCTGCCAGCGGCGTGTTAGGCAGAATGATGATAAATTCTTCTCCTCCATAGCGGGCAACGAGATCATCCGGTCTTTTAACAGTTAATTTCAAGCTGCTGGCAACTTTGGCTAGGCATACATCTCCTGCCGGATGCCCATAGGTATCGTTGTAGAGCTTGAAAAAATCAATATCAATCAAGACGAGAGCAAGTGGTAACTGGGCTTGCAGCATTCGATGCCACTCTTGCTCTAGATATTCATTAAAAAATCGCCGATTGGCAACTTGGGTTAACTCATCTGTTCGGGCGAGGTGGTGGAGAGTTTGGTTCGCGGTTTCCGCAGCGTGGCTGGCTTGTTCTAAAGCAGCGTTTTTATCCATTAGCTCCTGAGTTCGCTCCTGAACTTTGAGTTCCAGCAGTTGATTCGCTTGCTTTAAGGTGTGCCAAACCCAATAATTGCGACTGAGAAATGCAGAGCCAATGAGTGCTAACACGGGAGATACTGCAATAGCCCACCATCCTACAAGAAACAATCCGTAAGTCATAGCAAGAATGCTGATGACAGCTATTGAAATGAACACAAGCGCCCCTGGGAGAGTCCGGATTGACCAACCTAGCAGGGTTCCTACGCCAGCCCAAAGCACAATCCAGCCCCATTCCCAGGCTTGAGGTAATCCTTGCAAGATGGGTCGTCCCTCTAGGGCACTACTGATGATTTGCGCGGTCAGGTTCGCATGAATTTCAACGCCAACCCAAGTACTGTTGCTATCAGTTGTGTAGGGCGTGTAGAAGCGATCGCCCCATACGCTGTCGGCTTTGGTTCCAATCAACACAATCTTGTCTTGAAAAAGGGATGCTGGAACGCGATTAGCCATCACCTCTGTTAAGGAAACAGAGGGAATGCCACCGGAAATCTGTAGGAAGTTAGACAAGGTTTGATAGCCGCCCGTGTCTACCCGAATGTATCCTCCTGCATTGTGTTCTAAACGGCAAAAGGTTGCTTTGCCGACCTGGATGCAGCCATCCGTTGCTCTGACCGTTGGAGTAATTCCCTGCTTGCTGAGATACATCAATGCCAGTTTGGTTCCGAGTGCCTGTGCCTCTTTGCCCCGTCGGTCGATCGACAGTAAGTTACGACGAACCGTACCATCGGCATCGATGAGTAAATCATTAACTCCCACCTGATCGCGATCGCGCAAAATGGGAGGCGGCGCAACGGCTGCACCCTCAGAATTTCCGACTGCTTTTGTAATACCAATTAGGTTTGGGGTCGTTTTAAACACCTGCAACAGTTCCGGATGTCCGGGTTCTACGGGCAAATCCCGATAAAGGTTTAAGCCAATAGCAGCAGGGCGATCGCGCTTTAATCGATTCAGCAATGCAGCCAGTTGAGCGTCTGAAAGAGGCCAACGCCTCATCCATTGAATATCCTTCTCTGTGAGAGTAACTACAATAATCGGGACGGCTTTATTTTCAGGTGGCCGCAGACGAACCCATTGATTAAAAATTGCCCACTCTAGCCCTTGCAATCCTCCGGTTAGCTGCACACCGACGATCGCAGCGGTGACTCCCAGCGTAATCATGCTTAAACTGCGCCATTGCTTCGATCTCAGCAGGTTTAACATCGCGCTACGCTCAACGGTGTGATTGCACTATAGGCATAGGGGCTGCAATCGGAGGCAATTGACCTTGGGCAGAAATGGCGGTCAGTCCAGCAGTCTTCAACAGGTCGGTCCACAGCAGCGACAGGTTTGGGGTGCTGGGCTGAGTTTGCTGGAGATCCAAATAAGCATTCAAGGCTTCATACCAAAAGCCAGTTTGAGTATAGAGCTTCACCTGCTGTGCGATCGTGGCCCCCACCAATCGCCGCTGGAGATCTGCGCTGAACGGCTGCTGCCGAATCCACCCCCCCACGACCCAATCGTTTGTGCGTTGCTGTGGATTGCAAATCAGTGCCACTGTCCAGTAGTAAGGCTTGCCGGTTTCTAGGGCAGCCGCTTTCGGCACCGTGATCTTGAGCAATCCAGAGGCGCTAACGGGCAATGTTGCCTGATACACGCCTTCATGGTCTTGAGTGAATAGGCTAAATTCTAAAGTCTGAGCCGTTGTGGTAGGTACATACACCCAAACGGTTGGATTTTCGCGGGGGGTAAGCCCGACAAACTTAGTGGGAGCCATTGCCCATAGTGCTTTTTGTCTAGCTGACTGTTGTAAGCATTGTTGAGTTGGACGCGATCCCCCGCCTGCTGTGCCTTTAGGAGTTCCCTGCCCCGGTGGTGAGGTAAATTGAGCCTGAGCCTTTTGCATAGGCAATCCAGCCATGCCTATTGTTAGGAGAAGAGTACAAGCCACACTTTTTGGATAATGCCAACTCACTGTTTTCATGTTTTTTGGGGGTAATGAACAGTATGTCTTAATCAAAAGCGACAGCGCTCTGAGATTAGAGCCTTTTTGTATCTTCAATCAAAGAGCTTAGGAATCAGGCAATGCTAAGGACTAAAAGTTCAATCAGTCTGGGATCAACCCAATTTCGATTTTATTTGATCGCTGATGTCAACCTGCATCTGTGTTCATCTGCATCTGTGTTCAAGGGGTTCATAGCCAGTTTCCAACCAGTATAAAGGGTGACCAGTAGAAAGGATGCTTAAACTCTGGCGATCGCAGTAAGGTAAGTTGGGCTTCCCGCACGGCTTCCGCCTTCTTTAGCTCTGATTGGATCAGCGTCTCATAAAACTTAGTTACAAATGCAGCCGTGGACGCGTCGTTTACCTGCCACAGAGTTGCCAGGGTGCTACGTGCGCCCGATCTCACCGCGACTCCTGCCATGCCTAAGGCGGCTCGGTTATCTCCTTGCGCCGTCTCGCAAGCGCTGAGAACCAGTAGTTCGATCGCGGTTTTGTCGGTTTGCGATCGCTGACTCAGAAGCGATTGCAAATCATTTACCGTTAGTTTGCCATCCCAGGTTTGAATATAAGTCTCTTTCGCATTAGAACTAAACCGTCCGTGGGTTGCCAGATGCACAATAGTAAAAGGAGCCGTTTGGATCTTGGCATTGAACGCATTGGTCGTAAATAAACGGTTGAGTAACACTTCAGGCGACAGGTAACGACTAATTTGATCGATCTCCTGCCGCACACCCGGTAACTCAGTGGTTTCAGATGTGGCTTCGTTGACACCACCAATCAAGGCGCGAATTTGTTTGGGCTGGAGAGGGCGGGGACTCAACAGTTGCAAACCGGGCGTTAAGGCAATCTGGTACTGCTCAATCAAATATTTCTTGCCATTGTGTAATGCCGCCATGGGTAGGCTACGGAGCGAACCATCCAGTACAAAGACAAGCGTTTTAATGTCACGTTGCGCCAAATCAGCAGCAATCGGTTGAATCATCCAGCGATACATCTGTTGGGCGGCGGCTAGCTGTTCTTTCGTAAACGAGGTGGGGCGCAGTGATGCCTGCATTTGAGCAATTCCAGTTTCAATCTCTGCTTTAGGAATAGTCGTCGCGTAATGTTTCAGGGGTTGTCTGGGTAAAGAAAGGATCACTTCCAGGCGATCACGCAAAATAACGGGATAAATCACCGCTGCGGTTGGGTCGATCTCATCGATCGCCTGAGGAGTTGCATCTAAACAGGCTTCCCGAAAAAAGTTATTCAACTCCGCTAACTGCAAGGATTCAATCACCTGACGGGCTTTTTTCAAGTTGGCTTGCGTTGCATCGGGTTGCAGCAGCAGATCTACGAGTTCTCGATAGACGGGTTCCACCTGATCGCGAAAGGAAAATTGCACCTCTTGACCCAGGGCGGTCAGATCTTTTCGGAGTAATTGCAGCGTGTCCACCGTTTGCATGTAAGCCGCTGTTGCCTGCTGCACATTGCCTTCAGCCTGCAAAATTCGCCCCAGTTGCCACTGCCACTGATAGATAATTTCTGGCACGTTGATAGTTTTCGCGAGTTGCAGTGCTGTCTCAGTCAGTTGCTTGGCATCTTTCAACTGCTGATTTTGCTCATACAAATGGGCGGTAATGTTATAAACTTGTTGTTTTGCCCTAAATAGATAAGCCGAACTCATAGCGATTA
>QBMH01000242.1 GCA_003249025.1 Leptolyngbya sp. | reverse complement strand
AGTCGCTTGAAATCGAGGTCGAGCAACTCTTTTGCTTGTTCGTATTGCATTGTAAAAGTGGATTGGGTTCTCAAAACTTTTTACTCTAACTCAAATCACTTTCGCAAGAGGTCTAATATTTAGCCTCAATCCACAGGTCTAGTCCATTACCTATTTTCTGAAAGCTTTGTTCTACCACCCAGTATTGCTTTCAGCTTCACTGTCACCCCCTGAGGCAAACAAGACCTTGGCTTTAAGACTTTGACGACCATCATCTAGCTTGTCACTCTCACGGATACGGATGCGAAACGGGAGGACTGCTTGGGTTAAGAGGGACTCAAACCAGTCATGACCCAAGAACTCTCGGTCTGCTGTCAAGTAAGCGACTTGTGCATCTGGAAATACCTGATAGAAGTCTTTCAACAACTCAATGCGCTCTGTAGTGTTGGAATTTCCCTTCTTGTCTAGCATCCACCACAAGAGGAGAAAGGCGACCCCGTTATGAACCACTCCCAGCATCAAGATGTGGATGCTACGGGTGCCAAATTCCCAGTTGGTGCGATCTACCGACAACACCCCCGGTTGGGGAATCGCCATCAGCTTGACCACCAGTTTTGCCAGACTAAAATAATCCAACTCAAATTCACCAAAGAAGCGCTGCAAGCGTTTGTAGTTTGATTCGGTTTGAGCTTTGCCTATAAAAGCAGTCGCTAGTTGAGCAAAATTGACGCTCTTGACTCGAAACAGAGCAATGAGAAACAGAGCTAGAAATGTGATCCTCGCGCCATGCCAGCCAAGATGAGGCTGCAACGTTTTGCAGATTGGCGTAACCTGATTCATGGGGTTTCATCATCAGAATGTGGTAATTCTCATGAAACCCTTCTCTGCTACCCTTTTGCAAACTTTTGGGCTACAGCCGATTTTGCTTTTAGCCGATCGCTCAGTTCACCCGGAGCGATCGCGCCATATTCAGTAATAATTGCGGTAATCAACTCGGCTGGTGTGACATCAAAAGCGGGATTGTAGAATTCGGCTCCGGCAGGGCAGAGGGTGGTGTCGCCGATTTGATAGACTTCGCTGGGGTTGCGTTCTTCGATCGGAATTTGATTGCCGTCGGCGATCGCGAAATCGATGGTGGATAGGGGAGCCGCAACGTAAAACGGGATGTTGTGGGCTTTGGCAACGAGCGACAGGCTATAGGTGCCGATCTTATTCGCTGCGTCGCCATTAGCAGCAATGCGATCGGCTCCCACGACTACCAGGTCAATCATGCCGAGCTTCATGCAGTGTGCCGCCATGTTGTCGGTGATCACCGTAACAGGAATGCCTTCTTGGACGCATTCCCAGGCGGTCAGCTTTGCGCCTTGCAAGCGAGGGCGGGTTTCATCGGCATAGACTCGCTCCAATCGTCCTGCTGTCCACGCCGATCTCACCACACCTAACGCGGTGCCATAGCCTGCCGTTGCTAATGCTCCTGCATTGCAGTGGGTCAAGATTCGCAATTTTGCCGGAGTCGCGGGTAATATGCTCAAGCCATGATCGCCAATTTGTTGACAGGTGCGAATATCGTCAGTATTGATCGTGCGTGCTGTTTCTAGCAGGACAGTTCTAATTGCATCGATGGAGCCTTCAGTGTGATAGGCAGCCTTCATCATGCGATCGATCGCCCAAAACAGATTCACTGCTGTAGGTCGAGTTGCCCGGAGGCGTTCAGCAACTTTCTCCAATTGAGTCAAAAATTCAGTGCGATCGCTGGTTTTAATGTCCCGTGCGCCCAAATATACGCCATAGGCTGCGGCTACGCCAATCGCCGGGGCACCGCGTACAATCATGGTTTCAATCGAGATCGCCATTTCTTCAAAGCGGCGAATCTCCACACTGCCATAGTCGTTGGGCAGACGAGTTTGATCAATTAGGCGCACATGATCGTTTTGCCAGATAACCGGATAAACGGGATTTGCTTGAGCCATCGGAAACATACGCCAGAAACTAAAGAAATTATCCCTGAATTTGCCCCTAATCATCTAGTCCCTTTTGGATCTGACCTTGAGTCAAAAAAGGTTAATTTTCTACGCATCCTGCCATGTTAGGATCTATGGAAATTCTAAAATTTGTGAAAGAGGTTATTGATTCATGCAAGCAGCGCTGCTCTTAGCAAAATTACCCGAAGCTTATGCAATTTTTGATCCATTAGTTGACATTTTGCCAATTATCCCAGTCTTTTTCTTGCTGCTAGCGTTTGTCTGGCAAGCTGCCATTGGTTTTAGATAAGCCCGTGAATGATAAATTTTTTGAGAGCAGATGGATGATCTGCTCTTTTTTATGGGAGATCGCTCTCAAGATCACGCCCCTTGATACAAACTCTTCTCAAATTCAATGGCACACTTGATCAAGTCAATTTTTTCCTGATAGCGTAACCCTCCAGATGCGATTTGCCGTGGAATACCAAAGTTTTATCAACTCGTGAACATTGCTTCAGGCGCAATTGTTTCCTTATATAGTTAGCTTGACTCCATGCTTGAACTTTTAGCGGTACTCTCTGCCTCTGCCGCCGCAGGTTTGCGCCTTGCCCTGCCATTACTGCTGATTGGCTTGTTTTACGGCGATAGCTTATGGTCTCAGGTTCCTATTCTTTCTAGAATGAACCCTTCGTTGGTTCTAGGCATTCTAGTGGTCTGGTCTTTATTTGAGATATTTGCGTCTAAAAATCGCTCTGGTCAACGGTTTTTGCAAACGATTCAACTGGTGTTTAGTCCGATTGTGGGTGCCATCATTGGGGTCGCGATCGCGCGCATCACCACAAAACCTGAATGGCTAGTCTGGTTATTGGGCACTACAGGCGGTGTATTCGCGTTGGTGCTACAACTGGTTCAAACCGGTTGGATCTATCGGCTCAGACAGGTTCCAGTATGGGTCATTTTTGCCCAGGATGCTCTCTGTATTGCCCTCGTATTTTTTGCATTTGATGCTCCAAAGCAGGGAGGACTAATTGCCCTATTACTTCTTTGGCTTGCTATTCGTAGCTCGAAGGAATGGCACCGCTGGTATACCCAACAACCGGGAGCAAGGAAGCAATCCAGACCCAGGGACTATAAACAAGACCCCGACTAAAGGAACTTAAGATATCACAATGTTTGTTTGCACTCAGCACTTTTTACAGCAACCCGATCGCGTGTAAAAGCCCTCTTCCAGTCACTAATTCAATAATGACAGCGATAATTCCTAGCATTGCCAATCGCCCATTCCATACTTCGGCAGAAGTGGTCAAACCCATTTCCCATCGCTCTTGAGGATACAGCTTGACGTTTTCAATTTGCATTACGTCTATCAATTTGCGGCTAGGGGCAGCTAGAGCATCGGTGACTAAAGTTGCCAAATCACTAATAAATACAGGATGAGTATCCAAAGCAGGCACTCGATGAAAGTTTTCAATTCCTGCTGCTTCAGCTAATTCCCGATATTCAATGTCAATCTCTTGCAAGGTTTCGATATGTTCAGAGACAAAGCTGATCGGCACCACCACTATATCTTTTACGCCCTGGGTTGCTAGCTCTTTTAAGGCATCGTCTGTATAGGGTCGCAGCCATTCGACTGGACCTACCCGACTTTGATATGCCAGGGTATGAGGATTTGGACGATTCAGCGTTTTCATAATTAGCTCGCTGCAAGCTTCGATCTCACGCTGATAGGGGTCGCCAACTTCCTCAACATAGCTGACTGGCACTCCATGAGCACTGAAAAAAATATGTACCTGATCAGGAGTTGGAAACTGATCTAGCTCCTGGGCAATCAACTGCGCCATGGCTTGCAGGTAGCCAGGACTGTCGTACCAAGAGGGAATCACCGTATGGTCAATTGCCTGAAGTTCTGGGTCATTTGCCATAATCTGCTCTAGCAACCGGAAACTAGAGCCGCTGGTGCTAATCGAAAACTGAGGATACAGCGGTAAGATAACTAATTGCTCAACGCGATCGCGCTTAATTTGAGCAAGCGCTTCTTCAGTAAATGGATGCCAATAGCGCATTCCGACATAAACCGTTGCATCATGCCCTTGTTGCTGAAGCTCAGATTGGAGTGCCGCCGCTTGTTCGTCTGTAATGCGACGCAGCGGAGAACCGCCGCCAATTTGTTTGTAATTTGCCTGAGATTTTTTTTCGCGTGAGGTTGAAATGAGCCATGCCAGTGGTTTTTGCAGCCAGGGAAACGGCAATCGAATAATTTCAGGGTCGGAAAATAGATTAAACAAAAATGGACGAACGTCTTCCAACCGATCGGGTCCGCCCAAATTTAGCAATAAAACTCCAACTCGACCCATGACTGCAACGGCTTCCAATTTTTTAGATTTGTAACCGATTTTAACAGCAAGGCAGAAGAAAGTGATTAAAAGATGGGCTAAACTTCTGAGAAACCCTCCTGTACGGGATTATAAACATTTTTTATTTTTCGAGAAGAACCAGGCTGTGAATCTTCATCTTTCTCATCTTTGAAAACACAAAAATTGAGAAACTTGACGGCTTTATCATTCAAAAAACTGACCCGCGATCGCAATGGATTCATCAATCGATACCAAAATCGCTCAAATTAATCAGCGCTTTAAGCTGGCTCAACTAGGGTTGCAAATTGAGTGTCGTGGACAAAAGCTGGGACTGCGGGGAACGTTTCCGCCTCGTCCGGGAAGCGATCGCCTCAAGCCCCACCAACAGCGGTTGAGTCTGAGTTTCCCTGCCACGACTGCCGGATTAAAACAGGCTGAGCAGGAAGTGAAAGTGATTGCAGGACAACTGATTGAAAATCGCTTTGATTGGCGAAACTATGTGAATGGGGCAGGCTGGGGGCGGTTAGATCAGCTAGGGTTGACGCAGCAAATTCGAGCCTTTGAACGCCACTTTAAGCAAGACCCTAAACGATCAGGCAATCCCACCTCCACGCAGACTACCTGGAATTTTGCCTATGCGCCCTACCTGCGAAAACTAGAGGCGATCGCCGAAGCAAATCCCAGCCTCAGCCTGGTAGAAGCCATTTATGCCACAGTTCGCACCACCGAAGTCAATAGCCGCAGTCGCCAAGTCTGTTGCACTGCACTTACAGCGTTTACTGCATTTATTCAGCTTGCGTTACCCGAAGATCTGAAAAACTATTGGGGCAGCTATGGCACCACCCAAACTCAGGTGCGTGAATTGCCCCCCGACGACCTGATTCTGCAAACTTGGGCAGCGATTCCCAATCCCCACTGGCAGTTTGTCTATGGCATCATGGCAACCTACGGTTTACGAAACCACGAAGTCTTTTTCAGTGACTACTCTGCCCTACACAGTGAATCAGAGACAACGATTCAAGTTCTCAGCACCACCAAAACCGGAATGCATGAAGTGTGGCCCTTTCATCCCGAATGGATCGATCAGTTCAATCTTCGAGCAGGCACTCTGCCACCGATTCAAACCGATTTAGCGAAAACAACGCTTCAGCGAGTTGGGCAACTGGTCAGCGTTCAGTTTCGCCGCTATAACCTACCCTTTTCGCCCTACGATTTACGCCATGCCTGGGCAGTGCGAACCATCCACATCGGCTTACCCGATACGGTTGCAGCCCGGATGATGGGTCACTCGGTGGGCGTTCACACGCGCACCTATCATCAGTGGATGACCCGCCGCGACCAGCAGCAGGCAGTGGATACCGCGTTGGCGCGTAGTAGTCGGTAACTCTCGCGATCGCCCCTCAAATTGTGCGCTGATGGGTTCAATGATGAATGGCTATTCATCTACCATTTGCAAAATTTGCTCATACAAAGGTTGAGACACCCTAAACTCTGATGTGTCAATTAATGCATCCATTAAAAGTTTTACGGATGGGATCAGCGATCGCTGTTTTGCCTCAACCAGCATTCCCATCACAATCGCCCAAGCTCTCGTAGATTTTGCAGGTCTAGCTCAAAATCTGCCACGTCGTAAACATACAAAGGAATGTTGCGCTGTTTGAGCAATTGGCGAAAGGCAGTGGGCGGCAACTCTGCTAAATGGCTTGCCTGACTCAGCCCTAACCGCTCTGCCTGAAATAACAGCACGGCAATCTCTTGCTTAAATTCGGCTGCTTCCATATTGCAAGCGTGAAGAATTTCATCTGAAATGACAAGGCTCATCGGCAAGACTCATCTCGTTTTTTCCAGGATAGCGTTATTGGGGATAGGTTTGGATAGGCGATATTTCAGCGATCGCCTTCAACCAGGTTTCCAGTAAATCGCCCTGCCATCCAAATAACCAGAAAAGAAGTGAGTACCATAGAGAACAGGATATTCAGTTATTTCCTTGACGGTATGGTTGATTTCTCTGCCTATCTGAATTTTGTTTGCAGCGATCGCCGTTATTGCGAGACGAAATCGCTCTACACAATTGTGCAGCGTCCTTTGCCAAAAATTGATCTAGAAACAGAGTCAAAAGCCTTAGATCCTCTATCTGAATATTTGAACAATAACCATTAATGACTGAGCCAATAGAAGACTCAAATGCCTAAAGAGGATTTCCCTGATATTAAAGACTGGAATGAACTTCGCCAAATCCTTTGCGATATTCCATCCATTCAAAATTCTCAGGATCGCCGCGGTTTCCTCAGAACATTTGAAGTAGCTGACAGATACATAAATAATTTGCAGTTGGATAAAGCTGTAATACCTTTTGTTAACGACCTAACCAGTGATCTTCAGCGCAAATATGAAAACAATTCAAATCCTCCAACATGGGGATTTATTAATAAGAAGCCAGTACTAGCCAAGTTTTTGGAAAATCTAATTAGCTCAAATTCATATGTTTACTCTGATGCCAACAGAGCTTTTATTACAAACTTCGTTGAGAGATGGAGACTTAGGTTTGAGGCAAAACTAGTTTCTTATCGTAAAACTTATCGCCAACAGCTTAGGGAAAAATCGCAATCTGAAAAAGATCGTTTATCGGAGAAGTTAACCGAAATTGAGCAGGAAGCAAATTTAGAACAGATATGCCGAGAAATTCGCTCTAAGGTTGAAGAAGATGAACGGAAAAGAAATTGCACAATAGCTATAGCCTTAGTGATTGTATTAGGGATAATAGGTTTGAGTATTTCTTTTTTCCCTAAACAAACATTGGAGGATTCCAAAAAGCCTGAAAAAGAGGTTGAAAAAAATTTTGAAAAGCCATCAGACAAACCACCGCCAATAGATAGTAAAGACTCGACGGAGCAAATCACGACAGGTTTTTCGATTCCAGTGATGAGGAAGGAACCTCCGCCCCCGCCCCCCAGGGTTAATTCAAGGTGGTGGTAGGAAATAGTAGGATAGCAAGCAACCTTGTTA
>QBMH01000241.1 GCA_003249025.1 Leptolyngbya sp. | reverse complement strand
CCCCCACTCCCCGCTCCCATCAACTCTGCCAGGGCATGAAACGTATCCACTCCGGCAGGCTCTCCAGTGACGGCGGCGTGAACGAGTTTGCGGATGGCGGCGATCGCATGGGCAAGGCGTTCATACAGTGTCTCAATCGGAGCATCACCTGGTAGGTTCTCTTGCCGCTTCAGTTGAGTCAAAACATGCTCAATCTGATGCGCTAGAGTGCCCACATCTTTGACTCCCAGCATATTGGCATCGCCTTTAAGGGAATGTGCTTCGCGCATCAAGGCTTCTAAGATAGACAGATCATCGGGGTGGGTTTCCAGGTGCAGCAAGCCGTCATCCAGGTTTTGCAAATGTTCTTCGCTGGCTGCTTTGAAAATAGATCTGAGTTCTTCATCGTCGATCATCATGGGGTTAAATCCTTCTTAGACAACGGCTTTTAGTTCTTGAGCGGCATCGTTGAGTCGTTGCGTGCCGACTTTGATTTGACTAATACCAGAGGCGGTTTCTCTGGCGGCATTGTTGAGTGAGTTCATTGCTTCGACGACTTGTTGCACGGCGATCGCCTGTTGATTGGAAGTCAAAGAAATCTGCTGACCATTGAGGGCAATGGTTTTCATGGCATCCACAATCTTCTCTACGGTTTTGGTGCCTTCATCCGTTACCACCACTGTAGAATTGGTAGAGCTTTGCACATTTGTTGCCAGGGCATTAATCGCTGAATTTACGTTATAGGAAGAGACTAAATCCTGCGATCGTTGACTCACTGTGTTGATGTTGAAGAAGAGCAATCCAGCAGAAATGATCAGCGCCAGAATGGGAACGGCGTAGCTACCCATAATCCAGTATCTCAGTTTCCAGTTTTGCTTACTTTCCATCTTGTTACCTCCTGTAAATAAAAGTTCAAACAGTCCTAGATCTGGTCATCATTTGCACTCTGCATGATGAGATGTTTACGTTGGGAGGATATTACACCACACTCTGGAGTTTGTAGGCTGCGTCGTTCAGTTGATGCGTGCTAACGCGAGTCTGACTGATGCCACTGGCGGTTTCTCTGGCGGCACTATTCAGCGCATTCATTGCTAGTAAGATTTGCTGTACCGCTGTGGCTTGCTGATTGGCATTGAGTGAGATTTGCTGAATATTTAGTGCCATGCTGTTGACGGCATCGGTGACATTGGTAAACACTTCCACTGTTTGCTCCGTCATTGCCGCTCCCTGGGCAGCGGTTTTTGTACTTTCATCGGTCATCACCACGGTCGAGTTGATGGCAGATTGAATGTCATTCACCAGCCCGTTGATTTTTTCTGCCGATTTTTTGCTCTGGTCTGCCAGCTTGCGAATTTCGGCGGCAACAACAGCAAAGCCCTTACCTTGGTCTCCCGCCCGGACTGCTTCCACAGCGGCATTCAGAGCCAGCATATTGGTTTGATTTGCCAGGTCACTCACCAACCCGGAGATACTGCCAATTTGCTTGGTTTGTTCATTCAGGCGCACCATCTGGTCTGCCACTGCACTGACTTTATGGCTCAAAGCTGCCATCCCGTCCAACGTGCGAACCACTGCTTGATTGCCTTGATCGGCGAGATTCAAGACCTGTTGAGCACTGGTAGAGGCTGTGGCGGCTTGCTGGGCAGACTGTTGGGCAGAGGCGCTGAGTTCATCCATTGTGGTGGTGGTTTCGCTGACCGAGGTTGCCTGTTGAGTGGCAGTGCGCTCTTGTTGCTCGACCGTCGCCGCAATTTCATTAGAGGAGGAGGCGATCTCGTTGGCAACCTGGGTAATCGGTCGGACAATTTCACGGGCAATGAAGTACAGCACGATTGAGCCAAAGAGGATTGCGATCGTGGTGCCGCCTAACGAAACCAGATCTGCCAGAAATGCGGTCTGCTTGGCGGTCTGTTGCCTCTCTGCCAGCAGGCGATCCTCAACCTGCGTCATCTCTGCCAGTTTGCCCCGAATCTCATCCATGATCTGCTTGCCTTTATTGGAAAGGATCAGAGTCATGGCTTTCGGGCGTTTTCCCTGCTGTGTCAACTCAATGGTTTCAGCCAGTTCTGCCATTTTGTCTTTTGCCAGTTGCTTGACCCGATTCAACCGTGTTACTTGTTCCGGGTTGTCCTGAATCAGCTTGTTGACCTGATCAAAGGCTTCCTCAAACCTGGCAACCGATGCGTTATAAGGCTCCAAATAGTTCGCCTTTTGGGTCAGAATAAAGCCGCGCTGTCCGGTTTCGGCATCGGTCAGAAGCTTGGTAATATTCTCCAGATCTCCCTCAACTTGGTAGGTGTGGCTGACCCAGCCATTGGACTCCACTAACTTGGTGGTCGTGAACTTGGAGACAATGCCAATCACAACCATGACCACAAACACCGAACCAAACCCAAACGTCACAACCCGACCGAGCTTGAAATTGTATTGCATATTAAACCTCTTCATTGACAATTAACACCTCTGAAGTGAGCAGTTTGGATAAATTGATGATGCTCATCATCCGGTCTTGATAGGGCGCAACCCCCTGAAGATAATCATCTTTGGCAGAATGCAGGGCAATCGGAGCCGCCGTCACTTGAGAAGGATGAATATACGTCACATCAAAAATGTCATCAACAGCAATGCCTGCGACCCGTTGATCTAAGCGCACAACGACTGCCTGCGGCTGCGATCGCCCTGTCTTTACAGGCAAATCAACTACATCATTGATGTTGATCAAGGTGACAATTTCACCCCGCAAATTGATGTTGCCCATAATGTGTGGCGGACAACAGGGAATCGGGGTAATCTTGTGAATCTCGGTAAACTCATGCACCGTTTCCAGTTCAAACCCAAAGTATTCGCCGCCCAAGCCCACAACTGCTAAAGGCATCAGACCAGCAGAATCCTGATCGGCGATCGGACGCTGCAATGCGGCGGTTCGCTCCTGTAAAACCTGCCGCGCCTGGGCATCGAAATGGTCATACAATCCCTGATCAAGCACCACATCAGGAGTGTGTTTGAGTGCGCCGTTGACCGATCCGTTGGGAGTATCTCCATTGGCATTGAGGACAGCCTGCACCACCGCCTGGTGGACAAACGGTTCTGGATTGAGCAGCGTCACAATGCCCTCCTCAAGGTTGGCAATGCCGATCACTACTCCATCCTGCAAGCTCGCTGCTGACTGACCATAAACCAGATTGACAGTGATTTGTTCAGGGGCGATCGCTTGCACCCTATCCACCTGACTAACCACAATGCCGACTCGCTGAGTCTGCCATTCCAGCACAATCATGCTGTCAGTTAGTTGCAAGGGAGGACGTGGTTGTCCTAGGCGGTGATATAGATCCAGCACGGGCAGGAGTTCTCCCCGCAGGTTCAGCACACCCAAAATTCCAGCAGGCGCTTCTGCGATCGCCGTTACTTCTGGCAGAAAGAAGAGTTCCTGCACGGCGGTAGCTGGAATGCCATAGCGTGAGTGGTTGAGATTGAACATTAAGTAGGATTGATCATTCATAGCGATGACGATTTCAGATGAGGAATTTTCGATTTTAGGTTTGTAGAGAATGGGAACCACCCGTTTTGACCCTACGCCAACCGTCGCAAAGTCTCTGTTAGACATAGGTTGCTACTGCTAAACCACTGCCTTGAGATTGAGCGCGACCTCGTTCAGTTGTTGGGTTTCAACCCTGGTTTGACTAATGCCAGAAGCCGCTTGATCCGCTCCAACTTTGAGGCTGTCCATCACCGTAACGACTTGCTGCACCGCGATCGCTTGTTGTTTGGCGGTCAGGGAAATTTGCTGACTGTTGAGAACCACGCTATTGATTGCATCAGCCACTCCAGCAAAGGTTTCAGCCGTTCCTTGAGCCGTTTTAACGCCTTGCTCTACTTGCTTGGTGCCTTCATCGGTGACAGCGGCAGTAGCATTGATCGCCGTTTGAATCTCACTCACCAGTACCCGAATTTTCTCCGCAGACCGCTTGCTTTGATCTGCCAATTTGCGGATTTCTCCAGACACAACCGTAAATCCTTTGCCCTGTTCTCCAGCCCGCACCGCTTCCACAGCCGCATTCAGTGCCAGCATATTGGTCTGATTGGCAAGATCGCCGACTAAGCTAGAAATGCTGCCAATTTGTTCCGCTTGTCCACTCAACCGCTGAATTCGTTCCGCAATCTGCTCCACCTTTTGTTTGAGGAATGCCATGTCTTCTAAGGTATGCGTCACTGCCTTCGTGCCGGAGGATGCCAGAGTAGATACTTGTTGAGCGCTGGTCGTCGCAATGTCCGCCTGTTCCACCGATTGACGGGAGGAAACCCCCAATTCATTCATGGTGGCAGTCGTTTGGCTTACAGCCGTTGCTTGCTGGGTGGCAGTTCGCTCTTGTTGCTCAACGGCGGCGGCAATTTCTGAGGCGGAACTGGCGATCGCATCCACCGACCGATTCACCGTTTTGGTCACTCTTGCCCAAATCAGAGAAGCCACTGCCCCTGAAAGAATCAGTCCTAACAGCCCGACAATGAGTGAGCCGAAGACAAGATAGTGCATTGAATTCGTTGTGGTTTGAGTCAGGTGCGCTAAAATTTCTTGCTGATGCTGATTAAATTCTGTATTCAGTTGATCTATCTCTCCAACCACCGTTTTTGAGTCTTGCAAGTATAAGGTTATTGCATCTTTTAGCTTGCCTTGCTCAATTAGACGAAAGGTTTTCTTGCACAGGTCATCAAACTGATTTCCCAGTTTGAGCATCCGGTCAAAAACTTTTTTCTGCTCCGGGTCATCAATGAAAGGTTTTGTCGTTTCTACCGCCTTTTCATAGAGCCGTTTCTGCTCCTCAAATTCTTTCAGCGGATTATTATTCTGAACCAGGAGGTAGCCCCGCACGTGACGACCCATCATTGATGTTCTCAAAATCATCTCGTCTGTTCCAATGATCACCTCCTGAGCGCGTCCTACCTCTTTGAACGTTTGGGATGTTTGATTGCCCACTGCAAAAATCAGCCCGCTTAAGCCAAGCAGCAAGGTGACAGGAAGTGAGAACCCCAGAAATATTTGTCCTCTCAGCTTAAAGTTATTCAACATTCGTTACTCCTTTGGAGTGGTTTAGATAATTCAATTGACAAACCGCAAACATCAATACAAATGAAGCTTTCCCCAATAGGCACCTTATAAATGTAGACAGAACTTTTGAAGAAATTTTGAAGATGGAAAATATTAAATTCTGTCATCTTCAATTTTTTAGTTGACAAAGCTGGGTTACTCTGCGAAAGGTTTCAGAAATTGGAGGTTTTGAAGAACTCCAATTTTTTGACGATCGCTCAACCCCAACCGACATCGATGATTTAGTCTCCATTTTTTAGTGCTTAAGCATGTAGGCTTTTAATTCGGCAACGGTTTGCTGGTTGTTGTCATTGATCGCTTGCTCTGGAGGTAAACTTTGCAAAACTTCCAGCAGCGATCGCCAGGTTTTTTGAGCCTGCTTACTATTCCCTTCCCGCTCATAGATAGAACCCAATTCTAGATAAGCAGGAACAGACATGGGAGCAAGATACATAATGCGTTTTAGAAACAATTTCGCCCCTTCAGTGTCGCCCTGTTCTTCCGAAATTTGAGCCAATAAATAATAAGGTTCGATCGCCAGCGCATTGATCTGAAGTGCTTGCTGACAGGCTTGAGTAGCATCAGCATATTGACCCAAATTTGCGTAAGCTTCTGCCATCAAACAAGATGCCTGGAAGTGTTGAGGAGCGAGAGCAATTAGCTGTTGTGCTGTTTGAATAACATTGGTGTAGGCTTCCTGAATTAGCAATTGTTGAGCTTGCTCAAGCAGGTCTTGTTGAATGTTTACCTTAACCTCTACCCTGTCACTCAAACTTGGGCAAGGAGTCGGATTGAAACTACCGGTTCTTTGATCAAAATGGAGATCTGAGTTATTCTTGATCGGTAAGCTTTTTCGTTGATAAACCGCCGATTGCGGAAAGCTTTTGACTTGAAACGGTTCAGTTTTCTGCCCGTGCAATTCTGTGTGACCCGTGATTAAAAAGCCTCCTGGTGCCAGAGCGCGGTAAAACTTATCTACAACTTTGGTGATCGCATTAAAGTCGAAATAAATAAACACATTACGGCAAAGGATTAAATCCAAATCGTAAATGTTGTGGGTGTAATTCGGGTAGTCATCTTGCACCAGATTTCCCAATTGAAAAGTAACCATGCCTCGAATCGCAGGATCAATTTGCCAACCTTTTTTGTGCGATCGAAAGTAGCGGTTTTTAACTTCCAGATCCGTTGTCCGAAACGACCAATCGTTATAAATTCCCTGTTGCGCTAGCGCGATCGCTGGATAATTAATATCCGTTCCTAGAATTAGAATGTCCCATGTCTGATAATCAGGGACCAATTGCTGCACTAGAATGGCGAGCGAATAAGCCTCTTCACCACTTGAACAGCCCGCACTCCAGAGCCGCAATGCAGGTTTTTGACCATTGCTAGAGTGAGTCAAATGAAGCTGCCGTTGACGCTCGATTAGTTCTGGAAGAATCTGATTTTTCAACAGCCAAAATTGTCCCTGATCGCGGAAGAAATAGCTTTCGGTAATCGTGAGTAAGGGGATAAGTTCGTGCCACTCAGATTCACCCGGAGACAGTCGCAGTGGCATTACCAGGTACTGATAGTACTCGTTGAGTGAGGATAACCCCAATGCTTTGATGCGGGTGAGAATGCTTGTCTTGAATATTGTTTGATGCTGTGGCTGAATGTGAATCCCTAATGTATCAGCAATGAGATCAATCATCGGTAATAAACTCAGGTCGTTACCAGGCTGAGAATTGGATATGAGTGAAATGGGGCGATCGCTGATCATCTGATTCATCACTACATGATTTTCGAGCGGATGCACTTAGTTTTCCCAATTCAAAATTTCGCGAGATGGTATGGACATATTGCATTTTTTGTTTAAATACCGTTACATCATTTGCGAGTATCAGACTCCCGACATTTTCAAAACGTCAGGAATCTTTTAGAAGTCGGGGCGCTAGAGAAGTTCCTGAGCGGTATAGGCGTATGGTTAGACTAAGCCGGAGGTCACCCGTCCGACTCGTCTGCAAAACCGGACGTGAACCTTTCCTTCATCCGGCTCCTCAACCACTGGGTGCTTGTCATGCATACCCGAATGAACTTGGTCGTGACAATGCTGATGTAGCAGTGTCAGATTGTCCCATTGATGATTTTGATGCTTGCCGTCCATATGGTGGGGTTAAACTCAGCGGAGCAGTCGCCCACCCCGCTGGTCTACAAAACCGTGCTTGAAGCTTGTAACCTCACACGGCTCCTCAGCAATTTGGTGCTTGTCATGCATACCTACTGAACCAACTAGGATTGAACGGTTGCTCTTTCCCGTCTTGTCTTAACCACATG
>QBMH01000240.1 GCA_003249025.1 Leptolyngbya sp. | reverse complement strand
ATGTGTTAGCAGAGCATCAGGATGAGGCATTTATTCGACTCAAAGCGTTACTCGAACCTTTGGCATTATGCAGTTTTACACAGATGGTTGGGGAGCTTATGAAAGACATCTCGACCCAAGTCTGCACACGGTGGGTAAACGCAATACTCAGAAGATTGAACGCAAGCATTTAACCTTACGGACTCGGATTAAACGACTGGCTCGCAAAACCATTTGCTTTTCCAAGTCAGTGCTGATGCATGATGTGGTCATTGGGTTGTTTATTAATCGCTATGAGTTCGGCTTATCTATTTAGGGCAAAACAACAAGTTTATAACATTACCCTAAAATTACCACTTGGATATTTTTAGAGAACCCCAAAGAATAATTGATCCATCGTAGTCCCCACAGAAGGTAGTGAAATCAGGAATGCCAACAAATCCGATTGACCGAGATGCTTTCCTGCCCAAGGATTTCGTCGATCGTAACGGGGCACTTTTTTTCTTGGGGTTCTCTTAGGAGACACGTAACTAAAGTCTTAAGTAGAAACATTAGTTCTGGTAGACAATGAAGACTAACGTTTTCATTGCTTTTGGATATTGCGAGCAGTCAACCCCGCTTTATTTTCAACCAACTCAAATTTGACGAATGTGCCTGCTTGCAGTGTGCGATAACCTTCACCGGGAATGGCTGTGAAATTGAAAAAGATCTCGTCATTCGTGTCATCTCTGACAATCATGCCGTTACCTGACTGAAGATCAAACCAGCGAATGATGCCTTGCCCGACCGTTAAACCGTTCGTGCCCAAGGGTGGTGCCCCATCAAGCCAATCTTGTTGGGGAATGCGGATTTGCTTCACATCGGGAGTGTTGTATGACTCGTAGCGGTAGTCCGATCTCGTTTCCATTAGTGTCCGCAGATCGTGTCGCAGTTCTTCGATCGTCGGTCGCCCAACAAAAAACCAGCCATTGTAGATTTTGTGGATTGTTAGATTCGGACGCAGGACAAATGTATAAGGCTGAGCACGGTAGGCATACTCGCCTTCCGTTTCATCCAAGATGTTGATCTGTTTGATGATGGTTCGCTGTTCGTCCGCTAGAAATTGCCACTGTGCCTCCAAACCCGCCCGAAAGGCAGCTTGCACGAGCGGTGGATCGGCACTTACCACAGCAAGTTTGCCATAGTTGACTGCTAATTCCTCTTGAAATTGCACAAGCTGGCGAAACTGTTGACGATCGCGTGGGCAAAAAAAGCCTCGATAAAACACCAGAATGAGTGGATAACCATCCAGAAAACCTAGCGTTTGATCCATCAGACCAGGTTGTGTGAACCGAGAAAGCTGTGTTTGATCATTCTGGTGATTGGGCAAAACAAAATCGGGGAAGCGATCGCCCACTTGAAGGTTCGTTGTCATCACTGGTTCTCCCACAAGGCATACCCAACATAATAATCATCCATTAGCTTGCATTCAGCTTTCTAAGGATGGGATAGCGCTTTAACACTCTCCACTACAGCGTTCGGTGATGGAGATTGCCCCTCGTATTCGCCAAATTGCTGAATCAGTTGAGCCACCAAACCAGTCCACCCCGTTTGATGGCTGGCACCAATACCTGCTCCATTATCGCCGTGAAAATATTCGTAGAACAAGATTAAATCACGCCAGTGTGGATCAGTCTGAAATTGCTCAGTAGCGCCATAAACGGGACGATCGCCCGCTGGATTTCTCAGAAAGATGCGAGTGAGCCGTTGTGATAAAGCAGCCGCCACGTCCCGGAGCGTCAGCATCTGACCAGAACCTGTCGGACACTCAACCTTAAAGTCATCGCCCAAATAGTGATGGAACGTTTGCAGCGATTCAATCAGCAGGAAGTTTACCGGAAACCAGACTGGACCGCGCCAATTGGAGTTGCCACCAAACAAGCCACTGGTGGATTCGGCGGGTTCATAATCGACGCGACACTCCATGCCATCGGTATAGAAGATGTAAGGATGGTTGGCATGATAGCGGGAGACAGCGCGGATACCATAGTCGCCAAAGAATTCGGATTCATCCAGCATTTTTTGCAGAATGCGTTTGAGCTTATCTTGAGAAGCGATCGCCAGTAAGCGAGTTGCACCCATCCCTTTTGTTTCCATACAAGCTACATTGCGCCGCAAGTCAGGACGGTTTTGGATGAACCATTCCAGGCGCTTCTTGAAATTAGGTAACTGTTGCAGAGTTTCTGGTGCTATTGTTTCAACGGCAAAGAGGGGAATTAAGCCGACCATCGATCGCACCTTCATTTCAATTTGGCGATCATCCGGCAAATGCAGTACGTCGTAGTAAAACCCATCTTCTTCGTCCCAGAGCGAGGCTTCCATCTCGCCAATATGGTTCATCGCATCGGCAATGTAGAGATAATGCTCAAAGAACTTGGTGGCGATGTCTTCGTAGACAGGATTGGTTTTTGCCAGTTCCAGGGCGATCGTCAGCATATTAAGGCAATACATCCCCATCCAACTGGTGCCATCGGATTGGTCGATGTGTCCCCCTGTTGGGAGTGCAGCGCTGCGATCGAACACGCCAATGTTATCAAGCCCTAAAAAGCCACCCTGGAAGACATTGTTGCCTTCGGTATCCTTGCGATTCACCCACCAGGTGAAATTGAGCATGAGCTTTTGAAAGACGCGCTCTAAAAACTGGCGATCGCTCTTGCCGTAGATCTTTTGCTCCATTTGATAAACCCGCCAGGTTGCCCAGGCATGAACGGGTGGATTGACATCACCAAACGCCCATTCATAGGCGGGAATTTGCCCATTGGGATGCATATACCATTCCCGCGTCAGCACGTCCAGTTGATATTTAGCAAAATCAGGATCAATCATGGACAGGGTAATACAGTGGAAAGCCAGATCCCAGGCAGCGAACCAGGGATATTCCCACTTGTCACACATGGAGAGAATATCATCCGCGTAGAAATGGAACCACTCGCGATTTCTGCCCCGCTTGCGCTCTATTGGCAGTTTTGGTGCAGTGATATCGCCGTTTAGCCAGTCTTCGATAATGTAGTGGTAATACTGCTTACACCACAACATGCCTGCAAAGGCTTGCCGCTGAACATTTCGCCTATCCTCACTCAGTGGAAAGGGCGTGATGCGCTGATAAAATGCATCGGCTTCCTGCTTCCGTGCCGCAAAGACGGCGTTAAATTCATGCCCTAACGGTTGTGCTAAATTGGGCACATCACTAAGGCGTAGCTGAATGGTTTTGGTTTCTCCCGGCGAGAGCGTCAGGATGTGATGGATAGCCGCTTTCGTGCCTGTTTGAGCGGGATTCACCGCTTCTTTGCGACCCTGCACAATATACTCATTAATGCCATCTTTCACGTAAGCGGAGACATTGGGCAGTCCAAAAAGGCGTTCACTATTGGTCTCATTTTCTGTGAAGAGAACCTCTGCCTTTCCCTCTGCATAGAACCATCGTTTCTCTAAGGTCGGATGAAAGGCTTCAATCAGAGTGCTGTCATCGTCAGAATGAAGGGCTTGTAAGGTTGGTTTGTCTGATTTACCATCCCATGACCAGGTATTACGGAACCATAGAGTGGGCAGCAAATGTAGCGTTTTTGCTTCTGCACCACGATTGATGACGGTGATTTGGATCAGCACATCTTCAGCCGATCGCTTGGCATATTCCACAAACACATCAAAGTAGCGGTTTTCGTCAAAGATACCTGTGTCTAGCAACTCAAACTCTGGCTGCTGCCGATCTCGGCGACGGTTTTCTGCCACCAGTTGATCATAGGGAAAAGCTTTGTGTGGGTACTTATACAGCGCTTTCATATACGAATGCGTCGGGGTATTGTCCAGGTAGAAATAGTATTCTTTGACATCTTCCCCATGGTTGCCTTCATTGCCTGTCAGCCCAAAGAGACGTTCTTTTAAGATGGGATCTTCACCATTCCACAGGGCGATCGCAAAACACAACCGTTGATGGTTATCGGAAATACCTAACAAGCCATCTTCACCCCAGCGGTACGCGCGCGACCGTGCCTGATCATGGGTGAAATCGTCCCAGGCAGTGCCATGCTGGCTATAATCTTCGCGCACCGTGCCCCACTGGCGATCGCTCAAGTAAGGTCCCCACCTGCGCCAGTGTGCCGTATGGGCGATCGCTGCTTCCAATCGTTGCTCTTCTGCGGTTGTCGTTACCATAGTGGGGAATACTCCATACTGAGAGATTCGGTTACAGGTTTATTTACTAGCTGAAGTATCGGCTGATCAACCAATAGAAAGGCTGAGGGCAAGATGAGAAGTTGATGAATGCCATTACATGGCGTTTTAGTCAATTGTGGGTGAAATGCCGCAGCAGTTATCACAAAGACTGAAGGGAGTGGAATTAGACCATTTCCACTCCTAAGCTTGCTCGGTTGCAACCCAGGCGCGCAATACTTCTGCGACGGTCCAGGCTTGGGCAATACAGCCGCGTGGAGTCATCGGAGCATCCCCGTCAAAAATTTCACTGCAAGTAGCAAGACCGTGAGTCAACAGATGATGAGCGATCGGTTCTAAGAATTGCCGCGCTTGAGTGGGATTGTTATACACTCGCAAATGTGCCAGCACAAAAGGACCCAGCAACCAGCCCCAGGTCGTTCCCTGGTGATACGCACTATCCCGCTGCAATGAGTTGCCGCCGTAGTGTCCCTGGTATTGAGGCTGATTGGGAGCTAGCGATCGCAGCCCATGGGAAGTCAACAGTAAGCGTTCACAAGTATCGACAACGCCTTGCTGTTGGGCAGGAGTGAGTAGCGGTGCATGACCATTTGCCCTAGCGACCGGTAAGGACACGGCAAAAATTTGATTGGGACGCAGTGAGGCATCATCGCCGTCAGGACTATCGAGTACGTCATAGCAGCATCCTAAATCTGGGTTCCAGAAGCGGGAGAATTTACTCAACGTGCGGTCTGCGATCGCCTCATATTCTTGATGGGGTTTGCCAATTTGGCGGGCAAATTTCGCCATCGTCCGTAGCGCACTGTACCAGAGCGCATTGATCTCTATCGGTTTACCAATGCGTGGTGTCACGACCCAATCACCGACTTTGGCATCCATCCAGGTCAATTGCACCCCCGGTTCTCCAGCGTAAAGTAAGCCGTCGGCTGAATCCAGGTGAATATTGTAACGAGTGCCGCGACAGTGCCAATCGATCATGTCTGCTAGCACCGGGAACAGTTCTCGTAATAACTCATCATCTTCTGTTGCCTTGTAGTAAAGGCGAAGCGCCTCGAAGTACCAAAGGGTTGCATCGACCGTATTATATTCCGGTTGCTCATCGGCATCGGGGAAACGATTGGGTAACATTCCCTGATCGACATAGTTGGCAAAGGTGCGAAGAATGGCGCGAGCAATTTCGGCTCGTCCGGTGGCGATCGTCAACCCCGGTAAACTGATCATCGTGTCGCGTCCCCAGTCCCCAAACCAGTGATAGCCTGCAATGATGGTTTTGCCACTCGGTTCATCCGGTAGCGGGCGATCGACGATGAACTGATTCGCCGCTAACACCAAACGATTGACCCAGGCTGGTGTGTTGCCATGATTGCCATTGTCTGGTTGATTGCCTTTCCACAGATTGATCAACCGTTGCTCTTGAGTACGGCGTAATTTGAGTGCTGTTTCTCCATCCAGGTTAGGTTGCTTTTCGGTGCTGGCAACAAACGTCACGGCTTCGCCCGGATGAAGCGTGATTTCAAAGGTGGCAGCGTGCAGATGATCTTCGCGATCGCTTAATCCCCGATACTGCTCAATCGCTAACTCAAAGTTGTAATACCAGTTGTGTGCTGGGGTTACCGTGGCGCGATCGCTCAATAGGTAAATCGGTGTTGCATCCGGATAAGCAATCACGTTAATTCCTTGACTAATCGGATCAATGCTCATCCCCCAACCATTACTCTGAGTGCTACCGTGGTAGTCACGATAATTGACCAAGGCTTTCAGCGTCAGTGTCAGCGGTTGGGTCGCACGCTTGAGGGTGTATTGAACATAGGTGGTGTTTGCTCCCTGCTGCATCCAAATTCGCTTTTCCAATAGAGCATTCGCGCAGGCAAAGCGCCACGTTGGGATCGTCCCTTCTAGGGTGAAGCACTCAATGTGTCGATAACCCTGGGGCGCAACAATATCATTTGCCCAACGATCGGTATGAAGGGCGTAAGCTTGCCCGTCATACAATGCCACTTCATCTAGCTTAGTTAGGAGCAAGGTGCGACCCAGCGGTGGCTTCAAGGCGGCTACCAGTAAGCCGTGATAGCGACGGGTCAGCAATCCAGCGATCGTACCAGACCCATAGCCACCCATCCCATTCGTGACAATCCACTCACGTGTTTCTGCATGGCTAAGGTCACCGCAAATTTCTCGCCCAAAGTCAATACACATGACGAAACACCTCGCTAGAAGCACTTATTGGAGTATCGAGGGTGATCCTCAGAATGCTCTGAGAGCAGGCTGAAACCTGGATAAGAAAACAATTCTGTTAGGTCAATCTTGGTAAAAAGATGATGTTCCATTGCGGACGAGATAAAGGAGGCTTGTTAATCGAAAGCAGTCGGCAACATCACCATCACGCTTGTGCCAACATTCCTGATCGAGCAATTTCTTTGGGCGCTCTTGCGTAACGAGTGTGGAGGAAGAGTGCATGGTGCGTTTAATAGCACATGCGATCGCTCTGTAGTAAACCTGAAAATAGGCGGAAAGATTATGCCGATCCACCTTCAGCAGCGCATGATGCGGAAAGATTCTACCTAAGCGCTAGATCTGGGGTATGATGCTGAATCATTTTGCCTATCCACCAATGCGGGATCTTAGGCGGAAACGTTTCGTCTATTAATCGTTATACTGCTCAAACGTCTGCAAGGGCAGCAACCTAAAAGATAACTGTGAGTATTTGAAGTATGAGATTATCGCAGGACAGCTTTTAAAGTAGCAACTTAAGCAAATACACTAGTGCTAAGTCAATTATTAATTGACGGGTAAAGTCGATGTAGCTTTATCCTTGCGTCTGCTGTTGTGAACCGCCAATCAATCCATGTGTTCTCTTGATTGCGCTGGTTCTGCCAAGCTTCAACCTCTGTCCTTAGAGTACTCAAATCAGGAATGCGGCGATCTAAACATTGTCGGCTCAGAACACTCAATTCAATTTCTGCCATATTCAACCAACTCCCATGGTTTGGAGTCTGACAAAACTTCAAACGACTGAGAATGCGCTGGGCTTGAGTAGGTTCAAAGGCTTTGTATAAGGAAGCTGGTGAATGAGTGTTGAGATTATCTTGAACCACTGTAATTTTAATAGCTTCGGGATAATCACAATCGACCAATGCTTTGAGTAAATGAGCATAGTCCACTGCCGTTCGACGCTCAGTCACCTCGACTCGTCGCCATCCAACCATCGGTTCACACACCATAAACAGATTGGCGGTGCC
>QBMH01000023.1 GCA_003249025.1 Leptolyngbya sp. | reverse complement strand
CTTTGCCACCCCTCAACCACCGAACTAGTCCTCTATTTTCAAAGCAGGTCTATTGCAACGGTCATTGGTCAATTAGTAGAGCGCTTCTCGATTGAAAAGGTCTGGGCACGAGACCGGTGGCACTTAACCAGTCGCCTCAACCGCAAGCTGTTGGCTCATACCCTCTGTCGTTGGCTCAACCGTCATAGCGATGAACCGTTGCAGTTCGACCAGCTTGTGGCACAGTAGTTTTAGTCGCACATCGCGTAAATTTAGTTGCAGGTATTGCCTGATTGCCGGGACTGCCTTAGACTAATCACCTGATAGCGGCTTTAAAAACTAACTCAACAATAGTTTGCTCTTTACTAGCCAAAAAATTCATTGAGAAGCGTGTGAACCTACGTCACCTAATTCCGTTTTTAGACACCGCTGCCAAAGATTGGTCTGTGGAAGCGCGATTGCTTCGCTGGCTAACTTTTGTATGGCTGTTTATTGGCTTAGCGATGGTTTTTTCGGCTTCCTATGCCGTTGCGGATGCGGAACAGGGAGACGGACTGTATTACTTCAAACTCCAAATTGTTTGGGTTCTGATTGGGTTGGTTGGCTTTAATCTTTTGGTTCATACCCCAATTCGCTTCATTATTGGGGTTGCTGATTGGGTCTTGCTGCTCGTTTTGGGACTAATCTTAGTGACCCTGATTCCAGGCGTTGGCATTCTTGTTAATGGCTCATCGCGCTGGTTATTCATCGGTCCGTTTCCGCTACAGCCGTCAGAAATAATTAAGCCTTTTCTGGTGCTGCAAAGCGCGCGAATTTTTTCTCAGTGGGAGCGGCTACGCTGGTCTATTCGATCCACTTGGCTAGGAATTTTCTTGGTGGTTGTGGCGGGTGTGTTGCTACAGCCAAATTTAAGTACGGCGGCACTATGCGGCATGATGCTATGGCTAATTGCGTTAGGGGCGGGTTTGCCATACGTCCAATTAGGAGGGACTGCATTTGCGGGACTGCTAGTTGTGGCGTTGAGTGTGAGTTTGCGTTCCTATCAGTTGCGGCGGATTCTTTCATTTTTAAATCCTTGGGCTGATCCCCACGGTGACGGATATCAGCTAATCCAAAGTATTTTGGCAGTTGCTTCGGGCAATGCTTGGGGAACTGGATTTGGGTTGTCTCAGCAGAAGTTATTTTATCTGCCCATTCAATATACTGATTTTATTTTTGCGGTTTTTGCGGAAGAGTTTGGCTTTTTAGGCTGCTTACTGCTGTTGGTGATGCTGGCGGTGTATGCCACGCTAGCATTGAGGGTGGCGCTGAAGGCGAGTACGACCGTCCATCGTTTGGTGGCGATCGGAATTATGGTGCTGCTAATTGGGCAATCGTTGTTGAATATTGGCGTGGCGACGGGTGTGTTGCCAACGACGGGGCTACCATTTCCATTCCTCAGCTATGGCGGCAGTTCGATGATCTCCAGCTTGATTGCAGCGGGATTACTGATTCGGGTGGCGCGGGAAAGTGGTGAAGCAAAAGTGGTGCGTTTGGACGATCGCCGTAATAATCGTCAGCCTGTTCCTCTAAAGCCGCGAGTTGTAAAACGATCGCTACAAGAATCGCTCCGTATTCCTAAGTTTCCTCGTCGGGTAACCTGATGTCCCTCGGTACAAAGCATTAAGAAGATTAAGATAGAAGAGAAGTATTTGAACGGTCGCTTGTAATTTGAACAGGCGCAGTTAAAAAGCGCGATCGCGATAGAAAGAATGTTTGAAGCCTTCCAGACCCAACTTTATCAACTAGCTCAGTTTGCCAATACGCTGGTAGCAGATCAACTTACCCATCTCACGCCCGTGAGTGTAGGGATCATCTTTTTGGCAGGATTGTTGACCAGTCTTACGCCCTGTATGCTGTCGATGCTGCCGATTACGATTGGCTACATTGGCGGGTATGAAGCCAAAACTCGGCTGCAAGCGGCAGTGCAATCGACTTGGTTTGCTTTAGGGTTAGCAACCACCTTAGCGGGCTTGGGCGTTTTAGCAGCCGTGGTTGGGCGCATCTATGGACAAATTGGCTTGGGCTTGCCAATTATTGTGAGTGCGATCGCGATTTTGATGGGGTTGAATCTGCTGGAGGCATTGCCTGTGAGGTTGCCATCTTGGGGCGGTATGGATTGGTTCTCTCAGGAACTGCCAGCCAGTGCAAAGTCTTACCTGATTGGAGTTACTTTTGGATTAGTTGCGTCTCCTTGCAGCACGCCCGTTTTAGCAACGCTGCTTGCCTGGATTTCCACCACAAAAGATCCCGTGTTAGGCAGTCTGCTGCTGCTGGCATACACAGCGGGCTATGTGACTCCTCTGATTTTGGCAGGAACGTTTACTGCCTCAATTAAAAAGTTGTTGGAACTGCGGCGTTGGTCAGGATGGATTACGCCTGCTAGCGGTCTTTTGCTGGTTGTTTTTGGGGTTTTCTCGCTGCTATTTAGAGTAACCAGTTTTTAGATTTTGGGTTGATGCTTCATTACTCATGAGGCAATTGTTCAAAGGCAATAGGCAATGACTGTAAAAGATACTTTTTTATCAAAATTTTCCACTCTTAGCGCTGCTCCTCAAACCTTTTTCAAGCGAGAACTGATACCATTTTTGGCAGATCTGAGGTTGGCGATCGCCCTGCTTTTGCTGATTGCCCTGTTTAGCATCTCCGGCACGGTTTTAGAACAGGGGCAACCGATCGCGTTTTACCAGGCAAACTATCCCGAACAGCCTGCCCTATTTGGGTTTCTCACCTGGAAAGTGCTACTCACCTTGGGACTCGACCATGTGTATCGCACTTGGTGGTTTCTCGGATTATTGATCCTGTTTGGCTCTAGCTTGACTGCCTGCACCTTTAAACGACAAATTCCCGCCCTCCGCTGGTTTTCTCGCACCTGGAATTTTTATACCCAGCCGCGTCAGTTTCAAAAATTTGCCCTGAGCGCCACCTTAGATCAGCGATCGCTCGATGATTTAGCGCCGCTCTTGGCAAGTCGTCGCTATCGAGTTTTTCGGCAAGGAGATTCGCTCTATGCTCATAAAGGGCTGATTGGACGGATCGGTCCCATCATTGTGCATGTTGGCATTCTGATTATTTTGCTGGGTGGCATTACGGGTGCCCTAACTGGATTTATTGCCCAGGAAATGATCCCCAGCGGCAACACATTCCAAATTCAAAACATTACCGATGCCGGACCGTGGGCAACGCCTCAAATTCCCAAGGATTGGTCAGTGAAGGTAAATCGCTTTTGGATTGACTATACGCCTGAAGGTAGCATTGACCAGTTTTACTCCGATATGTCGGTATTGGATAGCACGGGTCAAGAAGTGAAGCGCAAGACGATCCATGTAAATGAACCGCTGACTTACAAAGGGGTAACGTTGTATCAGGCATCTTGGGCGATCGCGTCCGTGCGGGTGCGCCTGAATAACAGTCCCATCTTTCAACTGCCCATGGCGCAACTCGATACGGGCGGCAAGGGGCAACTTTGGGGCACCTGGATTCCCACAAAGCCGGATCTCAGTGAAGGAGTGTCGTTGATTGCCAAAGACCTCCAAGGCACTCTGATTATTTATGGTAACGATGGCAAGCTGATTTCCACAGCACGAGCAGGCATGGGCACTGAGGTGAATGGAGTTACTCTCAAGATCTTGGAACTGGTCGGTAGTACTGGGCTACAAATCAAAGCCGATCCGGGAATTCCACTAGTGTATGCCGGGTTTGCTTTATTAATGGCTGGAGTAGTGATGAGCTATGTCTCCCATTCTCAAATTTGGGCATTGCAAAAAGAGGGTCAGTGCTATGTAGGTGGCACAACCAATCGCGCTCAAGTCACGTTTGAACGAGAAATAATTAGCATTTTGGATCAACTGGAGCAGACCGATGAACCTGCTCTAAGCTTAGTGTCTTGACTGCTTTCATAATGGATGATGGAATGATTCAAAGCATTTATACCGATGGCGCTTGTAGTGGCAATCCAGGACCAGGCGGGTGGGGAGTGGTGGTTTATTTTAAGGATGGCTCTCGCCATGAACTGGGGGGCGCAGATCGGCAAACCACCAATAACCGGATGGAAATGCAAGCCGCGATCGCAGCACTCAAGTTTTTTACCGATCACCCCACGGACGCGATTGAACTCTATACCGATAGTGAATATGTCAGAAAAGGAATTACTGAGTGGATTAAAGGTTGGAAGAAAAAGGGCTGGAAAACCTCCACGGGTAAAGATGTGGTCAACAAAGATCTGTGGCAAGAGTTAGATCTTTTAAACTCCAGTCAGGTGCAATGGCGCTATGTGCGTGCCCATGCTGGCAACGAAGGCAATGAACGATGTGACGCGATCGCCCGTGCTTTTAGCCTCGGTAAAAATCCCACGCTTGCCCAAGCTCAAAGCAATCAGACAATAACTTCTGACATAACTTCGGACAAAACCGAACCTCTAACTGTAAAAACTTTGCTCAAATCGGTTCAAACTGAGTCAGCCGTTTTAAAGCTCAACCTAACCCAGTCTGCTCCCCTACTCACCGATGTTGCAACTCTTGAACCGATGACAGACGCACACTCCTCTTTTACACCCGATACGGTTGACGGCGATCTGCGCGAGGTCAAAGTCGCTCAACTGCGCGACACCGTTGAAGCCCTGCGGATTGCCGATGAAATTGCCGAAAAAGGATATTTCATCACTAGTTCAGAACTGGCAGACTTAATGGATGTAAATGCCAGCGCCGTCACCAGCCGGGGGGATAACTGGGTCTGGCGTAACTGGGCAGTTTCCCGCGTTCGCCGCGAAGGAAATCAGATCCTTTGGCAGTTGGAACGCGTGAGTTGAATAAAAAACTATGCTCCATTCTTAAAATTGCGCGGTCCCTGATAGCCTGACTTGGTTGCCAGATCAGTTAATTGCTGAGTGCCTGTCAAATACTGACCTTTAATTTCCCACGTCGGAAAGCCAAAATTTTGCCCCGTTTGCTTCTCAATTTTGGGTGCAATTTCTTGACAGACTTCTGTTTTGGAGTTCACTCCATCCGGCGCACATTCAACATAGGGATAAATTGCGGCGGCTTCTTTGCCAAACAATTCTTTTTGATCGTGGCAATGAGGGCACCAGTAGGCTCCATACATTTTTGCGCCAATCTGCTTCAAATGCTTTGCCAATTCAATCTCAGCGGTTGAGGACGTGTTGACAATAGGGGCACCGACATTACCTGATGCAGTCACTTGAGGCGTTGCAGTAGTGTTACTAATGGGCGCATACACTACCAAAGTTCCGATTAAGGTAACCATTAAAGTAATGATCCCCAACACGAAAAGCTGACCGACATCATCCCAATCCCGTCCAATTAGGGTGAGGACAAACATGCTGAGCGCAAATAGGGCGGAGGCAATGCAGTAATAGCAAATCCCGCCTGCACCAAATTTTGAGACGAACTGCGACCCCATGATATACATCAGGTAGCCACTGAAGACAGTCATGGCAGTTGCGCCAATGAACAACAGTCGCCAAGTTACGCTTTCTAGATTAGCTCGCAGTTTTCGATTTTGTTCCGGGTTCACGGCTAGGGGAGCTAGCGCAAAGATTGCCATTCCCACATAGGCTGCTAACCCAAACAGAGCCAGGGGCAACCCAAATATGGTGGCGTAGGGGCTGTCTAAAACTCGTTCGCAGCCACTTGTGGGACAGGCGGCAACGGTTTTTGAAAGTTTGGTGATGGTAATGTATGCGGTATTAATCGTGCCTAGGATTGCGATCGCCCCAATAATTTGGCGTGACCAGCGATGAATCCACGGAACATTACGACGACGACCCACAAGACTAGACATAGCTCAACCCCATACGATTAATCACAATCCCACTATAGGAATCTCGTCTTTATTTTGCCTCATCCTGTTCCAAATTGTGTTTTTCAATTCATCTGAATGATCTTTGAAAAAGTGGGACAGAAAACAACCTGCTGATAACATCGGCGTTCTTCTATCGAACGAATAAGCCATACTTTACAGAAACCAGAAAGCTTGTCGCGAGATTTTAGTCTGGGTCGCGTGAGAACCCGTAACAAGCTGAGAAATTAATTGAGGGGTAGGCTTCTGGTAATTCGTCAACCAGACCTGAGGCTAATTTATCCATCAACGATTGATTCAACAACGCTTTAGATTTTGCTTTATCCTCAGCAAGACACGCAAATCTAGCGTAATTGGCTAAGTTCCAAGCATCAGGGTAACGTGCAACAATGTCCTCAAATCCCTGGCTTATTTTTTTCCAATCAACTTTACTTTCTTTACTGAATATGGCAGATTGCCCAGTTTTGCTTACAGTCACTTGTCAAGCGTCGGGAAGTTCTTTTATAAATTCAGCATTATCGTCGATCGCCCACCAGTAAATGCGAGCATACATCGAGTGACCTTCACATTTACGAGTGATGTTTGTTGCATCCGTTGCAAACTGCTTAACTTCCTCAAAGCTACCGCTCCATTTTGGTAGTAAGTATGAAGCAGCATTAAAATATGTTCCGTAGTAGTAAGGCTCCTTAGCCAAGGCTTCGTGCAGTAAATTTCTAACTTCCTCCTTACTCCAACTCTGGAGCGGCGCTATGTCTAGCATCGTGGCGTACCATTCAGGGTCTGTACTAGCAATTTCTTTGCTTTCTTCTAAAACCCTTCTTGCTAATTCAATATTTTCATGAAAGGGTTTCCATGCTTCAGGTGGAACTTTTCTGGCAACATCTTCTCCTCTAAAGTGAAAAGCACGTCCTATCAGCAACTGACTGTAAAAAATGTAAGGAGCAGGAGATTTAGGAGATGCCTTGATCCATCTAAGTGCTTTTTGCTCAATTTTTATCCAATTTTCTTCGGAATTTTTAGTAGATGGCTCATTAGAGCCAATTCCACGATAAAAAAACCATAACTTCCATACTCCGCTGGGTGTCCGACTTTTTTGTTGGCGATAAGTATTGTAGTAAGTTTCCAGTTTCGCAAAATTCTCAGAAGAGAAATTACTTCCTGCTTCTGAGTAAATATTTTCTCTAATTGAAAGTTCCGATTGCTTCGACGGTTGAATAGGAACACATGGCATATCTGAAGCGGGTATGCCTGAGGCTATGTGCATATCTGCTTGAGGTGGTATCTGATTCCCAGTTAGCCGCTTGAGCGAACAACCAGTCAGATACAAAAGCAGGAGTAAAAAAGAAAACTTCATTCTGAACACCTTATAGCCTCGCTATCAATGGCAGTCAGGACATTTCTGAACCGTTACACGGATATTTTCATTGCCAGCATTCATTAACATCAAGCGACTAAGTTTATTAAAACTTGTTTGTTCCTTTATAGCCAGACCATTTTGCTAATTCTTCTAAGGACTGTACTCCAACATATTGTTTACCATTGATTTCCCATGTGGGGTATCCGGTTACTTTGGCGGCTTTACATAGGCTGGGCTTAGCATTTGCACCACGGGGATCACATTCAATATAGTTAATCGATTGAATGGCAGACTTGCCAAACATTTCTTTTTGATGCTGACAGTGGGGGCACCAATACGCGCCATACATTTTGGCGTTGATCTTCTTTAAGTGCAGGGCTAAGTCTGTTAATGCTTTGCTATCGGCAAGACTGATTGGCGCTTCAGCGGGTTTAGGTTTAGCGCTGATAGCAGACGAGTCAACAAACATTGCGGTTGTGCTGATAGCCAGACTAAATGCCGCGATCGCGTAAATTGGACGATTCATATATCAAGTTCCTTCAAAGATGCAAATTAAGAGTGCAGGCGAACAGAGGGAAGGGATTGAGGCTCATCAATAGGGACACCCCGACGCACAGCTTCCACAAACCGACTGACTCGAATAGGATCAATCGGTTGATCTCGACGACCATGGCGTTTCAACGAGCTACAGGTAATCACTCCGTCAGCCGCCTGCATCAAAGTAGCCACATTTTCCCAATCTGCGCCACTTCCGATGAACACAGGAGTATTATTGGCTGCGGCTTTGGCAAGTTCCAAATCTTCCAAACTGGGAGGACTTCCCGTTGACCAACCCGATAAAATAATCGCATCGGCAAGCCCCCGTTCAATCGTATCTTGCACGGCAACAGTCAGGTTCGGAGAACTCAGCGGACGGGCATGTTTCACTAAGACATCTGCAAAGATTTTGACATCGCTGCTTAATGCTCGACGATAGCGCAATAGTTCGTAAGCACAGCCTTCAATTAAGCCTTGATCAGTTGCCATAACTCCTGTAAGTACATTGACCCGAATAAACTGGGCATTAGTACAGGTGGCGATCGCCAACGCACTCTGAGCGTCATTTCGCAGCACATTGATGCCAATCGGCAGGGTTACCATATGCATTAACCGCTGCACAATCAGGCTCATGGCACTGATTACTGCCGGGTCAACTTGACCGCTGGTAAATGGCGCATCGAAAAAGTTTTCTACAATAATGCCATCGACTCCGCCTGATGCCAGAGCCACCGCCTCTTGCTCGGCACGGTCTATCACCGTTTTAAGGCTACCTCCCCATTTAGGCGATGTGGGCAACGGCAGTAGATGAACAACGCCAATCACTGGATTTGAGGTTTTAAACGTTTGGATTAAGTCCACGTGGTTATAAATCGGACTCATCTGAATCTGAAAAGGATCAATTGTGGCAGATTGCAGGGAAGAGGGGATAAGTGACAGGTGAAAAACGTCTGCATGATACAGGGTCTACCCTGACAATCATCCTTAATCTTGACTGCTTCTGCTCTATCCAAATAATAGCGTTTCACTGGAACGATCCTTGCAGTAAATCGTAGCGCTCTTCTAAATGCGTTAAGATTTCACTTGCTGATTCGAGAGAAAAACTTTATCTCGTAAAGTATCGTAATATTTTCACTTTTAAGTTAGAATACAGATTCAACATTGTCTGAGCGATTGCACTCAGAAACTAACTAGCTGGCGCTAATAGGTTTGATGCGAGGGGATAAGTCCGTCGCGACGCGATCGCCAAAGTCCGACGACTGACCACCCCTTCATAGGATTATTACTAGCTGCATGGGCACTAAGCCAACAATTGCTGTCTCACATCTAGGCTGTGAGAAAAATCGGATTGATACTGAGCATATGCTGGGTCTCCTTGTCCAGGCTGGCTACTCGGTCGATGCCAATGAGGAATTAGCAGATTACGTTATTGTTAACACCTGTAGCTTCATTCAAGCGGCTCGCGAAGAATCGGTTCGCACCTTGGTTGAACTCGCTGAAGCGGATAAAAAAATTGTGATCACAGGCTGCATGGCGCAGCACTTCAAACAAGAGTTACTGGACGAGTTGCCCGAAGCCGTTGCTTTGGTGGGAACAGGTGACTATCACAAAATCGTCGATGTGATTCAGCGGACTCAAACTGGAGAACGGGTTACAGAGATTTCTTTGCAGCCCACCTACATCGCAGATGAAACCACTCCTCGCTATCGGACGACGACCGAGGGCGTTGCCTATCTGCGGGTGGCGGAAGGCTGTGATTATCGCTGTGCCTTTTGCATTATTCCTCACTTGCGTGGAAATCAGCGATCGCGCACCATCGAATCCATTGTGGCGGAAGCTGAACGGTTGGCATTGGAAGGAGTGCAAGAGCTAATCTTGATCTCCCAAATTACGACCAACTATGGCACCGACATTTATGGCAAGCCCAAACTGGCTGAGCTTTTACGGGCACTGGGTAAAGTAGCGGTTCCCTGGATTCGGATTCACTATGCTTACCCAACGGGGTTAACGCCCGAAGTGATTGCCGCAATTCAAGAAACGCCAAACATCTTGCCATATTTGGATTTGCCGCTGCAACACTCTCACCCGGAGATGCTGCGATCGATGAATCGTCCTTGGCAAGGGCAGGTGAATGATACGATCATTAATCGGATTAAGGAGTCCGTTCCTAACGCTGTTTTGCGAACCACTTTTATCGTGGGCTTCCCCGGTGAAACAGACGAACATTTCCAGCATTTGCTAGAGTTTGTTCAAAGACATGAATTCGATCATGTGGGCGTGTTTACGTTTTCCCCGGAGGAGGGAACTCCAGCCCATACTCTTCCAAACCAACTTCCTCAAGCTGTGATGAACCAGCGCCGTCAAACCTTAATGCAGGTTCAGCAGCCGATTTCTCTTAAGAAGAATCACCAGGAAATTGGCAAGGTTGTCAATGTGTTGATTGAGCAGGAAAACCCTGAAACTGGGGAATTGCTCGGTCGCTCATCTCGTTTCTCGCCAGAGGTTGATGGCTTAGTATACGTTTCTGGTGAAGCGAGTTTAGGGTCTTTGGTGCCAGTCGCCATAGACAATGCCAGTGAATATGACCTATATGGTCATATCGCAACCGCAGCAGATTTATTCAACCATCAACCTTTAGCTACCCCATAAATCGCTGCATTCTAAAAGCGACTCTTCGAGAGTTGTGGCTTTGTCGGGTTGTTTTCCTGACGTTTAAGCTTTTTGATCCCCATCTCATTTCTGATATTTAATTTATAGGAGATTCAATGACCCTTTCGTTTAACAGCCTTGGTCTGTCTGATGCCCGTGTCCGCTTTCTAGAATCCACTGGATTCACTGTGCCTACTGCGATTCAAGCAGAAGCAATCCCCCATTTGCTGGCGGGTCGCGATGTTGTCGGTCAAGCCCAAACAGGCACCGGAAAGACGGCTGCATTTTCTTTGCCGATTTTGGAGCAAATCGATGTGATGTCCCCCGTGGTACAGGCACTCGTTCTCACTCCAACTCGCGAATTGGCGATGCAGGTTTGTCAGGCAATTCGCGATTTTAATGACGATCGCCGCCTGAAAATTGTGTCCATTTATGGGGGGCAAGCGATTGAACCTCAAATTTCCCGCTTAAAACGCGGTGCCCAAATGGTTGTGGGAACGCCAGGTCGGGTACTTGATTTGTTGAGCCGGGGTGACCTGAAGCTCAACAATGTCCAATGGTTGGTGTTGGATGAAGCCGATGAAATGCTGAATATGGGCTTTATTCAAGATGTGGAAAAAATTCTGAATCAAGCCCCTACTGAGCGTCAAACAGCGTTTTTCTCCGCCACGATGGAACCCTCCGTTCGTAAATTGGTCGCTAAGTTTTTGCGATCGCCCGTTACGGTCACCATTGAGCAACCTAAAGCCGCTCCCAGCCGGATTAACCAAGTTGCCTACATGGTTCCGCGCGGCTGGACAAAGCCCCGCGCTCTTCTGCCAATCCTTGAGCTAGAAGATCCCGATACCGCTTTGATCTTTGTCCGCACCCGTAAAGCAGCGGCTGATCTAACCAGTCAGTTGCAAGCAGCAGGGCATAGTGTGGATGAATATCATGGCGATTTAAGCCAATCTCAGCGCGAGCGTCTATTGCTCCGGTTCCGTCAGCGTCAAGTGCGGTGGGTTGTGGCAACCGATATTGCCGCCCGTGGAATTCATGTGGATGACCTGACCCATGTGATTAACTACGATTTGCCCGACAGCGTAGAAAACTACGTCCATCGGATCGGTCGCACCGGGCGAGCAGGCAAGGAAGGAGTTGCGCTGACCTTAGTTCATTCCATGGATCGCCGGAAGCTGAGAGATATCGAAAATCATGTTCGTCAACGCTTGGAGATTGTCTCGATTCCAACTCGTGCCCAAATTGAGGCGCGGCAGATCGAAAAGCTCCAAGACAGCTTGAAAGAAGCGTTGGCTGGCGAACGGATGGCCTCATTCTTACCAATCGTGGCGCAACTTTCGGAAGAATACGAGCCTCACGCGATCGCAGCCGCCGCGTTGCAAATGGCATACGACCAGATCAGACCTGCATGGATGCGTTCTTCTCAGGAAACGGGTGGAGACTACAATGATGACGACAGAAGCTCGTCACCCAAGCCTAAACTCGTCAAACGGTCAAAACCGAGTGGCAATCAGCGGCAAACTGCTTCTAGTTCTAACCGCTCGTCGTCTAATGGCGGTTCTCAAAACCCTGAGCGGTAAAGTCAAAATTTAATTCATTCATCGTATGAAGGCGCGAAATTTCGCGCCTTTTCTCTGTCCAATACGTTTAGACTAATTTGAAATTGAAATGCGCCAGATGACTTTCTAAAACGGCACTACTTCTTTGTCTTAGAATTCAAAACTCAAAACTCAAAAGCGTAAAGCGCCGCTGACGCTAACAAAACTGTATTAGAGTCCCCAAACTGCTGTGTTATCTACCGATTTGCTATTTTTTTATCGTCAGGTGAGTCATCAAGTCTTAACAATTGTAGACGTGGAAACTACGGGATATCACCCCAAGTCCAGCCGCGTGATTGAAGTCTCGGTTTTGCAAGCCAGCTTAAAATCGGGCATTCATCACCAGCAGACTCATTTGATTAACCCACAAGTGCCCGTGCCAGACAGCATCACCCGATTTACAGGTATTTCGCAAGACATGGTGGATCAAGCAGATTTAGCAGAAGACATTTGGCAGGGATACCTGCCGTTGCTAAATACGGGCACGTTGACGGCTCATAATCTTGCGTTTGACTACAGTTTTCTTCAGTCAGAGTTTCATCATTTGGGCATTGGCTTTACGCGATCGCTGGCTGAACAACTCTGCACCGTGATTTTGGCACGGCTGATGCTCCCTGATTTGCCATCCCGCAGTTTGCCAAATTTGGTGCAGCACTTTAACTTTCCGATCGCGACTTCTCATCGAGCCGAGGCAGATACTTTGGCGTGCTGGCTATTGGCAAAATTATTATTGACAGAAATTCAAAACGAATCAGACGAAATATTGCTCGATCGCTTTGCCAAACAGTGGTTATCCCTGCGAGATGCCGCTGCAATTTTAGGGAAATCTACTCATCAAGCGCGTTCTGCCCTGAAGCAAGCGCATGTTAAACCGCGTTTAGTGGGACAATACCGGACTCCTCAATATCAGCGAGGAGACGTAGAAAGCCTATTTCGAGAGAGCCAAAGCTCCAATCAACTTTCGTTGCTGCAAGATTTTTAGGCATAAAAAAGGCTGGGCGATCGCCAAGCCTAAGAACCAAATTTTATGGCGATTGCTTAGTTATCGTTGCCCTGCATCAATAATCCTTTGCACTTCGCGGCTGGGCGTGTAGCCATAGCCAAAAGCACTAGAGTTTGTGTCATCCAAAATCCGTGGTGTGACTAATACAATGACCTCTCGCCGCTGTTGCTGCTTTTCAGTTCTGCGGAAAAGCGCTCCCAAGATAGGAATATCACCCAAGATAGGAATCTTGGTGACGGTGGCGCGGTCTTCATCTTGAATAATGCCCGACAGCAGCAGCGTTTGTCCATCTCGTACCCGCACCAGCCCTGAGTTAACAATTCGTTTGGCTAACAAGGTGATGGGGTTGGTAACAGTTTGTCCCTGATTGGTAAAGGAAATATTAACCGTTTGATCCGGTCGAGTAATCTCTGGATTGATTGTGAACGAAATAAATCCGTTGTCATCAATTTTTTCAACTCTAACGGGCAAGGTCAACCCGGCAGGCGCTTTTTCAACTTCAACCGTGATTTGGGTCGAATTTTGGGTGGCTGTAACTTGTTGCCTAATGTTGGTGATCACTTCCTGCGCTAGCTGAACTTGCGCCTGCTGCCCTTCTTGCACCACTAGGGTAGGATCGGTCAAAATTTTAGCATTGCCCGTAGTCACAGCCGCCTGCAACTGCAATAGGAAGTCTCGTGAGAACCCCAATGCATTGCTTGAAATTGAACCCCCAAAAATTGCTGGAGCGGCTCCAATCGTGCTGCCCGTGTTAAGGGTGGAACTCAGTCCATTAAAGCTGGGAGTTTGCCGTCCAAAGTTCAGTAAGCCAATCCCACCCGTATTCACAAACTGCGAATCGTTGACTCCAAAGGAGAAACTAGCACCCACCCGATTAAAGGCGATCAAGTCAATATCGATCACTCGAACGTTAATGGCAACCTGACGACGACGCGCATCAAGCTGAGTTAACAAGGAGGTGGCAATTTCAACTTTACGAGGAGGACCTACTAGAGTAATTGAATTCAAGCGATCATCAGTGGCGATTGATAATCCTCGTAACAACAGAGGAGCCGTGCCTTCTTTTGCTTCTAATGGGCGAATTTCTGTATCGCGAGTTTCAACAAACCGCCGATTAGTCCCTGTTCCTACTTCTTCAATCCGTACCACGTCAACGGAACGCAGGGTTGAGGCTCCCACGCTACTCAGATAGGCAGAAGCACCGGCGGCTGTCGCTTGGTTCAGGCGTAAGGTGCGGGTGATGAGGCTGCGTGCGGTATCTGGCAGACGGGGACTGACAAAAATCGTACGACCAACTCGATTCGCTTCTAACCCAGTGACTTGCAGAATATAGTTGAAAACATTCTGAACTGGTTCATTTTCAATATCCAGAGTGATTTTGGGTCCCCCATTATCCTGTACTTGTAGTGTAGATGTTTGAACCGTCGAGAGCGGCTGTGGAGGAGCATAGGCAATGTTCAAGCCGACCGAGCGGGCAAGCAGAGAGAGCGCTTCACGGGCAGAGGCATCTCTTAAGACTAAACGGGGTACCCGCTCATTGGTGCCCAAGTCAATTGAGCCAGAAGTTGCATCAACCTGCCCGACAGCGATGTCGCCCACTGGGGGGGCGATCGCTCTGGGAAGCAAGTTAGGCGCAAATGGCGGCACTGCTGGCGGTGGCTGGTAGGCGGCACCATCTACTTTGATTTGGGGATTGGGCACTAAGGGCGCGCCCCCTTGAAAAGCAGGCAGTGGGCTTTGAGCAGGATTTGTAGATGGGTTAAATTGCCCAGGGGGAGTGGCAGAAGCCGGAGGCAATTGGGCAAGAGGCTGTGGAGAGGAAAAAGGAGACTGAGCCGCTGGAGCCGTTTGCGGCTGAACGGTTGGCAAGGGCGCTTGAAATGATGGAGCAGGGAGGGGAGGCAGAGTGTTGCCTGCTTGAGTGCGGCGCAAGGAAGTATTGGATGGTTTCGCGGCGGTGGTGACGGGTTTCTTCCCTGGTGCTACCTTGGTTGCTTTTGCAGGTGCGGCGGTCATGCTGAATAGGATCGCCCCTTGATTGCGGGTGACTTGCCCCGCTACGGCAGATCCACTACTGGTTACGGTGACCCGAACGCTAGTGCGATCGAGGGGAGCAACGGTCACCATAGAAATTCCAGGGGCAGGATTTGCCTGCTGGAAACGTCCTCCTGGCATGGCAAGCTGCGTATTAATCAAATCCGCAGTCCAAGTGCGACCCCGGTTGACTGAAAATACCTGGGGGCGATCGCTGCCATTGGTGCGTAATACCAGTGTTGCTCCCCTGGCGGTAGGAGATATCTGCACCGCAGTCACCTGAGCCGCCGCAAAAACAGGCTGAGCGACTGCCACCATCGCAGCACTGCTCAACAAACTGGTCATCAAAACGTTAGTTAATCCCTGATCCGGTTTCACGATTCCTCCTCACATCATAAATAAGCGCAGGACATTACTTTGTCTGGGCAGGCTGAGGCACTGCTGGAGCAGCCTGCACCACTTCGTCTGGTCTCAATGGCAGCAATGCCTCTAGCTGAAATTTAGTCGTAATCTTAGGATCGGGCTGACAGGGTGATAATCGAGCGAAATCGCCGACACCCGTAAAAATCGTCGTGTTCTTTGACTTGTCGCTTAGGCTTGAAGTTAGCTCACGAATAACTAATAAAGGCTGTAGCCGCTCAATACTCTGCAAAATGGCAGCTGTCTGCTCATAGTTGCCAGCCAACTCCACCGAAACAACTTGCCGCTTCAGCTTGTTGTTTACCTGGGTGCCGTAGGAACTGTCCGTAATGGCACCTGTAAGCTCTTTATTAGGCGTAAAACTCTTCAATTGTGCTTCAGCAGCGAGTTCCCCATTCTTTTCCTCAAATTCACGAAGATTTTGCTGAATAGTGGGTGGACAAAGGGCTAGCTTTTGCGCTCTTCGCTTCCCTAAATCCACATTGCGAGCATCAATTTGACGATTAAGATCCAGCAAAAGCGTATCTAACGAGGCTTCGCTAGCAAATAGGGTAAGAACATCATCTCTTTGCCGCTGAGCAGTTTCCAACTCTTTCTTCGCAGTGCCTATTTCTTGTAAAAGAGCTTGCTGCTGCTGAATGTCATTTTCGGTTTGTTTCACTTTGGCATCCAATTGCTGATACCGCTCCCATTCAGGCAAGCCCAAATAGAACAGCAGCGCTCCAGCGCCGATTAAGCCCAGCACTGCAAGGGCAATACCACTAACCATCGGTGTAAAACGGATACCAAAAACGGTCGGATGATCCGGTCCGGCATCAAACGGTTGATCGCCAGGAATAAAGTCTCCACCTGCACTCATGGCTTGACGACCCCCTTCTGGCGTAACGTTTCGATTCGGGTAACCAACCCCGTAGCCTTTTTACTCTCTAGCTCTTGTAGCAGTTCTGATGCAGGCACATCAGTCAACTCAGTTTGAATAACGAAGGCAACTTCACCTGGCAATTTGATCTTGTCTTTTTCTGCTACTGAGGATGTTTGCCCTCCAATTTGAAGTGGCTGGGGAGTTTTTGGGTCACCCAGTTTTGCTTCCGTGATCCGGGTTGAGTCCGATTTCATAAATTTAGATCGTTGAAGAACTAATAGAAAATCGTTGACATCATTAAAGTCGGTTGCTGTGCCAGAGATTTGAATGACACCACTGGGGGGCGGCGCGGGTGCGGCACCAGCACCAGACGGAACGGGACTAGGAGGAGGTGTAACAGCAGGAGATTTAGGTTTAGGTAAAGCAGCGATCTCTTGACTGGTTAACTCTTTAATATTCACGATGCGCACTCTTGGCGGGGTGCGGGCGCTAATATCGCCAAAGGTTGCCGACCATGGCTTGATAGTGTTGAATACACTGGCAAGTGCGGCAGTATCATCTTTCGCCTGTTTGGTTTGAGCTTTGACAGAGGCTAATTTTGCTTGCTCTGTTTTAATGGCGCTGATTTGGGCATCTAGCTCTGCTTGCCGTTGAACGAGCTGATCGTTTTGAGATTTAAGAAAAAACCATCCTCCAGCGGCAAGTGCTAGCAACGCCAATCCTGTACCTGCACCTAGCCAGAGGGGACGTTTACTCTCAGGAGTACCTAAATTTCGCCGTCGAGAACTTGGAGCAAGATCCGATCGATACTCTGGACGATCCTTTAAAAAATTAATGTCTAAACCATACATACTATGAAACCTCCCGCAAACCTAAGCCCAGCACAACACTGAGTCCTGCCCTCTGGGTGAGAGGAATTTCCTCGCTCACCTCCAGATCTAATGCTGCAATTGGATCAACCTGCGTACAGGGCAGGCTGAGCCGACTCGCAAAAAAATCATCCAATTGACCAATCGCTGCACCTGGACCTGCCAGCAAAAGCTGAGCAACTTCCAAGTTTTCCCCCTGATTTAAGTAAAAATCAATTGAGCGCCGTAGCTCATCTGCTAGCTCTCCAATGATTCTCAGCATGGCAGCGGAGCCGGGGTTGGTGCCAGCCATTTTTCCGGTACTGCCGATGGTGTCTGATGGCACTATGGGAATGGTCATCCCTTGCAATAAATCTGTCGTGCGGGAGGGTGGTAGATTCATGGCACGAGAAAGGGCACTTTGAATTTGGTAGGTGCCAATGGGAACGGTTCGAGAGAATTTGGGAACTCCATCTTGGGCGATCGAAATTTCTGTACTTTCAAATTCAATGTCCACGATCGCCACCGCTTCTTGGGAAGAAAACTGTCGCAGTTGCTCTCGAATGGTACGAATCAACGCGAAACTCGCAACCTCTAAAACGTTTAGTTTCAGTCCTGCCGCTTCAAACGTACGAATGTAAGCATCCGTAATTTCTTTTCGAGTGGCTACCAACAAAACCTGAAACTTTTCGATACCATCATCATCAACAAATAGCCCTAGTTTTTGATAATCAACATCAGCTTCTTCGCGAGGAAAAGGTAAGTAGAGACCTGCTTCTTGATTAAGAACCATCTCTCGCAGCTCATTATCGTCCAGTTCCGCAGGCACCGGAATAATCCGGGTGACCGTATCGCGCCCACCCATGACGGCTGTGGTTACTTGCTTTGTTTTAATCTTATGTTCTGCAAAGATTGCTTGCAGTAGCTCTGCCATTCCAGGGGGGTCCATGATTTGTCCCTCTTGGAACATCCCTTCGGGAACTGGAGTCGAAGCCAAAGTTGCGAGCTTAAGTGATTGCCCCTGCTTCCGTAGCTGAGCCACATTGATGCGATCTGGGGCAAGCTCGATGCCAATCCCTTTAGACTTCTTAGACAGTAAATTAGTTAAGGCTTTCACCACAATGTTGCCTGCTCAACTAAAGATTTTGGAGATTTTGGACAAAAACAATCCACAATTTGCCACTGCAACCCTAAGGCATTGAAGAACTAATGTATGGTACTCAACTTTGATAGAAATGAGCATTTTATTAAAAAGACGACTTATTTCTACATTGCCTTCTTTATGATTGCTAATTTTTGAGTGGGTACGGCAAAAAGAGATTATAGAGGCGTTCCTCCAGTCTGAAACATTGTTGAATAAGAAATTTGATTTTCCCCTGTATCAGCGATGTTACACACAATTTTGGGAATTGGGCAGAATTTTTTGCAGAGCCTTAAAGCGACTGGCAAACTGTCACAATAGCAAGGATAGACCTTTGAGTTTTGAACATGTTTCAAGCTACTCGTCGTCGCTTAGCACTATGGTATACGGCTGTTACGGCTGTCTTGCTACTCCTGTTTGCCAGTGGTGTTTTTTTTTATGTTCGCAGTACGCTGATTGAGCGGGTTGATGACACGCTCAATCATGTGGTGGAGGTGGTACGGCGATCGCTGGTGATTGAACCGATCGACCTCCATTCTGAAGGTGGGCTACTGCGGGTCAATATTGAAGCGAGTTTTCGCAATAATGCTGCCACTACCGAAGCAGATCACATTGATATTGAATGGTTTAGCCCCACGGGAGAGTTGTTGTGGTCAACGCTTTCTACGCCATTACGGGTGCCGTTGCGCTTCACTCCCAATGGCGAAACGGTCAGAATTACCCAAGAACCATTATCAGCCGCGATTCGTGAAACGTTAGCGAAGCTTTCCACAGGACTCCCTGCGGGAATCGCCCTACAGCCAGCTTCATCAATGCCCCTGATGTCTGAGCCGCTCGTTTTGCGACAAGTCACTCAACGAGTTGAGTTGGAGCGACAAGTGCTGGGCTATCTTCGGGTTAGTCATCCCTGGTTTGAGGTCACTAAGCCTAGCCGCGAGTTCTTTTTTGATCTGGCGGCAGGAACGGGGTTAATGGTTGCCGCAGGAGGCGCGCTCGGCTGGTTTTTGTCGGGGTTAGCCATGCAGCCCATTCGCGAGTCTTATCAACGGCTAAAGCAATTTACAGCCGATGCATCCCATGAATTGCGTAGCCCGATCGCGGTTATTCAGACTAATGTTCAGGTGGCGCTGTCAGATCCCGATCCTGACCCATTTACCCAGCAACAGCATTTGCGGGTTATAGAACGATTGACTCGACGATTGGGGCGATTGGTGGATGATTTACTGTTTCTGGCACGTCAAGACAGCGGCAGTGTGTCGGCACGATGGGTGACGGTTGATCTTGAATTGCTATTGAGGGAAGTCATTGAAGAACAGCAACTTTTAGCCGTAGAGAAGGGGATTGCGATCGCCTTACAGTTCGTTGAATCGGTTAAAGATCCAGGGCTATCGACCGCTTTAGGAGCATCTATTCCAGCAGAGATGACTGGGCAAGCAACCGAGATCGCAACCAAACCTCACCAAAGCTGGACAGTGGTGCAAGGCGATCGCGATCAGCTTTTTCGGCTATTTACCAACTTGATTGGCAACGCAGTCAAATACACCCCTTCTGATGGCAAGGTCAATTTAGTACTTCAGCGCATTGGGCGGTCAAATCACGCTTCCTTGCAAGTGGCGATTACGGATACAGGTATCGGCATTCCGTCTGAAGCGTTACCGCAGTTGTTTGACCGTTTTTATCGAGTTGATCCTGCCCGCAGCCAAGCCTCTGCGAAAGGCTCAGGATTAGGATTGGCGATCGCTCACGCGATCGTCCAAAACCATCAAGGTCAAATTCACATCACCAGCATCCTTGACAAGGGAACCACCGCTACTGTCACGTTGCCCTCACGGCAAGAAGCAGTGAAAGAATGAAGAGTTGGGGGTTGAGAGTACGGAGTGCAGAGTCAACCCTTTCCCTATTGGTTATTTTCCATATTCTTCAATCCCTAGCAAGTTCACGTCTTCGTAGGCTGCAAGTTGCAGTTTTAAGGATTGATTTTGTTCTTCAATGTCTTTCAACTCGTGCAGGCGTTCCAAAATGCGTCGGGTGAAGTTTTCGGCATCGGGTAGCTGGTCGGCAATCCAAGACGTGTCGATTTCTATTTCAATCATTTTCAGCATGTGTTGATATTCCCGGATTAGCCGATGATTGTTGGCAATCTGCTTGTTCAAGATATCAATAGCGGTGGTTGCGCGATAAATTCGGGCTGAGTAGATTGCTTGATCAACTTGTGCCATCTTTTGCTTGAGGGCATTTATCTGTTCAATTAATACTTGATTAGATTGACATTCATGAGTCAGTTCGGTGACTCGCTGCTCTAATTTGCGTTGCTGCGCTAACAACCGTTGATCGGCGATTAGGCGCAGTCCTTCTGCTTGGGTGGCATTCAACGGTGGACTACTGAGTTGGGCGTTGTGGGTGAGCTTGAGATATATCAATACCCCGATCGCGCTGAAGATGGACGTGAAAAATATATTGCCACCATTGAGAAACGACAGCAGCACTAACCCGGTGACCAGGGTAACCAGGGTGATGACATGCTGGTTGGTGCCAGGAATAGGATTGGGTAAGATGTAGCTTTTGCCCGTAGTATGATTGGCGATCGCCACCAATCGATTCATCAAATATCCCTGCATTGTGTAAAGCACGGACACAACATCCCCTCGATGCACAGGAATGACATCGCTCTTACCCGGCACAGAAAATTGGAGGCATTTGAGGGTGCGATCGGCGGTCGTGATTTGAAATGTATAATGCCGTTTGTAAAAGCTTGGAAGCTTGGAAGTCAGATGTAGTAGCGCTTCGGTAATTGAGGAGCGCTTAGAGAGCTTGCCATACACCACGCCGTATCGCTGACTGCACGATAAACAAGTTACCTGCGTGGGAATGGTGTTGCGATGCAAATCGGCGATCGGTTGTTTGCAGGAAGGGCAGTACAGTGAAAGTCTCATTACCAGATTTAATCAGGGGTAGGCAAAGGCAGTTCCACACCACGGTCATCTTCTCAATGGGAAGAACCAAGCGATTGTTTCTGGATCTTAGCGAGTCTTTTTAAATTCCTGGGACACTGATAGCCAAGGTTTGTAAAGATTTAGGAAATAGAGCTTAGATTTTGAAGTCAAAAAGTTAATAATCTCGGTTTTCTTGGCGATTCTTTTCTAATCAGTGGCGATAATTTGAGGGACTTTGAAGAATTCACCGCTGCGATCGGGGGCGCTCTCCAAAATTGCCTCGCGATCGCCGTGGGTTTCTAACACATCTTGACGGGTGATGTTACTGGCATCGATCGCTCGAAAGGTTGGCTCAATATTGGTTACATCCAGTTCACTTAACTGCTCAAAATAATCCAAAATGCCGTTCAACTGCGTTGTAAACATTTCTTCTTCAGCCGTCGATAACTCTAATCGAGCTAGGTGGGCAACTTTCCGAACTTGTTCGCGATCTATCATGGGTTAGAAGGAAATTAGGGAATAGGGAAATAGGGAATAGGGAAATAGGAAAGAGTTTTGCTAATTTCTATCTCCTACCTCTCAAAAAACACGCTTAAAAGAACACGTCAATTTGTGATCTCCCTGTAATCTTCATCCAGTTTTGGGCTTCAATATAGTTGTTCGGAGCGTTGCGGATGGCGCGTTTCCAGTAGTCAGCAGCTTGATCAAACCATTCTTCTGCTTCTTCTTCTTTCCCTTCTTCTTCTGCCCGCTCACCTTTGTAGTGAAAGATAACCGCAACGTTATTCAATGTTTGGGGCATTCGAGGATTAATCTCGATCGATTGAAAGTAGTAATCTAGCGCTCGGTCATGTTCGCCGTTACTGGCATGAATCAACCCGATATTATAAAGAATATAGCTGCGATCGTTGTCGTCTTCCTCCAATTTGAGGGCTTCCTGATAGTTTTCAAGCGCCTCAGCATACTCTCCATCCGCTTGGGCTGACATGCCATCCCGATAATAGGCAAAAGCTATCTTTTCCTTGCGGGTTGCAGGCAGTAGCTTCAGAATTAGGTCTGCCATGACCGTAAAGCTTTTGTCGATGAAGTTGTCGTTACGTTGAGTTCTAGGCATATGGCAAAAGAGAGTAAGGTCGGCTAATCTGCTGATCGTAATGATGGGCGATCGCGAAACGCTTTCTAGTTTAACGTTCTGCTGGGGACAACGAATAGACAAAAAGCATTAAGAAGGGTGTCAGGTTTCGGGTATCAGGAATCAGGTGTTAGGGATTGGAAAGGCAAGGCATCGCTTTTTCTTAGTCCTAGACTTTAACTCCTGCATCGCCAAGACGGTTTTCTCTCCCTCCCCAGCCTTATACAGACTTTCTATACTGTAGATAGATTATCAAGATCACCGTCTCAAGCAAAGCAGTGGAACGATGTCCATGACTCCAAACCCAGACATTATGCAAGCCGTAGAACGATTGGACTACCGCGTCACCGTGGGTGATGTGGCAGCTCAAGCGGGTCTAAAGGTGGCAGTAGCAGAGCAAGGCTTGTTGGCGCTGGCATCGCAAGTCAATGGGCATCTTCAGGTCGCTGAGTCTGGCGATGTGGTGTATCTCTTTCCTCAAGAGTTTCGCTCAATCTTGCGAAATAAATATTTTCGACTTCAGCTTAGGGAATGGTGGGAAAAGATCTGGCGGATTCTGTTCTATCTAATTCGGATCTCTTTTGGCATTTTGCTGGTTGCTTCTATTCTGCTAATTTTCCTGTCAATTTTGCTGATTACAATTTCACTGAGTGCGGCGAGTAATAGCGATAATGATTCTGATAACAGGATTGGAATGCCATCTATAGGGTTTGGTCCTGATATTTGGTGGATCTTTTATCCTGATTACTCTAGCCGTCGTGCGACGCAGCGTCCTAGTTCAGGTGGAGAAAAGTCTGAACTCAATTTTTTAGAAGCAATATTTTCGTTTTTGTTTGGGGATGGCAACCCCAATGCAGATTTGGAAGACCACCGCTGGAAATCGATCGCCACTACCATTCGTAACCAAAAGGGCGCAGTCGTTGCCGAGCAGTTGGCACCCTACCTGGATGAGGTGGGGCAAGGCTATGCGCGTGAGTACGAAGAGTATATGTTGCCTGTGTTAACGCGTTTTAATGGAAGACCCGAAGTTAGCCCAGAAGGAGGCTTGGTCTACCATTTTCCTGAATTACAAACGAGCGCGATCGAGCAGCGTTTACAGCCCATTGCAGCTTATTTAAGAGAGTTACCCTGGCGATTTAGTCAGGCAAGCGGTGGACAGATTGCGCTGGCGATCGGGCTAGGGTCGCTAAATTTGGTGGGTGCCCTAGCTTTAGGAAACCTTCTAGCAGGAGGCGTTGTTGCGGCTCAAATGGGCGGTTTAGTTGCTTTTGTGCAGGCGATTTTTTGGGTTTTGTTGGGCTACGGATCAGCGTTTTTGGCAATTCCGCTTTTACGCTATTTTTGGATTCAGTGGCGCAACCGCAAAGTAGAAAGTCGGAATCAATCGCGACAAGATCGAGCAGTTTTCCTGAATGAAGCCGATCAAGATTTGCAGAAAAAAATACTTTATGCTCAGCAGTTCGCGGCGGAAACCATTGTTGGCACGGATAACTTGGCGTATACCACGGAACAAGATTTGATTGAGCAGGAAATTGAGCAGACCGACAAGATTGATGCTGAATGGCAACGCCGTTTGGAACAGGGGTGATCGGTGTGCTATTCGCTCACTGAACACGGTAGGATACAGATGCATTAACAGAATTTAATAATGGTAGAACGTCCAATCAAGAAATCTGAGCGCGTAGAAAAGGTTGCCTCAGAAGGAGAGAATTTACCGGTCCAGCCGTCTGGACAGCGGGAAGATCGTCCACGTCCAGTTCGGAGTCAAGATCGTCCGGCTGGAGATCGTCCGGCTGGAGATCGTCCGAGTGAGGACAGTCCAACTGTAGACCGTCCAAGCGTCGATCGCCCAAGTCGGGACAAAGATCGTTCGGGTGAAGACCGTTCGAGTCGCGACAGAGACCGCGATCGCAAAGGCAAGGGTGGCAGAGGGGGCGATCGCAAGGAGGAGTTCAAACCTCCTGCCAGTGTGGCTTTGATGAGAGGACCCAAACCACCCAGAGTCAAATCTAAAGCTGAGATTGAAGCTGAAGAAGCCGCTGCTGTAGAAGCTGCCGCCAAAGCTGAGGCAGAAGCGGCTGCAAAGGCTGAAGCGGAAGCCGCTGAAGCGGAAGCAAAAGCGGCGGCTGAGGAAGCGGCTGCAAAAGCTGAGGCAGAAGCCTTAGAAACTGCTGAAGCTGAGGCAGAAGCGGCAAAAGCTGCTGCTGAAGTAGAAGTTGCTGAGCCTGCAATTGCATCTGAAGAACCGGCTGAAGTCGTATCTGAACCTGTTGAATCCGTTTCAGAAGATATGGCTCCTGTGGCAGAAGCTACTTCCATTCCGGCTGAGCCTACGGCTGATGCAGCGATCGCGCCGACTGAAGAAGCTCCGCTTGAAACGATTGCTGAAGCCGTATCGGAACCCGTTGCGCAGGTTCCAGAACTGGGAGGCGCTCCTGTAGTGAAAGGTCCTGCTGCCCCTATCAAGAAGATAAAGGCACCTGAATCTGCGAAGTCTGAAAGCTAAAGCTAGTTAGATATCAGCGATCGCGTCAATGGCAGCTTCCAAGGCGATTGAAACATGAGTCCAGTGGGTTCCTCCTTGGCAAAAAACCGTGTAGGGTTCTCGCAAGGGTCCATCTGCTGAAAGCTCAGAGGTGCTGCCATCAATAAACGTGCCGCCTGCCATAACTAATTCGCTTGCGTAACCCGGCATTGGGGCTGGCACCGGGTCGAGATAGGAGCCAATCGGCGACTGTTGCTGAACCGCACGGCAAAAAGCAATTAGTTTATCTTTTGAACCCAATTGGACGGCTTGGATCACATCCCGGCGAGGAGCCATGGGCAACGGGTTGACTGGATACCCCAACTGGTCAAACACATAAGCGGTTAAATGATTGCCCTTCATCGCTTCTCCCACCATTTGCGGGGCGAGAAACAGCCCTTGAAACAACAGTCGATTTTGGTCAAAGGTGGCACCGCCCGAACTGCCAATCCCCGGAGCCGTCAGCCGACAGGTTGCCATTTCTACTAGATCTGCTCGTCCCGCAACATAGCCGCCTGCGGTGACAATCGTGCCACCCGGATTTTTAATAAGTGACCCTGCCATCAAATCTGCACCCACGCTCGTAGGTTCGCACGATTCAATAAACTCGCCATAGCAGTTATCTACAAAGCAAACCGTGTTTGGGTTCTGCTGCTTAACGATTTGAACGATTTTTTCAATATCCGCGATCGCCAAACTCGATCGCCAAGAATATCCACATGATCGCTGAATCAATACCAGGCGCGTCTCTGATTTGATAGCATGAGCTAGTGCTTTCCAGTCAATCTCGCCTGTTGCTGTGAGATATAACTGGCGATAGTGAATCCCAAACTCTGCTAAGGAACCCTGCTGATGCCCCCGTAGACCAATCACTTCCTCCAACGTGTCATAAGGGGCACCCGCCACGGCAAGCATTTCGTCTCCTGGACGAAGAACGCCATACAGCGCACAGGCGATCGCGTGCGTCCCAGACACAAATTGAACCCGTACCGCAGCCGCCTCTGCCCCCATAACTTGAGCAAACACTCGATCCAATACTTCCCTGCCTAAATCGCTATGCCCATATCCTGTCACCCCAGAAAAATGGTGGGTGCCAACTCGGTGTTGGCGAAAGGCTTCCAGCAAGCGTTTTAGATTTTTCTTGACCTGTATGTCAATACCAGAAAAAATCAGGGATAGTGCTTGTTCCGCTTCCTTTAAAAGAATGGGGCTGTTCATTTTCCGCTTGCTTCTCCAACATAATTCTCAACGCCTTGTCTTGCGGTAGCTAATCTACCCATCTCCGCGATGAGATCTCTAGAACGAGCGTCTAGTTTCGCGCCAATTTGGCATTGTACTTCTCATTTGGGACGAATGCATGACTGTTGCAACTTCAAACAAACCACTCAAATTAGATTTGCCGGTAGTTTTATTTATGGTGATTGTGCATGGTGGTGCGCTTTTTGCCTTATTACCGAGTAACTTTAGCTGGGCAGCCGTAGGAGTCGCGATCCTCCTACATTGGGTTACTGGTGGCTTAGGAATTACCCTGGGCTTTCATCGCCTCGTCACCCACCGCAGCTTCCAAACGCCTAAATTGATTGAATATTTCCTAGTTTTATGTGGCACTTTATCCTGCCAGGGGGGTGTGACTGAATGGGTCGGAATGCATCGTTTTCACCATCTCCATTCCGATCAAGACCAAGATCCACATGACTCGAAGCGCGGCTTTTGGTGGAGCCATATGGGCTGGATGCTATTTGATATTCCGATGCGTGATCAAGTGCCTCGGTTCACGAAAGATATCAATGATGATCCGGTCTATCAGTTTTTTAATAAGTACTTTATTCCGCTTCAGATTGCGTTGGCAGTGGTGCTTTATGCAATCGGGGGGTGGCCATTCGTGGTATGGGGCGTTTTTGTCCGTCTAATCGCGGTGTTTCATTGCACTTGGCTAGTGAACAGCGCCACTCATATGTTTGGCTATCAAAGTCATGAATCTAATGACAACTCCCGCAATTGCTGGTGGGTCGCCCTACTAACTTATGGTGAAGGCTGGCACAACAACCATCATGCCTATCAACATTCGGCTCGTCATGGGTTGCAGTGGTGGGAAATTGATATGACTTGGATGACCATTCAATTCTTACAGGCGATAGGCTTGGCAAGTAAGGTTAAGTTGGTAGGCAAAGATTAACCTCTCAGGTGCCGGGTTTCGGGTGCCGGGTTTGGCTATTGTTCTAGATCTGCTGGTAGAGACACGAAATTAATTCATGCGGAAACATTATGCGATCGCGTCTCTACCGATTCTTGGGCGTTTCTTGGGTGCGTCTCTGCCGCGTTTTAAGTGTGCAGCAACCTATTTAGACCATTGCCCAGAGATTTCAGACTCCACTCTGGCAACAAAAGCTGCTTTAACTCAATCTACAACTGTAGGATTCAGAATTGTCCGATCCCTTGAATAATGTGCTTCACCGTCGTGAGTGTCTCTAGGCTAATAGGACCGCGGCGGTGTCCTTTTTGGTTAGACATGCCCAGAAAAATAGAGTCTCCGCGTTTAGGATTGCGAGAAAACCGGGGTGACGCATTGATGTAGGTAGAGGCGCTGTTAATGCCTAGAGCAAATTGGCGACTTTCTGGATAGGATTCGGTGACTAAACAATCGGCATGTCCACTGCTGTTTAAGTTGATCCAAGCGATCGCCTCATCCAAACTGGCAACGAGCTTAAAAGCAATCACCTTCGCCAAATAGGCTTGCCGCCATTCTCCTTCTTCTGCCAGCCGTAACTCAGGAAACTCGGCTGATAAGGCGGCATCTCCACGTACCTCAAAACCCTTCTCCCGCAGACTATCCCACAACATCAGCAGCGAAGAGGGATTTTGGCTAGGGTGAATCAGAACTTTCTCGATCGCATTCACGGGGTCAGGTTCGCTTTGGTGACTGTCCAAAATCATCCAGCGAACCGCTTCTAACCCGCCAGAAGGCGACCAATATAAATAACAGTTGCCCATAGCAGATTTCAAGACGGGAGCCGTTGCCTGTCGCACAATCTGCTGTACCAAGCTAGGACGACCATAGGGAATAATCAGATTTAAATATTGATCCTGAACAATCAGATCTCTTACTGAGGTGCTGTGGTCGGATGCTATGGCTTGAAGGCACCCCTCTGGTAAGCCGACTTTCTCAATTGCTGACCATAGCGCTTGGGCGATCGCAGCATTAGAATGGCTCGCTTCTCCGCTGCCCTTCAAAACCAAACTATTGCCCGTTTTGATGCACAAACCCGCCGCCACTGCTGCCAACTCTGGAAACGCTTCGTAAATCATGGCAATTACGCCTAAAGGCATCAATTGCGAATAGATTTGGCAGTGATCAATTTGGTATGCCGCATCCATAACGCGCCCGATGGGGTCAGGTAGCTCACTCAGACGCTTGAGCAGTTGAACCGCAGTTTGCAGACGTTCAGGGGTCAGTTTTAGCCATTCTAAAATCAGATCAGGCACTGCCATTTCTCGGCTTGCTTCTAGATCTAAAGTGTTGGCTTCAAGAATGTCATTTTGCGCCTGTTTTAGGGCTTCTGCCATGGCATAAACCGCTTGACTACGCAGAACCCCTCTGGTGGTGGCTAGATGGATAGAAGCCCGATGTGCAGCTTGTACGGCAGCGATCGGATCAGAAGTGAGACCAAGAAAATCCGTCGTCATTGGGTTACCGTCTATATGCCAGTAAGACCATTAAGGCTGGAAGGAGTGCCAGCAGCATAATACCAATCACCAGAACAGCGTTGTGTGAGGTTGGCTTGGCATTCAGTGCCAATGGTAGCCAGATCACCAGCATGATGAAGACAATGCCTAGGGCGATCGGCAAGTAGTTATCTCGAAAATTAGGGTTGGCTACATTCCATTGATGCCCATTCCATCGCCATGCTTTTTTGTAGGGATAGCTGCTAGCTAATTGTTCTAACAATTGCCCACTTTCATCCACCACAAAAATTTGCTGACAGCGATTGCACCCAAAGGCTTCTGTCAGAGCGATCGGGTTTAGTTGCCCCTTACGCCGACAAGGACAAGGATATTCTTGGTTGAAATCAATCTTCTGGGATTTTTGCGGTTGCACAGGCAGCACCGGGACTGAAATTGCTTTTTTTTAGCTAAGAATGGCTACCCATCCGTTTGAGCAAGGTTTAGTGATTCAGTGTTTCTATTTGCCAATCAAAAATTAAGATTTGCTTTAGCTTACTTATAAATATAATGCTTACTGAATTATTGGAATCTTACCACTCTAGCTTTTAAGTCGTCAGTGTCTAGATAAACCCGCGATCGCTTTTGCCTAATAGTGTGAAGCTATCGACTTATAGTGAGCTTTCAGTAAAAAATTATGCGGTTAAAAGCGGGTGACGAGATTCGAACTCGTGACATCAACCTTGGCAAGGTTGCGCTCTACCACTGAGCCACACCCGCATAATTCAGACGATTATTAGATTCTCACTTTGCAACACATTCTGTCAACCCCAATCTAACAGTTTCTACTTTCTCTTATGGATATTATTCGTCTTACAGGCATTCGTGGCTATGGTTATGTGGGTGCGCTGCCAGAAGAACAGGTTTTAGGGCAGTGGTTTGAGGTCAATGTGACGCTGATGCTGGATTTAACCATTCCGGGTCAGAGCGATCGCTTAGAGGACACGCTTAACTATTGTTCAGTCGTTGAAACGGTGCAGCATTTGATTCAAACCTCCAAGTTTGCACTGCTAGAAAAATTAGCAAGCGCGATCGCCGATGCCCTGTTGCAGGCTAATCCTGCCGCAACTCCCATTCACCAGGTCACCATTGCGCTGACCAAGCTAACTCCGCCTATCCCACATTTTAGCGGTCAGGTGACCGTTGAAATCACGCGCAAGCCTTTGGATACTTAGCTAGAAGTTTGGATGGTTTGGGCGATCGCGGTTGCCACTTCTTTACTCTTCCAATAGCTGCCGTGGGCATCGCCTCCATTAATCAGCGGCAGCATGGTTTGGCTGAAAGGTTTCATTAAAAAATTGGCAGAAATCACAATATCTTCAGTTTGCACCGTATCTTTCGCGCCTTCTAGCAAGATTGGTAAAAGCCCTGCTAAAGGATAGGCGATCGGATCGCCGGGATGGGCGTAGTTACGCCAAGGCAAGGGTTTGCCCTGTCTTTGTGTATACAGCGACTCCAGCAATTCTTTCAACTTTGGTGTGAGGTTGAAACTGCGACCGCCAGCCGCGTTAATCAGGCTGAATAAAGAAATCGGCGACCCCATCGTGTGGATGCTGGCGACTGGAATGCCAAACTGTTGATTTTCTTGAAAGCCCAACCCAAAAAAGCCCGTGCGAATATTTTCAATATTTTGCCGAGTTTCGAGTTCTACTTCAGCCGCTTCCCAACGAGGCGCAAACAAAATGTCAAACAAGATCACCGTGCCCCAGCTATGGGTGACTAGGTGCAGGCGATCGCCTTTCAGTTGACCACTAGTCGGAGGCGCTTTTAGCTCGTCTAGAGTCAGCCCAATCTGCCGCAGTGCTTGATCACTAATTTGCCGAACCAGATTCGCGCTAATGTGACGACTGAGATAAAGAGCCGCATCGCCAACAAAGGGCAAAATCTGTTGAGTTCGGAGTTTTTGAAACCAAAAATCAGACCATTTGGGCGAAGCTTGCAGTCCTTCTAGTAATAAACTGGTTGCCTCTTCGCTAACATTTCCCCAAAACAGGTAAATGGGTTTCAATTTTCTAGATGAGTTGCCAACGGATGCTTGAATGCGGTCAAAGAGAACTTGGGCTTCGCGGCGAAAGCTTGGTTCGCTATGGGTATTCACTCCATGAATAAATAGCACGTAGTCTGTTTGCATACTAGAAAAGCCTCCAATTTCAGTTCATTCTCTGAAGAGATGATTCTAGAAACAGGATACGAGCGATCACGCGTTGATTACGATAAACCTTTGCAACGCGATCGCGCTTTTAGGCGGGTTGTCCTGCCCAGATTTTCTCTAAAACAGTCGTAGGATCAATATCTGACATTTTGCCGTTGAGAGATTTAATTCCCATAAAGCGATCGCTTTGGGGCAGCAACAATTTTGGCTCGGTGGGTCCAAACATCGCCATCATATAGGTTTTCACCGCAACGGCTAAATGCATGGGGGCGCTGTCGGTGCAGAGCATTAAGCTAGCCCCCGCAATCATCGCGGTCAGTTTGCCAATGTCGCCCGGTGTCGTGACTTTTAAATTGAGATTTGCCCGCACCAAAGTTTGGACAAACTCCTCGTCATCTGGACCTTGCACCACAACAATCGGGAGATCGGGTTGTCGCCGGACAAACTCCTGAATAATGCCCTGCCAGTTTTCTACCGGATAAATCTTATCAATCCCTTTTTCTTTGGCAAGCTGGCTAGAGCCACCGTGAATTAAAACATAGCCCCTGTTGCCAATGCCTAAGCGCTGACGTTCTGCATCTGCCCAATCTAAATCGCTTGCGGGTACACTCACCGCCAAATCAGGGCAGGGAGTCATGATGTTCAAACCCTTCAGGAGATCGTGATACATGGCAGCGGCGTATTGGTTTTTATTCAGCGGCACTGGGTTTGTCAAAAACCAATTTCCGTCTCCAGAATATCCCACGCGAACCGGAATGCCCGTCAACCACAATAAGAAACCCACTGTCCATTTTTGACCCAATGCCAACGCAATTTTATAGTCGCGATCGCGCAGGGTGCCCAGCAAATTACCATAATCCGCCAGACTATTTCGTCCTTTAAAGTCAAATGGAATCACAGAATGAATAGACTTGCTAACCCGGTACGCAGACGCGGCTCGTGGTTCAACCACTACATCAATTTCTGCTTTCGGATAGTTCTGCTTCAAGTCGTCCAGGGTGGGAAAAAATAGAATTTGATCGCCAATCCCACCAGGAACCAGGGCTATGATTCGCATAATATTTCTTTACGCTAAATTCGCTCTTATTCTAAGCGTTAACTGCTAAAGGATAAACCATTTATTCTCTAGATTGACCTTTTGCTGACTCGCCACTTTCTTGCCCCTCTCCTCCAAAGTGGACTGATTGGTGATAATAGAAAGAATTTGTCTCGCGGAGGTGCAATATGTACCTACTAATTCCAGCCGCAGGATTGGGTCGCCGAATGGGGAGCGATCGCAATAAGCTCCTGTTACCCGTTTTTGGGAAGCCGTTAATTGCCTGGACGCTGCTTGCTGCCAAAGCTTCCCGCTCGATTCGATGGATTGGTGTGGTGGGTCAACCTGATGATTTTCCTGATTTTAAGGACATTATCAATGGAGTTGGCATGAGCAAAATGGTGCATCTGATTCCCGGCGGCACCACTCGGCAAGCATCCGTATTTTGTGGACTGCAAGGGTTACCTGCGGTGGCTGAACGGGTGCTAATTCACGATGGGGCACGCTGTTTGGTCACGCCTGCCTTATTCGATCGCTGCGCCGAAGAACTACTCACCTGTTCGGGCTTAATTGCGGCAATTCCCGTGAAAGACACGATCAAAATTGTGGAGCCGAGTAGCCAAGTGATTACTGCCACCCCCGATCGCCGCAACTTGTGGGCAGCCCAAACCCCCCAAGGCTTTCAGGTTGAAGCGCTCATCCGCTGTCATCGAGAAGGCGAGGAAAAAGGCTGGCAGGTAACCGATGATGCCATGCTATTTGAGCAGTGTGGTTTTCCAGTCAAAATTGTGCCCGGTGAGGAAACTAACTTGAAAGTGACCACGATGATGGATTTAGCGATCGCCGAGTTCATTTTGCGGCAGCGGGCAAAAGAAGCAACTTAACGGCTCCAGGTGCCCTGTTCTTGGAGCAGCAATTTTTTGCCTTGAGACACTTGCAGTCTGCCATTTTCTTCTACAAAGTAGCGATAATCTCCATTTTGGAACTGGTAGCCCAAAAAACGACAGGGGGTCACTCCATCCCGACAGGGACTATTTAGCGTTTTGCCAATCAACCGAATGGATTGCCCCGTTTTTAAGTTTTTGCCTATGTAGGTCACGTTATTGCAGACGACATTCCCTTCGGGGCAGTTTCTAGTGATTTTGACAATAAAGCTTTTTGTCCTTAATGTCTCCGCCCAAGCCTCTTTCGTTGCCGCGAGGAGCAGGGTTGTCGTTGCTAAAACACCGATAATCAGACGCATTTTCAGCCCTTCTCTTAAAAAATTAACCATGGTTTTTCGAGCCATCTTGCCAGTTTCATTTCTTTTTTTTAGCATTTTCGGGCTATTTTTAAGCATTTGGATTGTGGTTACCGCCTCCACGTTTACGTTCTATCCTTTATCGGTAGGTGCGCCAGAACTCAGTCCAGGTCTACTGTTAGGCAATGGGGCGATCGCTCTACTGGCACTATTCATTTGGCAATCTCAGCAAAAACGGCTGATTTTAGTAAGTCTCATCATTACTTTGGTGTCGTTATTGCTCAGCGTCTTACCGTTGTGGCAACTGCCTGCTACCCATCAACGGTTTGCCGCAGAAATGGAGCGATCGCTGGGCGTGCAGCCTGAAGCAATTCAGCTTCCTAATGGGCGATTCCCAAAGGGAGTCCTGGGGAAAGCTTCGCTAACGTTTTACGAATCGCAGCCTTTTTCATGGCAAACCTTTTTTACAGGAATTCCGCTGCCCCCCGTGCGCTACGATGCTGACATTCAGTTTGCCGCCGCCGATGGAACATCCTTAAAACTCGATCTCTATCGTCCCGCTCAAGTGGGGCAACATCCCACGGTGGTGATGATTCATGGGGGAGCATGGCAGCATGGTAGCTCTCGTGACAATGCTTCAATCAGTCGCTACCTAGCAGGGCAGGGCTATACCGTAGTTGCCATTACCTATCGGCTGGCACCTCGCTATCGGTTTCCAGCCCAAATCGACGATGTGCGATCGGCGCTGGAGTTTATTCGCCAAAATGCTGCGAACTATGAGATCGATCTGAATCGCATGGCAATCATGGGGCGATCGGCAGGGGCACAACTAGCGATGCTGGCAGCATATCCTACCAATACGCCGATTAAAACGCCTAATCATCCACCTTTTCGCGCCGTAGTGAACTACTACGGTCCTGTGGACTTAGCCAAAGGCTACTACGATCCGCCCAATCCCGACCCGATCGATTCCAAGAAAACGTTGAATGCTTTTTTAGGCGGAACCCCTAACCAGTTTCCTGTGCTATACCAAGCCGCTTCCCCCATTAACTTCGTGCGCCCCAATCTCCCGCCAACGCTGTTGATCTATGGCGGACGCGATCACATCGTCGAAGCAAAATATGGACACTTTTTATCTGAGCAATTGCAAATATCTGGCAACATCGCCACCTTTCTCGAAATTCCTTGGGCAGAACACGCCTTTGATACGTTACCAAGCGGAATTAGCAACCAACTCGCGCTGTACTATACTGAACGCTTTTTAGCATGGACAATGAAGGACTAACGATCGCGTGGGGAGTTTCGTTCGCGTAGCGCGTCTCCATAGGAGATATTTTGAGTAGGGTGGGTTAAGCGAAGTCGAAACGCACCAAACCCAATCGTTACACTTGAGCTTCTTCTAAAATTTCGTCATGCAGGGAAGTGCGGAAGAAGAACATGCAGCCACCCTGGGTTTCGGGAGCGTGGCTGCTGCTGGGAACGGAGCGAATGTAATCTCCGCTGCCATATACTTTATTTCCAATGATCAAATCACCTTGCAGCATGAAAATCTCTTCTACATCGGCGTGGTGATGCAAAGGATAGCGGACTCCGGGTTCTGCTCGAAATAGCCCGACCGCTTCTCGTTTAACTAAATCGATATGCAGCCGAGCAATGGTGACCCCTGGAACTTTATATCGTTCCCATTTAATGGCTTGGTGGCGAACTTCACTACGGTTAATCAGCGAGGTGGCGCTGCGTTCGAGCAAACGGGCGACTAGCCCTGGAAATACCGATGCAGGATCTTGAGCGGGCTGGGTGAGGGGCACACTGCGCCCGATTCGCTGAAAGAGGCGATCTTTGAGATTGACAGCCATCGGTATCGGGGGATTGCCGTAAGGAATGGCAGCCACGATCGCTTCAATTTCTGCCAGTTCTATTGCTAAATCTGGCTCTATAACAATTTGCGCTTCAACCCAAGCGCGATCGCCTTCACTCAGCAGCCCAAGAGCATACAGCGGAGCTAATTCGCAAAAACAGCGGTGTTCGTCCATTACACATCCCTACCAACCAGTAGGTATATACATATTTTTGGGCTAGAGTTCCCAACTGCCAAGAGCGATTCGCAGTTTGTTCAATCCTAAACGGACGCGGGTTTTGACCGTCCCCAATGAAAACCCAGTTTGAGCCGCAATCTCGCTTTGAGTCATGCCTTTGTAGTATGCCAACTCTAGAACCAAACGCTGCTCTGGTGGTAAGGTTTTTAGGGCGGCTAGTACTTGAGTTTGGCGTTCAGAGATCAGGGCATCTTCAATGGGGTCTACGCTCGATCCGGCAATTTGGATCTCTACCGCATCTACAGAAGTAGTGGGCAGTTTTGCCGATCGCTGAATTGCCCGGAGGCGATCCAAAATGCGGCTGCGAGTTAGCATAAATAGCCAGGTATCCACACGACCTTTTTGAGTATCGTAGCGCTTAGCAATTCGCCAAACCTGGGAAAATACGTCTAAAACCACTTCTTCGGATTCTTCAACGGAGCCTAAACTTTTAAAGGCGACTGAATACAGAACGCGTGCATAGCGATCGTACAACTGAGCAAGCGCCGTTTCATCCTGTTTGGCAATTCGGGCAAGGATGAAGGATTCATCAAAAACTGGCTGGGTTGCCATTTAGGAAAAGTCCTTCTCCAAATTCGCAAGGGCAATCAATCGATGAGGCATCAAGAAAGCAACAGTATTCAACAGTAGGCTTTTTTGAAACTCACATTGATGTCATTTAACCATATGCGAATATCTGCTCAAACAGTCTAAAAGCATAATTTGAGCGGAAAGAGGTAGCCGGGATGAACAAACTGATCAAGATTGCATCCCAACTAGAGGAGAGCTATACAGTTAAGATCCAGCGATCGCGGTTTTGAGCGCTAACAAATGCGGCAGGCACCACTTCTAGGTTGACCCCAAGGGATTTGAATGCGGCTCGAATAGCAGTGGCGTGGGAGGCTTCGGTGGAGCCAATACTCGCGCCTGCGGTGATTAGGGCAGGAGTTTTGAGCTTGGAGATTTCTTGGGTGTAGGCGATCGCGGCATCGGTTTCTAGTGCCAGTGCCAATTTTGCAATGTTCACATCCGAATCGATATTGCCCTCTCCCTTTTTCAGGTAGCCAGATAGGTCGTAGCTCGCTTGGGCGATGACTGGAGTGCTGCCTAAACTACGGATAGCAGATGCCAATACATCGCGATGTTGTTTGTGATCTGCCTGGTTTGCTAGGGCGATCGCCAACACTGCCTTGCCCACGGCGGTAGTCGTTAACTTTCCAGCCGCAAAGCTATACGCCCAAATTGCCTGGTGTTCATAAAATAGCGCACCATTGAGAATTTTGGCATCGTTTTGCTTATCCATTGGGGCGGCGGCTTCGCTCCGATCAGGTAACAACGCTTGCAACCCCACGGCTCCGGCAACACCCAAACTTGCGATCGCGCCATTGACTAGCAAATCGCGGCGAGACTTAGCGACTCGTTGAGTCCGACGAGTTGGGGCAGGAGATAAACTTAGGTTCTCACGTTCCATAATCAATTTCTCTCAACTAAAAAAGGACAAAAATATGGGTGAGTCAGAGTGTTACTGGTTAAAAGCAGCAACATTTCCGGCTCTAAATGTTCGATGCAGATCCTGTGCTAGGTCACACAGGTAGGCAAGATTATCAATCGACTGCTGAAATATGCCTTTCTAGCCAGTCTGTGTGGGTATACGCCAGCGATCGTTGAATGGATCTGTATGGAGAAAGGTTTTCTATACGCGATGTGCAACTAAGGCGATTTCCGAGAAAGATATTACCGTTTAGATCAGGGCGTAGAATTTTCTTAGTAGCAAATGTACAAGGGAGCAAAAGCAGTGTCACTAA
>QBMH01000239.1 GCA_003249025.1 Leptolyngbya sp. | reverse complement strand
AAGGTTGCTTGCTATCCTACTATTTCCTACCACCACCTTGAATTAACCCTGGGGGCGAGGGGGGAATGGCGAATGACGTTCGCGTAGCGTCTCCGTAGCTCTTGCTTCCCGCAGGGTAGGAGTTATGGCGAGTGGCGAGTGGCGAGTGGCGAGTGACGAATGGCGAAGTGACGAATGGCGAAGTGACGAATGGAAACCTGAAACCTTAGATCTAAAATCTAAAACCTGAAACCTGAAATCTGAAACCTAATGAATCAGCCTTTTTACAATGTGGATGTGTTTGCAGAAACGAAGTATGCCGGGAATCAACTAGCGGTTTTTCTGCCAGCAGGCGATCGCTCCACGGCAGAAATGCAACAGATCGCGAAAGAGATTAACTTTTCGGAAACTACGTTTATCACGTCGTTGCAGCCAGAAGCGGGGGGCTATCCAGTGCGAATTTTTACGCCGATGCAGGAATTGCCGTTTGCCGGACATCCAACTCTGGGAACAGCGTTTATTTTGCAGCAAAAAGTGATTCAGCAAGCAGTGGAAACGGTGATTTTGAATCTGGCGGTGGGACAAATTCCGGTGCAGATTCTCTACGAAGATTGTCTGCCGGATGTCCTGTGGATGAAACAAAATCCGCCTGTGTTTGGCAAAAAGATTACGCCTGAGGCGATCGCTCCTGTCCTTGGGTTGGAAACGACCGATATTGATCTGCGCTTCCCGATTCAAGAAGTGTCAACTGGTATTCCATTCATCATCATGCCGCTCAAAACCTTAGAAGCATTGCAGCGAATTCAGGTCAAAAGCGATCGCCTGCCTGCCCTGCTCGATCCGCTCGAAGCCAAGATGATTTTTTGCTTTTGTCCAGACGTTCGCCATCCCGCCAATCACTTCAGCGCCCGGATGTTTGCCCACGCTCTCGGCATTCCCGAAGATCCGGCAACAGGCAGCGCCAACGGTTGTTTTGCCGGATATCTAGCGCACTATGAATACTTGGGAACGCCCATCGTTACGGCACGAGTCGAGCAAGGCTACGAAATGGGTAGACCCTCCTTAATTTTACTAAAGGCAGAAAAAACAGAGGCTAGGATTGAGGTATCCGTGGGCGGCAAAGTGATTTTGGTTGCCCAAGGCGAATTTGTTTAAGGGCGAATGGCATGGTGGAAAGAAATGACTTGCAAGATCGGCTGCGATCGCACTTGCTAGAAATTGTCCGAGAGCGTGATCCCTATCTGGCAACGGCTGGACATTTCTATGTCCAGCAATATATTCACGATCAGCTTCAGCAGTGGGGCACCGTGGAAAAGCACACCTTCAGCCATCGCGGACTGAGTCACACCAATCTAGTTTTAGATCTGCCTGCTCAGCCGCAATTTGCCCATCAGCCGCCGATGATTATGGGTGCCCACTACGACGCGGTGCCCGGAACCGTTGGGGCAGATGACAACGCCAGTGGAGTTGCTGCCCTGTTAGAACTGGCGCGCTTATTTTCTGCCAATCCTGCCCGACATCCGGTACGTCTGATTGCCTTTGACCTGGAAGAATATGGCATGATTGGCAGCAGTCACTATGCAGCAGCGATGCGCCAGCAACAGCAATCGATTCGGCTGATGCTATCTCTGGAAATGCTAGGTTATTGCAGCAAGGAACCCAATTCTCAAACCTATCCGCCCGGTTTGAAGCAGTTTTATCCTGATCGCGGCGACTTTATTGCGCTAATTGGCAATGTATCTACTATTCCTGATTTGATCCATCTACACCGCGCCATTCGCAAAGTGGGAACTCCTGCCCAATGGCTTCCAGCAGGCATGGCAGGACAATTTATTCCCTCCACACGCCTAAGCGATCATTCTCCCTTTTGGGATTGTGGCTATCGGGCGCTTATGGTCACCGACACGGCTTTTATGCGAAATCCGCACTATCACAAACCTAGCGATCGCCTAGAAACGCTGGATCTAGACTTTCTCACAGGAGTTTGTTGGGGGCTATTTCAAGGATTACAAACCCTGTAAGGCACAATTGAGACTAAACCAATCAGGTGAATGCACAATCAATTTTTTAAGCCCAAACTCGTCACTTATCCAAGGCAACCGCATGACAGAAATCAACGGTGTGATGATGCAGTACTTCCAGGCATATGTTTCTAACGATGGAACGCACTGGGAGACCCTGAAAAATCAGGTCAAGGATCTGGCGGATGCAGGGTTTACGACGCTCTGGTTACCTCCCGCTTTCAAGGGCAGCGAAGGCATTCAGGATGTGGGCTACACTGCCTATGATTTATTTGACCTAGGCGAGTTTGATCAAAAAGGCACTGTGCGCACCAAATATGGCACTCGTGATCAATATTTAGCAGCAATTCAAGCAGCGCAGCAGCAAGGGATGCAGGTATATGCGGATGCTGTTCTAAGTCATAAAACCGGAGGAGACGAGGCAGAGGTAGTAGAGGCGATCGCCGAACAGATGGACGATCAACAGTGGGCGTTTCGCGGCGTGATTCCTACGGGAACAATACCCAGCCAGGTCATCAAAATTCTCAGCCAGTTTACATTTCCGGGTCGTAATGGCAAATATTCTGACCTGACTTGGCACGGGCGACATTTTGATCGCGTGTATCACAACCTGGATAAACCCGGCGATTCCCAGAGGGATCGTTTCACGAATCGCACCCTTTATCGGCTTAAAGATAAGGAATTTGAAACAGATGTTGATCCGCGTTATTGTTTGCAGGCTTTTTTAACATCTTGCGCGATCGATACCACCCATCCCAAGGTGCAAGAAGAGTTGAAGCAGTGGGGTGAATGGATTTTAGACACCACGGGCGTGAATGGATTTCGGTTGGATGCGATCGCTCATATTCAGGCTTCATTCTGTATCGAATGGTTAACCCATCTCCGCCGCTTTGCCAACCGTGAAGTGTTTGCCGTTGGTGATTACTGGGCAGATGATGTGGAATCGCTGCATGAGTTTATTCATCAAACCAACGGGCAACTCTCTCTGTTTGATGTGCCGCTACACTACAACTTTCACCGTGCCAGCCGCGCCAATGGGAATTTTGATATGCGCCGCATTTTGAACGGTAGCTTAATGCGAGAGCAGCCCAGTTTGGCAGTCACCTTTGTCGAAAGCCACGCCTCCCAGCCCTTGCAACTACAGGAATCAGTGGTGGAACCCTGGTTTAAACCCCTTGCCTATGCGCTGATTTTGCTGCGGCGCGAGGGGTATCCCTGCGTGTTTTATGCCGACTACTATGGGGCGCACTATCGCGACAAAGGGCAAGACGGTAAAGAGCATGAGGTTTGGCTGAATGCCCATCGTTGGCTGCTTGACAAGTTCCTTTACGCGCGTCAACGTTTTGCTTACGGCGCTCAATATGATTATTTTGACCATCCTGATTGCATTGGCTGGACGCGCTTAGGCAATTCTCCCGAATCTAAGGCAATGGCGGTGGTGATGAGCGATGGTGCGGGGGGCAGCAAGTGGATGGAAGTGGGTCGATCGAATGCGGTTTTTCGCGATATTACTGAGCATGTGGCTGAACCCATTCGCACCAATGAACATGGCTGGGGAGATTTTTGCTGTAATGGTGGCTCAGTATCCGTTTGGGTGGAAGGAGAATGATAGGATGCGGGTCAACGGTGGCATGTTGACTAGATATTTGGCTGAGTATTTGTGAAATCTAAAGTGGTTCAATGGCTGCCCATATTGTCTCCATTGATGGCGATCGCGGCGGCAATGTTGGTTGGAGCGGGGTTAATTGCGATCGCGGGAGTGAGTCCCGTCAAAGCCTATGCCGTTTTATTTAGCGAAGCCTTCACCAACTATTACGGATTTGGTAATACCCTCACCAAAACAGCCCCCTTATTGTTGACCAGTCTTGGCGTGTTGATTGCCCTGAAAGCAGGTCAATTTAACATTGGAGGCGAAGGACAGATTTATATGGGCGGATTGGGTAGCGCTCTTGTAGGGCTATATGTTCACGGGTTGCCTGGTTTTATTTTGGTGCCGCTGGCATTGTTGAGCGGCTTTTCATTCGGGGGCTTGTGGGGTATGATTCCCGGCTATTTAAAAGCAATACGCGGTGTGAATGAAGTGATTACCACCCTGCTGCTAAATTACATTGCTCAAAATTTGATTAGCTACCTGGTCAGCCATCCCCTGATGGAAGTCAACGCGCCTAGTCCTTTTAGTCCACCGATTGATGCGGCGGCTCAATTGCCCATTTTGCTACCCCAAACCCAAACCCATGCGGGCATTTTGGTTGGGCTACTGGCAACGCTCTTAGTCTGGCTTGGATTTACCTATACGCCTTTGGGCTATCAAATTGAAGCCGTGGGACACAACCCGATCGCCGCTCGTTATGCTGGAATTTCTGTGCCCCGCACCATTATTGCCGTGATGACCTTGGCGGGGGGCTTAGCAGGATTAGCAGGCGCAGGCGAAGTGTTGGGATTGAAGTATCGCCTGTTTGAAAATTTCTCACCGGGCTATGGCTTTGACGCGATCGCGATCGCGATCCTGTGTCGTGGCAATCTTGCAGGTTTGGTTCTAATTTCCCTGTTTTTTGGTGCCCTCCGCAGCGGTGCCAACGTTATGCAGCGCAGCGCCGGAGTGCCTGTAACCGTCGTCTACGCCATCCAAGGCTTAACTGTGTTGTTCATCGCTATCAGTTTAACGTTGGAAAAGAGAGAAGAATGATTCGGGTTTCGGGTTTCGGGTTTTAGGAAGTATTTGGGTATAGAATCCCCTGATTTCTGATTCCTGACCCCTTGATTTTTGATTCCTGACCCCTTGATTTTTGATTCCTGACCCCTTGATTTTTGATTCCTGATTCCTGATTCTTGACCCCTGATTCCTGATTCTTGACCCCTGATTTCTGACCCCTATTCCTATGAATAACATCACTTTTTTCTCTGATTACCTGGCTGCGAGTATACGCCTGTCTGTGCCGCTGGCGTTTGCGGCGTTGGGCGGATTATTTTCTGAGCGATCGGGAGTGTTAAATATTGGGCTAGAAGGAATGCTGCTGACGGGTGCGTTTGTAAGTGCAGCGGTGACCTTTTATAGCGGCAATGTCTGGCTGGGTGTGGCAGCAGCGATAGTAGCAGGTGCCTTGGTGGGGTTGCTACACGCCTATCTGAGTGTGACGCTGCGGGTGGATCAACTGGTGTCAGGATTGGCGATTAACCTATCAGCAGCGGGGTTGACAGCTTTTGGATCACGACTGGTGTTTACGGCTGAAACGACGCAGAAACTAGCAGGGATTAACGCGATCGCCCTACCCGGACTCGGCCAAATTCCGATTATTGGCTCTTTGTTGTTCAATCAAGATTTGCTCGTTTATGGATTATTTTTGTTGGTGCCATTGACCACTTATCTGTTGTTTCACACCAGTTTAGGGCTGACCCTGCGGGCAGTGGGCGAGTATCCCCGTGCCGCCGACACAGCCGGGATTTGGGTAGAATGGGTGAGATATAGTTGTGTCGTAATCAGTGGTAGTTTAGCAGCGCTGGGCGGTGCCTATCTAGTGTTGGCACATGTCAAATACTTTACTGAAGGGATTAGTGCAGGCAAGGGCTATATTGCCCTAGCAGCATTGATTTTTGGCAGATGGCATCCGGTGGGTACGGTGTTCGCATGTCTTTTGTTTGGAGCAACCGAAGCTCTGCAATTGAGAGTGCAGGCGTTTAACCTGAATATTCCCTACCAACTTTTAACAATGCTGCCCTATGTAATTGCACTGCTAGCCTTAGTTGGCTTAGCAGGTAAATCTACGCCTCCATCTGCATTAGGAATTCCTTACTTGAAGGAAGGTGCAGGTAGATGATGACAAATGCCCACTAGGGTTATGAGGCGAATGGATGAGGTGTAGTTAGATCCAACGGCATCAACCTTTGCTTTAGATTGTTAAGATATAATGCAAGTCTTCAGAGGAGAGCTATGGCGTACGTATAGATTCTAGAGCGCGAAGATTAAGCCTAGGCAAGGGTTTGCCAAATAGCGATCGCGCATATTTTTTCTAGATAATCCTGTTGAGTTAAAAGTTTTTGTCAAACATATTATGAAGTACCTTTCTGTTTTATTTGGGTTTGGAGGAGCGATCGCGATCGCGATTACAGCTACTGCTCAAGAACCCTATCCGACAAGACCATCTCAGGGACGCTCCATTGATTTTTTAACTCCAGAACCAATTTCTATACAGCAACCGGGTTCTGCTACCCCAGAGAAACCCTTGACTCAAACTACTAAGTTGAATGATGTAGCAAATTCAATTCAACCTAGGGTTGGTAAGTCACCGCTTACGGGAATTGGGATTCCTGAGGATCTGATTCGTACCCCAACTCGGCGTTCTACAGAGGAAGATCCGCTTGGTTTTTTTCAGGTTTCTCCCCCTGCCCCCAGTTTAGGCATCAACTTAAGAGCCGACTAACTACGCTTTGGTCGTTGCCTGAGTTAAAACTGTTGAAGTATCTCTTTAGAGAATTTCACAGCGAGTAGCGATGATGAGCAGTGGATCAAATCCGGTTATCAAAAAGCCTGTCTCCGTTTGGAATAAGCCGCTCAAGGCAAATTTCAAGGACGTGTTTAAAGCATTGGGCAAAGGTGCCATCAATGGGGCAACGGGCAACTGGACTGGGCTGGCAGGTGATGTTTTGGATGCTGGAGTTGCCATCGGTTTAGACAATAACCCTGGACAGGTTGCCTGGTTGTTGATCTATCGCTCCTTGAATCAGGCGTTGGCGACCTTAATCACCGATAACAAGATTTTGCTAGTCGAGCAACCCAAAAACCTGGATGAGATTTGCGATCGCCTTGAACAATCCCTCGCTTCCCTGGAACTGACGATCGACGCCGAATTTTTCCGAGTCCCCAGGCAATTTCCTTTACTGAGTCAAATCATTCCCGCCTTTGAACGGTGGTTAAGCGAGTTTGTAGAGCCGGAAAAACCCGCCCAAGCTAAAGCAATCGCCGAACGGCTGCCCACTTACTTTGTCTATGCCCTAAACGATGAGTGGCGTAAACGAGCAAAGGATTATGAATGCCTTAAGCAGATTGATACGCCCTTCACTAAAGCAACCGAACGAGAACAGGCGTGGCGAGAGTATGCAAGCTGGTTGCAGCAACAGCTAGAAGAACCGCTGCTGGGGGTTGCTGCATTTGGTTTGCAAAAGGTGTATGTGCCACTCCGGGCTTACTACGAGCAAGACGCAGAAGATGCTTTAGAAACAGAATCAGCGTGGAGAGGGAAAGAAAAAAAGCCAGAACGAATCGTTGTAGATTTGCAGGCTGAACTAGAAACCTGGTTGAAAGTAGCGGATAAAGATGATGCGTTACGGGTGATTAGTGGTGGTCCTGGCAGTGGAAAATCATCGTTCACTAAAACATTTGCTGCCCAACTAGTGTTGTATCAATTTTTAGTTGATGGGTAAAGACGATGTAATTTCACC
>QBMH01000238.1 GCA_003249025.1 Leptolyngbya sp. | reverse complement strand
GGGGTAATAATGGCGCAATGATTTCCCACTCGTTGTCAGTTAAGCTGCTGGAGTATGGCATTTACTTTTCATCTTACCTCCTATATTAAAGATCCTAAATGGGTTCTATATTGGTGAGTTACTTCAACTGGATTTGGCAGCACAGTCGGTTCAAAACAACAGCAGTTCAACGAGCAGGATTAACACTGGAACCTTGGACTTGGGATGATCTAATCACTTATCCCACTGTCATTTGATGCACTACCCTCGTCATCAGTGTAAATAAGTATCTCTATAGACAGATCGTAAGATTGCGGAACTTTACTATAACCGTAAGGACAAGGCAAGAAGTGGGCAGCATAAACCCATCCTCTTCCTCACATCACCTTCTCTCACCTTACAGATCTTATGAAATACGCATACGCTTTGACGGGATTCGTCGCCATAGTCACATCAGCTTTAACGGTTGTTCTGAATCCAATTTCTGTTCTAGCAGGTCAACCTCAAGAACTCAATGCCTACACCTTTCCTGAATCGAAAGTTGTTGGTATCCCTGGCGCTTGCAGAATGATTCAAACAGGTAGCAACCCCGAAAAAGAAGCAGAGTGCGCTGAATGGGGTCGCAAGTTTCAAGCAAAGGCAAGACGTAGTCAATGGTCTTCTACCCCAATACCAACCAGCACAACCCCAATACCAACCAGCACAAGAAGATCCATTCAAACCTTAAGTTGTTATACAACTGGCGGCGTTTACAGTAACCTCGGAAATTGTCGCTAAGTTTCTCCGACCAGTTCTATTCTTTTGGTTTGTCCATTTTTTCGTTGAAAAAAGATTAAGTTGATAGACAAATTCCTATTTAGGCGATATTCATGGTTCATGGGTATCGGCAATCTCTTGCCAGCTTTTTAAGAATCCGACACAATAGCGAACGACAGTTCCTATTCGGTTCAGATGAAGCTGGAAGGATTTCACACTAATAAGGAATACAATATGGGACTTTTCTTCGACGTACTTAGCGCGGTTAACAATCCAAATCAACAGGCAAGCGTTGAGGGGCTAAGCTCCATGACAAATGCCGTCCAGCAATTTGCGGGCAAAAACGGACTGGATGGTTCAGCAACTCAATCTTTAATATCTGCGGTTGGTGGTGCTTTGCGTCCGGCTTTGCAGCAACAAGCCACTTCTGTTGGCGGTACATCTCAACTTGCTGAGATGATTAGTCAATTTGCAGGCAGCAACCCCTTGGGTGGTGTGTTGGGTCAAGCCTCTGGTGGCAACTTCAGTATGTCAGCCCTGCAATCTATGATTCCTGCCGAAATGCAACAACAGCTAATCAATGGCATTTCTCAAAAAACTGGCATAAATGCTGGCATGGTGCAAAGCATGTTGCCCTCAGTGTTGCCCATTGTGATGAATTTTTTCAATATGGGTGCGCCCACGCCAGGAAGTCGGGGTGAAAATCCCCTCTTAAGCGCTTTTTTGGATGGAGATCGCGATGGAGACACTGATCTAGGCGACGTAATGAAATTTGCTGGTCGTTTCCTAAACGCTCCGCATTAGGAGTAGGTTGTCAATGTGATCTGAGGGGTAAGAGGTAAAGAGGTCAAAGAGTAGACACTCCTTTACTCCTTTACCTATCTACTCTCTGCCTGTCACACCACTCTTAGGCGAGGCTAAGCAGTTGGAATGTGAATAGCCTCAGAACGCGCCAGTTTTAACCAGCGACCTTCGTTGGTGACGTAGCCTATCTCAATTAAATAGTCACGATCGCTGGCTGGAATCGATAAATGGCGATCGTGGTCTGTTTCACTACATTCGTACTCGTAAACGCCAGAAGGCGGTTGATAATCCAAGTTAATGTTAGTCACATCGTAGAGACGGAGCGCTAATTTTTGCCCACCTTGATTAAAGGCAGCATTTTTTTGCAGATCGGTCAGACTCCATGAAACATAAGCGTTTGAGCCACCATGCGGTTCTAACCTAATTTGGTTAAGATCTTGGGTGGGCTGCGTGGGGTTGCGATCGCGGGTGAGTACGATATCTTCTATAGATGCTCCAGTAAGTGCCGCACTGGTTTTCAGTTGTGTTTCGGCGGTAAGGTTGCATGGAGGCACGCGTACGGGTTCGGAGCGCCCTAGTTTGACCCAGCGGTTGCCAGCGATAGGGTAGCCCAATTCCACTAGATAATCTCGATCATCCACTGAGATGGGCAAATGTACATCTTGGGCACGGGCATCAAATTCAAATTGGCGAATACTGTGGGGCGGTTGGCGATTAGGGTCAATATCTGTCACATCACATAAGCGAATAGCTAGCTTCTCGCGTCGATCGCGCTGTAGCTCCATTTGCGTTGCTTGAGCCAGTTCCCAATAGGCATAAACATCGCGGCAATTGCGCGGAGTCAGAATAATGCGGCAGTCGGCACTGGTATATTCTGGCTGCCGAATAGGGGCATCCCCTCTTTCGCGACCTTGGGCGATTCCCGTACGAGATCCGCTTTGCGGAAGCGCGGCTGTCACTCCGGCTGCTGTCGCTAAGGATGCGCCTGTAGTAGCAATAGACCCGGTTTCTAACCCTGGTGCTACAGGATTGCATTTAGGCACTCGCACCGGGACAGAATGAGCTAAAGATAGCCAGCGATCGTCCTCTGTGATGTAGCCCAGTTCCACCAAATAATCCCGATCGTCCACGGCGATCGGCAGGTGAGTATCTTGCATCCCTTCGCGACACTCAAACTGGCGCATACTGTGGGGTGGCTCATGTTCAATATCGATGCCAGTCACATCATAAAGCCGCAACAGAAGTTGTCTGCCTCCTTGCGCTTGCAGGACTTTTTTAGCGGCTTCAGGAACGTCCCAATAAGCATAGGCATCACGACAATTGCGTGGAGTCAGAATAATACGGCTGTTGGGTGGTTGTCCCACTGATGCAAGGGGTGGGGTGGCGGGAGCCGCACCCATTCGTCCTTTAAGCCACCAAGCGAGGAGCGCTAAACCTAACAGCGGCAACAACAGCCACCACAGCCAGCCGAACTGATTACTATCGCTGCTATTCCCTGAGTTATCAGAATTGGGCGGAGTAACTTGAGAATTATCAGGAACGGCGGCAATAGTGCCTGTTTCTGGCAGTTTAGCGGCTTGAACTCTTGCCTTCTCGATTTTAATGGCAGTGTCTGGAGTTGCTGCATAGCCTAAAAAAGCTTTCACTGCTGGACTGGGCGGTTCTTTATAAACATATGCCAGCGGTTGGGAAAAGGGATATTTGGGATTGTCGGGGAGCGTATCATACAGGGAAACAATGCGGATGCCCGGTTGATTGATTACTTGATCGGCGATCGCATAGCCTACGCCATCCGTTCCCAGTTTTGCGATGACGGCTGCGGTTTGGTCTTCTGTAACCTTGACTGCCGATTCTCCAGTTTTAAACGGTGCTCCTTGAAATACGTCATAGTTCAGGAATGCCTGACGGGTCTCACTCGTTTCCGGGCGATCGACCAGCCGCACGGGTGCATCAGTGCCATCCACCTCTGCCCAATTGGTGATCTCTCCTCGAAAAATCTGGGCAAATTGTTCAATCGTCAGCGTGCCTCTAAAAGGACTCTTTTCTTTGACAAACAGGGCAATCTTATGTCTAGCCACCGGAACCGCAACAAATCCCGCTGCTTTTTCCTCTGGGGTCAACGGACGACCACTAGCCGCAACATCAATCTTGCCCTCTTTCAACGCTTGCAGGGCATCGTTGCTTGGGACAGTTACCAGATTTACTTTGGCTCCTGGATATTGTTGCTCAAACCCCTGCTTCAACGTTTGGGTAATGGCTGCCATGCCGCTTGAGCCTTCTACCCGCACGATTGTGTCTGCTGGGACTGAGTTTGGCGGCAAAGGGGTTGAAGGCGCAGACTGAGCCAACACAGGCAACAGAAACCCGTTGCCTTGAAGTCTGGGAAATGCTGCTAGGGCAAGCAAAATCGCCAGGGGAAGAATTGAAATGTATTTATTCTGAGAGGGTTTCATATACGTCTCCCTGACGAGGTAAAGCTTTTAAATTTTCCAATCGATTTTACGGTGAAATTCTGCGTATGGTTAATTTAGTTCAGTTTGTTTCAATCGTGCACATTAATCATGCTTCAGTTTCATCCGCCCGGTATGGGGCAACAGAGTATTGAAACGTCCTTGGGCAAAATGGTGTACTACGCTCCCGTAGGTGCCCCCTGGATGCTGCCCCTACCCAATGCTCAACCGCTGGTCTTTTTACATAACTTTGGTGGCGGTGCTTCTGCCTATGAATGGTCAAAGGTGTATCCAGCGTTTTTAGAGACTCATAGGGTCATGGTTCCCGACCTGATTGGCTGGGGCGAGTCTGCCCATCCAGTGCGAGATTATCGGGTAGAAGATTACCTGGTCACGCTCACGGAGTTTTTAGAGAAGACCTGCGGTTTCGCGACGAAAGTTTTTTGCCCTGCCATTGTAGTCGCATCCTCTTTAACGGGCGCGATTGCGTTACGCCTTGCTGTACAGCGTCCCGATTTGTTTAAAGCACTGTTTTTAGTGTGTCCGTCTGGTTTTGCCGATTTAGGACAAGATGCGGGACGACGATTGCCTTTACAAGTGATCGGGTTGCCCTTGTTAGATCAATTGATCTATGGCATTGGTGCAATGAATGAAATCGCAGTGCGTAGTTTTTTAGAACGATTTTTGTTTGCCAATCCCAACCGAGTTTCTCCAGAAATGGTGGCAGCTTATTTAGAGTCAGCAAAGCAACCCAACGCTCAATATGCCGCTCTTGCGTTTCTCCGGGGCGATCTGTATTTCGACCTGGCAACTTACGTTCTTCAACTGACAACGCCCACCACCATCCTATGGGGCGAGAATGCTCAATTTATCAACGCCGACTTGGGGCAGCGGATTGCTAGTTTAAATCCGACTTATATTCAAGCTTTTATGAAGCTGCCAAATTCTGGCGTATTGCTGTCTTTGGAACAGCCGGCGATCGCAATTGGGTTGCTGCAACAGTTTCTATCGCAACACTGACATTCAGTGGATAGTGTTAGAGAATTTTAAATTTAAAGAAATGATGAATTCAAGTTAACTAGCCTAGACAGTGAATAGACTGCCAGTAGATTCTACAGATCAAACTTTTAGTTGATGTATCTGTAATAAATGCTTAGGTGTGCTTGCTGAGAAGATCTCTTATGCCGGAAACATCTACAGCATCCTACGTCCAGTTTTCACAAATAGGTTTTTAAAATGCGGTTTGCGATAGAAACGTTTTTTCAGGTGACTTCTGTAACTGCCCTTGTACTGAGTGTGACCGCCCCAGTTCAGGCATTTACCTTTAATACTTCAGGGACTTGGGACGCGATCGCCAATCCTGGAGTGGCATATCAAAGCGTTGGTTCGGAAAACCAAATTCGGTGGGGCACGGGTGCTTTTACCAGCGGCATTGAGAGTCAGAGTGGTTTGGGTTTTGCTGGCAAGTCTAGCTTAACTGCCTCGTTTGGTGAGATTCTCAATCTCGGCACCTTACGCCACTTCAATAACCCCATCTATGGATTTGTGCCAACCTCTGTTGGGTTAACGCTGAACTTAGATTTTGGTGGAAGTCTGCCTGTACTCGCGCAAGCATTCTTGTTTAATTTGGCGATCGATGAAACGAATAATGCACTAAACCCTTGTCCCTATTCGCCCAATAATGCAGCGGGATGTTCTGATAAAATCTCCTTTGCTTCAACGGTTTCCAGTAACTCGTTCACGGTCAATAACAAAATTTATACCTTAGAGCTATTAGGCTTTAGCCCAACGCCGAACGGAACGGCAGTGAACGAGTTCATTTCTGAGGAAGGCGGAATCAATGAAGCCTTTCTATTTGGCAGAGTGGTTGAGACTGACACCAGTGCCGCTGTACCTGAACCAACCGCGATCGCGGGTGTCATGCTAGCTGGGGCAGGCTTCCGTTACCTACGCCGTCGCCAACGTCGCTCCTAACTCTAAGCCTCACTGTTTAGTTCTGTGCCAGTTTGCCTCAGAAAGGCGAGCAACTCCCGATTCACGGTTTGCGGAGCCTCCTGTTGAATCCAGTGCCCACAGTGCGGAATCAAAGTGAGCCTGAAAGGAGCGCTAATCAGCCGATCCAATCCGCTAGTTAAACTGGGACTGAACAAAGAATCTTCTTCGCCCCACAAAACCAACGTTGGCACTGTGACCAGTTTAGGTGTCCAGTCGCGCAGCCAGTTCCAAGGGAGCAGCAGTTGTCGATAGTAGTTGAGTGCCGCCGAAAGCACACCTGGTTTAGCCAGAGCCGATTGATAAATCTGAGCGTCTTCCTTAGAAAAGGCTCCTTTGCGAACCGCTTGCTCTCGCAGAATGTTTTTGACAAATTCTGATAAGTTTTGCTGGATCAACCACTCTGGGATGCCAGGAATCTGAAAGGCGAAAACATACCAACTGCGGCGGATTTGATCCACATTGCTAATCAGTTCTTGTACTAGTTTTGGGGCTGGGGCAGCACTCAAAATGGCAAGTCGGTTTAAGTGTTGGGGAAATTTTTGGGCTAAATTCCAGGCGATCGCGCCACCCCAATCATGCCCCACAATATGGGCGCGGGTGTAGCCAAGATTTTCAATCAAACCGCGAATATCCGCAGTCAAAGTTTCAAGATCATAGCCAGTCGCAGGCTTATCAGATTCGTTATAGCCTCGCAGATCAGGCACAACAACTTTGAAATGGCGCGCTAAGGCAGGAATTTGATGCCGCCAAGAGTACCAAAATTCTGGAAAGCCATGGAGGAGAAGAACCAGTTCCCCTTCGCCTTGGCTGACGCAATGTAGACGGATGCGATTAGTTTCAACGAAGTGATGATGCCACTCAGCTAGAACAGTCATAGGAGTTTTGTTAGAGAAAGTGCCTCTTTAAAGACTGCCCTCACTCTAGCCCTCTCCTAACAGAAGAGTTAACCAGAAGGGTCTGAAAGTCTTTCTCATTAGAGTCGGCGCGGGTTACATAGATGAAGCTTGTAGTGAAGCACGACTACCAATCTATCATCCTCTCACCCGCAAATTATGGAGCCGCCCTGGAAGAACTGTTTTCTGTAAAGTCTCTCGCTGCTGAGTTCAGATAGATTTTGAAAGCCAGCAAGGATAGCAAGGTGAGCGATCGCGGCGATCGCTCACCTTGCTAGGTAGCTCAACCAGTATCATAAAGATATCCAGAATGAGCCATGCACGTTCAGCCTACCCCGGTAACCGCCATGTCTGTTTCCACGAAACCCATGACCATCGAGGAATACCTGAACTATGACGATGGTACTGATACCCGCTATGAACTGGTTAACGGGGAACTGAGCGCCATGCCGACTGAAAGTACCCTGAACATCAGAATTGCCATATTGTTGCTAGCTTATTTTTTGCAACTAGTAGTCTGAGGCGTAAGTTTAGCCATCCTTTTTATGCTGCCAGCGCCTTACCCTTATAAGTCCATTGGAAAGGCTTTGCCATGGTGCGATTAAAATAATCGATAAAGTCCAGGAT
>QBMH01000237.1 GCA_003249025.1 Leptolyngbya sp. | reverse complement strand
ATGAAGGGGGCGGGTTTGGAAAAGGTGAACGAGATCGCCCCTTTCTGCCCTGGTATTTGCAGCTTGCCCTTGCCAGTGGATTTAGTTTCTCCAGTCACTTCATCTGGGATTCCCGGCTCTAGCTCGACCATCACCATGCCAGAATCTCGCAGCCTTGCGCCCTCCTTTAAGTTGATAAATGAAAGGCTTGGATCGTGGCTAACAATCACGATAGGCAATCCCACCTTACGGGCTTCAGTTAGCCCTGCTTTCATAAATTGATTGAGCAAGCCAGGGTCGATGCTGACCGCCCAACTGGCAACCTCTTCGCAAATGATGGAGGTGACACTGCCTGCTGCGATTAGCTGATGCAAATACTCGTCTTCGCTCAGTCCCGACTCGTCAAATTCTTGATACCGTTTTTTGATTTGCGCCAGATACACTTCTAAAAATCTTTCGACAGATTTATAATTCTTCCCCGCTCCAATCAGGGTCACACCCTGCCAGGTTGCCTTACTCCCGTGGGGGTTGAGCACCACAATTTTTTGATTGTGTTTGACTTTATCTACCACGATCGCTCGGACTGCACTGGTTTTGCCGCTGCCCTGTCCACCCCAGACCAGAGTGGCTTGCAGCCTAAAGAAGTGGAATAGTTCATCCAGGGTTTTGAGGGTGGGATCTGAAGGAGCTTGAATTGGATCGGAAGCTTGGTTGAGCGTGTTCAGATCGAGCCATTGCGGAGATGAGGGGCTTAAACTCTGTCCTTTTGCGGTCTGGGATTGACTGATCGCTCCCAACCCAAAGCCCGGTGCAAGTTTTTCCAGGTCGGCAGCTTGGCGCTGCATGAATGCAGAGTTTCCGGGGGCAAAAAACACCTCGGTAGGCGGGGTTTTGTTGTCCCGCAGCTTATCTAAAAGGTCTGGTTTCAAGTCGTCGAGCAGCATTTTGGCAGAGCGGCTGGAGATGCCTGGAGTTTTGGCTTCAGCAAAGGCACACTGGCGGATCACTTCGTCTGCGCCAAATTTGCCCGCATAATCTTTCAGCTTTTCGTTGTCCAGGAATGGCGCGACACAACCATTTTCGACAATTAACTTAAAGCGCTTTTGATCATCTTGAATGGTTTTTTGAGCTTTCCACACACCGATCGCGGCGATCGCGATTCCTAGCGGCGGAAACCCGGTCAACCCCGTGACAACTACGCCAGCGGCAACAGATCCAAAGATCCATTGGGCTTCGTTCCCTTCCTGAGCGCCTACACCTGCCTCTGATAGAAACTTGGGGTGATGTTCATCTTTTCCCCAGACGGCATTTTTAAGCGCGTCTCGTTCGGCTTGAGTGGGTTGATAGTCTTTGGTTTTAGGCATAGTCGAAAGCCTCCGATTGGAGGCTTGATAGAGGATTTTTAAGATTGAAATTAAAGGGTTTTGCCCAGAGTTTTGAGGTGGCGAATGGTGCGGAAAATGATTTCGACCAGGAACAAGACACTGAGCAGCAGGGCGATTACGCCCCAATTGATCTTTCCCCACTGAAAGGAGATTAAGTAGAGCAGAAACGCCCCAAAACCGCCATCCCCCTTGACCGGGTTGGTCACGGTCATCACCACAAAGGTTTCAATCCCATAAACCACCAATCGGGCAGTTCTAAAGTAGGCAACCGCATCACCGTGCTTTTGGGCTTCCTTTTCCTGGAGCCATTGCAAATTAGAATCGTTGGTTCTAAAACTCCGAGATTTGAAAGATGAAATTTCGGCACGCTCCAAAATCTTCTCCCCGTTGCTAGCCACAAATTGGGGGGATAGCTCCATCAATTGCATCACTGCCCACCAGCAAAAGGCAATCAGCACCAGGGCGCTGACTCCGAACATGGCTCCCACATCTTTGAGGACGGGAATATTTTCGAGGTCATTGGTTAGCCCAATTTGAGCCGCCATCATGCCTAGGAACTGGACGAACGGGTGAATGTTGATGGCGGCGACTGCGACCAAAACCAAGCAGAGCAGCGCTGCCATTGTCCAGATTGCAATTTTACCTAGCCACCCACCCTTGGCGATTCCAATCGAGCGTTTGCCGCCTGGGGTGGGCGATTCAGGTTTGGGGCTTTCTTGTTTTGCCTTTTCCTGCTTGGCTGGGGCTTTTGCAGCGGGGGAGGTGTAAGGGTCGCCTTGCCCTGCTTCGTCGGTCGAAGTAGGAGGAGCATAGCGGGTGCTTTGCCCTGCTTCGTCGCTTAAAAACCAAATAATATTTTCATCCGCCCCTACGGCAACCTGTGAGATCTGCTGCATAGAGAGAAAGGTGGGTTGCTTATTTGCTTCAAAAGGAAACTGAATCCAAGTTGAATCACCTTCTGAGGGTGCATACAGCCAAAAAGCACCGCTGCCATCGCCAGGGCTGGCAGCCAGTTGATATTTTTTCTTAGGATCGATTTTTTGTTGAACGGGGTTTTCTTGGGTTTGCATTATTTTTTATCTCCTTTTTGATCCAATCGAGCGTTTGCTCCGCCAACCCGTCCATCACCGGCTAAGGGGTTGATCCCGTGAACTGCCATCGCTTTTCTTACGAGGTCAAAATTTTGGGTGACGGCAATATCAACCATGACGATTTCGCTGCCGTTGTTTGCCAGAATTGCGGTGCCGCCCTGGTTGTCGCAAATTTTTGAATACTCAGGCAGGCTTAAGCCTGTAACGGGATTAATGACTTTCCCGCCAGCGTGGACATTCCCAAACTTACCGGGGTCGTTTTCAGCGACTAGAAAGGTGCTACAGCCTTCTCTTAAGCGCTCGTCTGCAATTTCAGCACGAGCTTTCATATCTTCTTTGGCGGCTTCAAGCATGTCGCGCTGGGCGGCTTGTTCTTGCATTACCCCGCTCAGCATCGACATTTGATCCATGTTTTTCAGGGTGCGAGGGGCGGCGATCACGCACAACCCCAGCACAGCCATCGTTCCAATAATTTGAGGGGTGTAAAACCGGAAGATTCGGTTTAGTCTCATAACAGTTCTCCGTAAGTGGACTAGAGGGGCGATTCGTGAAACGATCCCTACGGGAATCGCGGTGCCGTCCAAAGTTTCGCGATCGCTCACTCGTTTAATGCTTTTTGCACAAATTCTCGTTTGCGCTCCGATTGCAATCGACCCTCGGTGTATTGCTGCACGGCTTCAGCGAAATCCTCTGTAGGAGACGTGGAACCGTACTCCGAAACGCCGCCTTCGGATTGCCATAGCTCTTGATACCCCGGAGGTACATAGGTACGCCATTTTTGATAGGCGAGTAAATGAGCCGCTTCGTGAACAAGTGAGGGGACATAGCCCTGTCCGCCTCTCCAAACCTCAATCAATCCTGCACCTCCCTGAGCGGATGCCATTGTTTTACAATCGGAGTACGGGCTACAGCCCTGCCTTATGGCAACTGTTTTCGTCGCATTTCGTAAAGGGCTAGGTAAAGAAGCTAGTTCGCTATCTAGCTGTGCTTTTAGTTCAGGTGAATCTCCACTAATAGGAGTCTGCGATCGCGTTTCGGTTGATTGCCCATAGCTCTGAGTGGATTGCGTTGATCCGATGTACTGCCCTGGGCTTTTGGCGGCTAGAGCGCCCCAATTAATGCCTTTATATTTGGCGTGCTCTGGGGTGTTGTATTCACTGGGCAGCGTTTGAGTGGCAGCAGTAGCGCGGGTTTGGATGCTGGAGTCAGGGTTGAGCGGTTTGAGGGTGGGTTTGGCGATCGCAATCATTCCAGCGATCGCCCCGACAATGACAAGATCAATTCCTTCCATATTCTTCCTTCAGTATTTGGGCGAAAAAACTTTTGTAGTCGGGGTCTGCGTCGGTTTCGATAATCAAAGTGGTCAGGCGATCAAATAGGGGCAATTGACCAAGGCAAGGCGGCGCGGGTTTGGGTGGTTTGATTTTGGGGCGTTTCATTCGGATTCCTTTGACTGGCAAGGATGAACAGCAGCAGTGCTAAGCAGAGAAAAGCGGTTACTTCCCCAACGCTTGCAATAGTTCCAAGGCTTCCTTCAATGAGTCGGTCTGGTCAGACTGCTCAGAGTCAATCCGATAGGCTTTCTCCTGATAGCGCTGCTGTTGCAGTTTCAATGCCATCGCTTTGGCTGCGATCGCGTCCTTTGCCTGTTTTGTTTGGTTCAGCTTGGCTTTGCGATCGTCCAGGTCGTTTTGCATCGCATCACTGATTTGATCGGCTACCGCGATGAACTGAGAGGCGATGACTAGGGGATCTTCAAAGGTGATGGACTCGCCAAACCGCAATGATTCCAGGCTGAATTGAGCAGGTAGCTGGGGAGTCGAAAGCACGATCTGATGGTTGCCCACTTCTACGGTGGTCTGAATGGGTACAGGTTCTGGTTCGGATGGGGCAAGGTCAAATTCATGCAGCAGGCGATCGCAATCAGTGGGGCTGACCCCTTCTGAAGTGTCGATGCCCAATTCTTTACAGCGATTGAAAACGGTAGTTTTGGCGAGGGAGTAGTCTTTGCAAAATTTGGTCAGTGAAGTCTTCATGGTTGCCTCTGAACGGTGTGGGCACTGGGTTGGAACGATTGGAACACGCACGGAACAAGGCGAACTAAAGGAGGTTCGTCTCAGGGCGTTCTATGGCTGTTTCTAGGGTGTTCCGATTTCTAAAACGAATGTAGCATAAGACTGTGCTAACAACATAAAAATGCTTAAATGGCATTAGCATAAGTTTGAGATCTTTAGTCGCTGGGGAGTTATGATTTATGCAAAACAGAGCAGATGACATGACCAAGAGGATGACTATATCTGTTGACGATGACGTATACGAAATCCTCGAAGGCTGGGCAGATGAGGAAGTTCGTACAGTCGCTAACCTTGCAGCAGCATTGGTCACAATGGCAGCAAGGGAACGTCAGCCGAAAAACACTAATCCCACTAGCAAGGGAAAGTAAGGAGAGCGATGGCAAACGAGATAAACCGGGCTATTCAAGCGATGGCAGACATAACCTCGATGCAGGGAACGCAGATTAATCAACTGCGAGAATCAATGCAGCAATCTAATCAGCAGTTAGGTGATCGCATTGACCAGATGGGCGATCGCATTGAAAGGACGGTAGACAGGCTAGGGAGCAAAATTGATGATTTAGCCGTGCAGGTTGGAGCGCTAACCAGTGCAGTTTTAGATCAGAAGAGATCGGTTGATGGCTTGATTGAAGAGAGCCGAAGCCATAATGAAGCGGCAAAAATTCAAGCTGAAAATGTCGCAAACCTGATTAAAGTTGTCGATCGACTGGCAATTAGAAACTAATAGAAATGCCCACTAGCAAAGGCACGTAAGGAGAGAGATCGCAATGGTACAAACAAAGCCACGATTCAGGAGTCTTGATGAGGCTTTTGAGAAGGTCAATGATCGAAGCAATGGCATTCCTGTGAATATCGCATTTGCATTGATTAAAATCCCTCATTGTGAAATGGCTGGGTGCGACGAAATCAAATTGGTGTTCGATCATCCAGAAACCCCGTATCACATCTATGTCGAAGATGGATACCCGGTTTTCCTGGAGGACGAGGATGAGGATGAGGAAGATCGACCAAAATATCTTTCCTTTAATTTTTGCTCTTGTGACTGGGAAGACCAAATTCTTACCTCAAGTTTTGAAGGGGAATATTTTTTTGCTACTGAAGAAGGGACGAGAAACTCTGAAGCGGAAATGGCTTTTTTGCTTCAGTTTTTGAATAAAGTCAGACGAACTCTTGGTTTCACCCCGATTCTTGAGATGAAGGAGCGATCGCGATGACAGATTTACTGTAAAAACTACAGCGACTCGCTAAGTAAAAACGTCCCAGAACTAAAACAAAAGTACTCTATTCCAACCCGCTAAGTGAAAACGTCCCCGAACTTTTTATCTACCGCAACGCACACCTACTGCCAGCTTCGAGAATCTATATATTTTACATTTTTCGAGCTATCCGATAAGATTTCGGCTATCGTTGTTAGTAGCTTTTAAAAGCTAAAGGGCGACACCCCGGAAAAGGATCGCCCATCAGAAGACAAATTAGTTTAATAACCACCCGACCTAATTACCTGATCAAGCTTTGGCGAGCCATCAAAAGTTAGGCGGATTTTGCAATGCAAAGACGAAGCCCGTGCACATTAAGATCTTAGCCCACAACAACGGCGATGACAACTTTTTTTCCGCCAAACCCTTACCTAGCCTAACTGATCTAGCAGATTGGATCTTCCTTTTTTTGAAGGTGCAAGATTCTAAGGAGCAGGCAAAGCTACTAATCAGCCTGTGGCTTTCTACGAGGCTAAGCTGGCAAAATTTCCTAACTCTAATTACCCTCTCGCCCCAATCAGAGAGGGGAGGTAAAGCATGAGCTTGCCTCCCTTCTCACAACGATTTGAGCATGAATGCGTCTACGGCAGCGCGATCGCCCCTGAGTTGTTTAAGAGTGCGATCGCATTCATCCTTGATGAAGGGCGGTATGAGCCAAACTATTTTCTAGGGCAAACGGTATCTCACCAATGGCAAACCCAAAAACCCCATAGCTACGGCGCTCTAGGGGTTTTTATTCAAGAATTAGGTGAACCGTGGCAGGCGAAACCAGAGCTACCACGGTTCGATCAGGCAAAAAATAAACCCATTAAATACGAAGCGATCAAAGGAAATGGGTCGCGAGCTTTTCTTCCAGCAATCCCCCTTAAGACTTGGAAACGAATTTCACAGAAACATCAAATTCCACTGGAGGCACCGTGGCAAGAGGTTTTGGCAAGCCAAAAAACAGCGACCCGGCAAGCATCCGAAGAAAATTTGTCCATCGATGGCAGCGACTTCAACAGTACTTTGGAGAGCAGCGACCTTATAAGATCGAACTCTCAGGATGCCCTACCAGCTACCTTCAAGGGGTTTGCACCCAACTCAAAGATAAATATCCGCTTTTCTGCTTTGAGGTCTTTGAGCGAATTGAAGGGGTTAAGCTCCGAGGAATTGAAGTCAGCACTCGAATCGGCTCCAGACTGGCTGAAAGTTCCTGATTTCTGGAAATTTATAGAAGCCCATCCAGAAATCCCAATTATCCCTACTGAGGGCGGTAAAAAATCGCTGTGTTTGCTGAGTCATGGTTACGTTGCGATCGCGCTCTACGGTGTTCGTGGCGGGGTATTAGAAAACGAGACAATCGGCGGCGAAAAAGTTCGCAGGCTCAAACCTGAATTAATCCCTGACTTAAAAAGGTTTGCCGTTCCCGGTCGAAAAATCACATTAGCGTTCGACCAAGACTTAAAGCCCAAGACTGTGCTTGAGGTCAATCGTGCTTTGTCTCGCCTAGGTTGGGTTTTGCAGACTGCGGGCTGTCAAGTTGCGGTAGCAGAATGGGATTCTTCCCAAGGCAAAGGTATAGACGATTTGATCGTCAATCAGGGCGCGGGCGCTTGGGAAAAAGCTCTTTCTGAAGCCGTTTCGTTTGCTCAGTGGGCTGTATCTCGTCAATTAGCCCATGAAGTACGGCGTAAACCTGATCTCAATATTGGCGATCGCGAATTTGTCGAAGTGGCTGCGGAACTTC
>QBMH01000236.1:6499-7580 GCA_003249025.1 Leptolyngbya sp. | reverse complement strand
TGATATAGATGCCCTTTTCCTACTCATACAATGAATTAACCCTGGGGAAATACCATAGATGTCCTTGATCAAAATACTTTCTTGTTGCTGCATCCATAACACCACAGGCTAAATTAGCTTTACGTAAAGGTAAGCCTGATCGCAACCATTCCTTTCGTAGCCATTCTTTAAGCGTCAATTCATTAAGCTTGACTTCTCGGACGTATTGAACGCAGACTTCTGTAACAACTGGAAAACGCCTTATTTTTTCCGTGTTGACGTTACCTGCAATATGCCCTTTTCCCTTATTCCATATGTTGCAATTGACATAGCGCCAACCGAATTTCTCAAGTATTGGATGTACTACAGCCCAGCCGATCTCTGAGTTCCAAAACCAAAGAGTTGTGCTTGGCAATGCAAACTTAGACCAAGCTTCTATATGAGGCTCATACCACTCAGGCAAATCAAGGTGATCTGATGTATCACCTTCAAAACCTAAAATACCGTAGCCTCCGTCTGAGACTATCACCGTAGGCTTTTCCCAAGAGTCATAATATTCAATGCTATTACCAAGACCTAAGCTAACACTGCTGTTATTCCAAGCAGAAAAAGCAAGTTTTTCGTCAAGCTGGACAGTCTTGCCACGCCCAACAGTGCTTGTTGCTTTATTTCTTGTTGCCCTTGACAGACTGTGCGAAGGCTCAGGTAGACCCATGTATTTTTCTTGTCGTTTTCACAAGCAGACTTAACACCCACACTTTATCCTGTTTTGGGATATTTAGCTACTCCATAAAACCTTACGACGCAGAAACTCAGGCAAGAACTCCTAAGCTTTCTATGGAGAGGGGTTGCGGCATAACTTAGAGACCACTTTTAGTCAACTAAAATATGCCCTTTATATCCGGTGCTGTTGTAGTGATTGAGAGCAGTTTGAGCGATCGCTTTCCTCTCTGCCGCAGCGACTAATGCTACACACGCACCACCAAAGCCAGCGCCAGTTAAACGTGCGCCAAACACACCGGGAATATTTTGCAAAATATCGACTAGCGTATCTAAAGCAGGTACAGACACTTCGTAGTCATCCCGCAGGCTGGCGTGAGAC
>QBMH01000236.1:0-6484 GCA_003249025.1 Leptolyngbya sp. | reverse complement strand
GATCAGGTAATTGTTCTGCTAGTTGTGGATCACTGACATCGCGCAGTGCCTTTACGCCCAACTGCTGCGCTGCCGCTTCGCACTCTGCCCGCCGCTGATTGTAGCCACTGCTGGCAAGCGATCGCGCTACGCCACTGTCAATCACAATTATTGCTGCTCCGGTGGGAAACGGTAGAATGCGGCGATCGAGGGTGCGGGTATCCAAAAACAGCATATGCTCTGTATCGGCAAGGCTACACGCCATTTGATCGAGAATGCCACAGTTTACGCCAGCGTATTGGATCTCTGCCTGTTGTCCGAATTGAGCAATCTGCACATCGTCGAGATCGAGGTGCAGCAGCGATCGCAGTCCACGCAAGGTTGCTACTTCTAAAGCGGCACTACTCGATAAACCAGAGCCGATCGAGACGGAAGAGGTGACAAATATGTTAATGGGTGGAATGGTATATCCTGCTGCTTCCAAGACTCGAATACAGCCATCAATATAGCTGGCAAAGCCCTGTGGTGTTAATTCGGCGGGATTAACGTCAAGCGATTCTTCTAATTCAGCAGAATAAAAATGATGATGCTCATCAGGGCTGTACCCAATGGAGACGATCGTGTGTTGCGGAATGGCAGTGGGCAGCACAAATCCATCGTTATAGTCGGTGTGTTCGCCCAACAAATTGACTCGTCCAGGTGCACTGGCTTCAACTTCAGGGGCAGCATTAAAAATCTGTTGAAAATCCATCATCGCTCCAAGGGAATCGGTCGCCGTCGTCCTGCAATTTCAATATGAGGAAACTGAGGATCAAAACTCAAATTCTCCAGGCTATTGTCAGGATTTAGCACAAAGGTATCTTCGATCTTTGCTCCTGGGATGCTGGGATTCCAGGCAAGCACCATGGTTGCCTCCAGGCGATCGCGGGTTTCAGCCGTCGCCACAATTTCGCGCGCTCCATACCCTGCCGTACCCCCCTGATGATGCTCTCGAATGGCATTCGGAAAACCGTGCTGCTCATACGCCGTGGCTAAAGCGTCATACACCTGATTGAGAGGCGTGTTTACTTGCGAATGGTTGAGAGCAACGACTTCAATTTCAGAGATCGCCTGGTGCAGGGTTCTATCCTGAGCCGATAAATTTCCAAAGCAGACGAAGCGGGTAAGACTGACAATCAACCCAGATCCACGAGCGCAAAATACCAGCATTGCCTGTCGCCCGATCGCCTCTCCAGTGGGTAGCGGATGTCGGTAGAGCGGCAAGCGGCGATCGCCTGCCGCTAGGGTCAATGCCGGATGCAGTCCCCTTGCCCACAGTGCCTCTGCGCCTGCTCCAGCAAGCTGATACTCTGTCCAGTTGGGTTGTGCCTGAGCCAGCACATCGGCCATGGCTTCGCTGGCGAGTCGTCCCACTTGGCGGTAGCGTTCTAGTTCGGTGGGCAGCAGAACTCGGCGCTGATGGATAAGTGACCGTGGTAGCGGGAATTCATGGTGGGTAGGGCGATCGCTCAAAACCGTTCCGCCGCTAGTTGCATCCCGAACAAAGGATTCTCGTTTGGAACCTTCTGCCCACGGATTAATCAAGAGTTGATATAAACGTTCTGGAGTATTTTGACTGGGAAGCTGTTCATCTGTTAAACGCTGTGCCTCAATTTCATCGGTGAGTATCCACGCATCGACGGCGGTGATCAGCACTTCAGCAACTCCAGTTTCTGCTGCCAGCAACACCGTGTTAGAACCGCCCGCCGTTGCCCAAGCAAACCAATCGGTTCCGCGTAAACGAACCCCTGCGGACTCAGTTTCCTCTAGAACCTGCCGAATAAATTTCAGCTTGATAGCAATCTCTTCTAAGCAATTCATGGCGTTAAGTGGCTTTCCTTTATCTTGCCTGTCTGATTAAAACGATCCGTTTTGCGATCGCCCCTTTAAACAGGTAGAGCCTGTTCTAAATCAACGGTAACTGCCTGCAACTCTTTTGCCTTTTCTTCAGGTAATGCATCATTCGCAAACATTCCGGCTGCCAGTTCGGTGCCTGCCAGATATTTGATTCTGTCCGTCGTGCGGTAGGGTGGGTAAAATTCAGCATGGAGATGCCATTCGGGATGCGGTTCGCCGTTGACTGGAGCCTGAAACCACGCCATCAGGTAGGGAAACGGACGATTCCACAAGCCGTCGTACTTCAATGTGACGGTTTTGAGCGCTTTGGCAAGACTCGATCGCTGGTCTGGGCTTAAATCTAAAAAGGTCTCCACTGGTTGAATCGGTGCAATCCAGACTTCGTATGGGTAGCGGGCACAGACAGGAACAAAAGCGATCGCCCACTCATCCTGATACAAAATTCGCTGCTTGTCTTCAATCTCTTTTTGGATTAAATCCTGTAACAAACCCCGTTGATGCTGTTGGTAATATTCAAGCTGACAGGCTCCCATCCGCGCCGGAACGGGTGGAACAAAGGGATAGGCGTAAATTTGCCCGTGGGGATGGTGCAGCGTTACACCGACCTCAACCCCTTTATTCTCAAACGGCAAAATGTATTGAATTTGAGGATGCTGACTGATAGCGCGAGTGCGATCGCCCCAAACTTGAAACAGCAGTTCTAAATGATCGAGTGGCAACGAACTTAAAGAAGCCTGTGGGTCTTGGGTAAACACCACCACCTCACAGGCTCCGTTGGCTGGCAATGTATCGACAATCTCTTGGGGAGCCTCTGTTGCGGTAGGAATCAGTGACGCAAAGCGATTATCAAACACGGCAATGTCATAGTTCCCTTCTGGTAATTCCGTGGGAAACTGAGGATCTTTGGTGGGAGCCAGCGGATTATATTCTGGAGGCGGCATAAATGTCCGCCCCTGTCGGTGACTGGCATAGGCAACCCACTCACCCCGCAGCGGTTGCCAACGTAAGTGAGGGTGTGCCTGTACTGGCTCATTACTGGGACTAGTCGCAGTAATTCCCGCCGCAATGGGGTGTCGGCTGTATAGGATAAGATTGCGTCCGTCGGGTTTCAAGAGTGTCTGAGAGTACATCTTCGGGTTGTGACCACGCCACTTTCATTGACTCTGACAGCATAGTATTGTCATCCTCAGCATTGCCCCTACCTAAAGTGGCAGATGCGATCGCCTCAATCGGAAACTTAGGGGTGCGATCAATATACAACAGCCCGTTTGCTTCTTGAAACGTATCGGTCAACTGGGTGTAACAAAAGCCGCTAAACATTTCCACCTTGTTCACCGTTTGTAACAGTGCAGTGTATTCCAGTTGCAACTCTGAAACGTTGTGAGATCGCGCATAGCCCCAGGTATTCGCGTTTTCTTCTGGTTTGGTATAAGCAATGCCGCCAAACTCCGTTAGCATAATCGGCTGTCCCTGATGAGGATAGCCATCCAACGTCAGCACACGACCACCGGGACGCTGGCGATCAAACAAATCCGAGAGCTTCACTTCGGGTCCATAACGCTTTGCCATGCGTTGGGGCTTCGTATCATAGTCGTGAATCGCCAAAATATCAGTGGCAGTGCTCTCCCAACCATCGTTGCCAATCACAGGACGGGTGGGATCAAGCGTTTTGGTTAAATGATAAAGTGCCTGAACGCAGTGCTGATGAGCGGGTGTTGCCGTCAAGTCAGGCACGCCCCACGATTCGTTAAAGGGCACCCAAACGACGATACAAGGATGGCTGGCATCCCGCTCAATCACTTCTGTCCATTCTTTGATAATGCGATCCACGGTCTTCGGCGTAAAGCGGTAGGCACTCGGCATCTCTTCCCAAACCATTAGCCCTAAGACATCTGCCCAATAGAGAAAGCGGGGATCTTCAATTTTCTGGTGTTTGCGTACGCCGTTGAAGCCCATTTGCTTCGCCAGTTCCACGTCGCGCCGTAGGGCATCATCTGAGGGAGCCGTCATCAGCGTGTCTTCCCAGTAGCCCTGATCCAGCACTAGCCGCAGGTAGTAGGGCTGACCGTTGAGCATAAAGCGATCTCGCTGAATGCTAACCGTCCGCATCGCAGTGTAGGATTTCACCTCATCCACCAACTGCCCCTGACACCAGAGTTGAATCTTCGCATCAATCAAAGTCGGCTTTTCAGGACTCCACAGCAACTCGTTCCGGTAATCGTCAATCCCTGGATCAGACAAGGCAATGCGGCGATGAATTTCACCATTTAGCACCGTGTAGGTGTCGTCAACCAGCAGTTGGTTGCCCACCGTCAGCCGCACCTTCAACTGCATCTCGTCCTGCTCCTTGCCCGCAACACTCCCTTCAAAGCCAATTTCCCAGCGCTCAAAGTGAGGAGTCCATTTAAGGCGATCGATGTAGGATTGTGGCACTTGCTCCAGCCAAACCGTTTGCCAGATACCGCTCGTACGGGGATACCAAATGCTATGCGGCTCTCTCTGCCAGTCTTGCTTGCCTCTAGGTTTTGCCAGATCGTGCGGGTCGTCTTCTGCCCAGACGGTGACGGTCTGCTGTCCGTCTGGCTGTAAAACGGCAGTGATATCCATTGAGAAGGGCGTGTGCCCGCCTTCGTGGTCGATCATGAACTGCCCATTGACCCAAACGCGAGTCCGATAATCAACGGCTCCAAAATGCAGTAGGACGCGCTGATCCTTAGCGTCTATCTCAAACGATCGCTCATACCAGCAGTTTGGATGGAACCCCGTATCGTGAATACCACTCCGGATAGATTCGGGAGCAAAGGGAACTTCGATAGACTGACCCCAATCCGAAATATCGCTGGGTCGCGTACACTTTCCTTCGTCGTCGTAGGTGAACTTCCACATGCCATTCAAGGAAGTCCATTGAGAGCGTTGTAGCTGGGGGCGGGGGTATGCTATTTCCGATGGCGATCGATTTGGGGTTGTCAAATCGCAGGGGTACTGATCTTCGAGGAATTTACCGAATAGCTTCATGGGCACTCAAACCAAACTGCTTATTTAACAGGATGCCCTTTCACGCAACCTTACTAGCTCTATTTTCGCAGTTGTTTAGAGCTACAGCCAAATTTAATCTTTGGATTTGAGGCGATCGCCCCAACTGGTAGAAAAACGGCAAAACAAATAATTTTTATCTGATAGAGAATTTCCGCGTTGCCGTGACGGACGGTAATGCCCGTTAAGCAATTAAACGGGATGCTGCTGGATGATTATCCAGATTGCGTCTAGAAACTCGGTTTCTTTCAAACCGTGCCTAAGCTCCTGAAATTTTTACTGTTAAAATCTAAAATCTGTTGATTAAGTAACTGCTTTTAGATGCAGTCGGAGGCTTGTGACACGAATTATTGCAGTTTTTAATCAAGCGGGGGGTGTAGCCAAAACCTCGGTGACTCAAAATTTGGGATATCATCTAGCGCAAAGGAAGCATCGAGTTCTATTAATTGACATAGATCCTCAAGCATCCTTAACAACTTTTATGGGGCTTGAACCAGATGACTTGGAGCAAAGTCTTTATGATGCCCTGACAGGGGAGGAACCCCTCTACATCATAAAGGGGTTGATGAGAATGGATTTGGCACCGACCAATCTTAAATTGAGCGCGGCGGAGATGGAGTTAGTCAATGCTGATCTGCGTGAAATGCGTCTTAAAACTGCGATCGAGCCTGTTCAAGACAATTATGACTTTATCCTAATCGACTGCCCCCCTAGTCTGGGTTTATTGAGTTACATCTCTCTTGTCGCCGCTAGCCATGTCTTAGTCCCGATTGAAACTGAGTTCAAAGCCTTTTAGGGAACGAACAAGTTATTGGAAACAGTGGCACGAGTTCGCAGTAAAGCAAACCGTCGCTTGAAATTGGCTGGCTTTGTTCCCACTCGTCACGATGCCCGAAAAACTCAGAACGTTCGTTGTTAGGTGCAATTCACGAGCAACTCGCTGACATTGGGACAATTTTTTTCCCTATCCCCAATACAACCAGTTTTCCAAATGCGTCTGAAGCACGACTCCCTTTAGCGCTTTATGATTCTAAACAGAAGAGCGCTTTGAATGCTCTGGAGCAGTTAGCCGATGGGATGGAGAAGTTAGCGTGAGTGCTAAACGCGATCGCCCTTTTGGGGGCAAGATTAAAAATCCTTTAGACAGTATTTTTGGAGACATTAGACCTCTTGCGAAAGTGATTTGAGTTAGAGTAAAAAGTTTTGAGAACCCAATCCACTTTTACAATGCAATACGAACAAGCAAAAGAGTTGCTCGACCTCGATTTCAAGCGACTGTTTGGGGTTCACCGCTCGACCTTTGAGGCGATGGTTCAAGTGATGCAAGAGCGTGAACAAAGCAAGCAGAAGGCTGGGCGTACGAGTAAGTTGAGCGTCCCAGACCAAGTTCTGGTGACGTTGCAGTACTGGCGAGAGTATCGCACCTATTTCCATATTGCTCAAGATTGGAGCGTGGCAGAATCAACCCTCTGCCGCACGGTACAACGGGTAGAAACGACCCTGATTCGTTCTGGTAAATTCCTTAACGGGTGACAACCTAGCTAGACAGCTTGCTGCATGAGGGATAGAGCGTAAA
>QBMH01000235.1 GCA_003249025.1 Leptolyngbya sp. | reverse complement strand
CACCAAAGCTCAACGTCGTGTTGCCCATGATATAGATGCCCTTTTCCTACTCATACAATGAATTAACCCTGCCCGCTAGCTTCCCTCTTATGCTCGAATTTCTAGCTGGCAAACGTTTCAAGCCTTGTGGCATCCACTTTTGTCAGTCAACCAGATGAAAATCTCTAATAAACATGAGGAATGACGTTTGCAAAATCATAGATTTCTTCTAAACCTAGAAGATTTGCAAAGAAAAGTATCTATTTGTACTATTTTCAGATAGGTTAAGACAAATTTGAGGATTGCTTATGAGATACACCGTAGAAGATGGTGGGCGCTTAAACAATTTTGCGATCGAGCCAAAAATGTACAAGGCAGACCCCCCAACCGGAAATCAAAAGCGCAACTACATCATTTTAGGCGTAGTAGGAATGGTATTGGTTGGGGCATTAATGGCTGTGGCAGTGTCCGTATCTTAACCATCGGCTACTGAATCTCTAAACACAATTGATTGCTTCACTAGATAGCCTTTCACATTGATTGTTTCCCGTTTGTAGGAAGTTCCATGGAACCTAATTGCAGGCGGGATTTTTAGTAAAAAAATTAGTAAAACGCTATCCTGAAAGCAGATCTAGCATAGGCAAGGTGAGCTTGTGGCAATGAAGATGTGGAAAAATTTGACTGCGAGTGGATTGGTTGTTGCAGGTTTAGCTGTCGGACTTGAAGCCGCAAATGCTTACCCGCGTGGGGTGTCACCCGCGCAGTTGCAACGGATTTCCGCTGATTTGATGCGATCGGATACCCAAGACTTTTTTAGGGTGGGTCGCATTCAACTAGAGCGAGAAGTTAAAACTATTTATGACCAGCAATCGCGCTTCAATATTGACTTGCTCACCATTGATCCAAGCATTCAACTACAACCGGATCTATCACCCTTAGAAAAGTCAAACTTGCAACCATTGAAGCCGCTAAAACATTAACTTGCGATCGCTAACAATACTCTCTTTCAATCCGTTCTGCACTCTCTTTTGCATCCATGAGCCTTTATCTAGGGATTGACTTTGGCACCTCCGGCGCACGGGCAGCCGTAATCGATCAAGAGATGCAGTTATGTATTCAAGTGAGTCACCGATTTGGATCTGTAGAACCGCACCAATGGGCGATTCACTGGCAAGACATACTATTTAGCTTAGTTCAACAAATTCCGGCAGACATCCGCGCCCAAATCCAAGCGATCGCGATTGATGGCACCTCTTCTACCGTGCTGCTTTGCGATGGGGCAGGAGTTCCGCTGGATGCGCCGATTTTCTACAACGATGTTCGCGCGGAATCAGCGCTTGCCGACCTACAAGCCTTTTTTGTTCAAGCAAATTTGGATCATGCACCGGGACAGGATGTTGTTTTGAGCGCAACTTCCAGCTTGGTGAAGCTGCTGTGGTGGAAACAGCAACCTATTTATTCTCAAGCTCGATATCTATTGCATCAAGCGGATTGGCTAGCCTTTTTGCTGCATGGTCAACTAGGCATTAGCGATTATCACAACTGCCTGAAACTGGGCTATGATGTGGCGCTGCTGGACTATCCATCGTGGATGTCAGGGTTAGACGTGATGCCACTGTTGCCGCAAGTGCGATCGCCGGGAAGTGTGGTTGGCACAATTATCGAGGCGATCGCCGATCAGCTTGGGCTACCCACCCATTGTCAAATTTGTATCGGTACTACCGACAGTATTGCCGCCTTTCTTGCCAGTGGCGTAACCCAGATTGGAGAAGCCGTTACTTCTCTTGGCTCAACGTTGGTACTCAAGCTTTTGAGCGCCACTCCAGTCACCAATGGAACCTACGGAATTTATAGCCATCGTTTGGGCGATCTCTGGCTAGTGGGTGGAGCTTCCAACACAGGTGGTGCCGTGCTTGAGCAGTTTTTTACATCTCAAGAATTATTAGATTTAAGTTCTCAAATTTCAGTGCAGCAAGAAAGTTCGCTTCAGTACTATCCGCTAACTCAACCCGGCGATCGCTTTCCCGTGAATGATCCCGCGTTACGATCCTGCTTAGAACCTCGTCCCGCCAATCCCGTGGACTTCTTGCATGGACTGCTCGAAAGCATGGCACGAATTGAGGCACGAGGGTACCAATTGCTGCAAGAGTTAGGTGCAACCCCCTTGGTACAGGTTTATACGGCTGGCGGGGGTGCAAAAAACCACGCCTGGACTGCCATTCGGAATCGCCAGTTGCAGGTTCCCGTCCTGGTTTCGCCCCATACGGAAGCTGCCTATGGAGCAGCACGATTGGCGAAAGGCAGTAGAGAATAAAGTTGACAATCTACTAGGGAATACACTTTATGTCCGCTGCTCCTGACCTGATTAGCCAGACTCGCTGTTTTGGCGGCACCTTAGGATTTTACAAACATTTTTCCTCTAGCTGTCGCAGTGAGATGAAGTTTTCGGTGTATCAACCGCCCCAAGCGATCGCTCATCCAGTGCCCGTGTTGTATTACCTATCTGGATTGACCTGCACGGAAGAAAACGTGATGGCAAAGTCGGGAGTGCAGCAGTATGCCGCAGAGCATGGACTATTGCTAGTGGCTCCCGATACTAGCCCCCGCAATACGGGCATCCCCGGCGAAACCGATAACTGGGATTTTGGCGCAGGTGCCGGATTTTATGTCGATGCGACGGCTACACCGTGGAGCCAGCATTACCAAATGTATTCTTATGTGGTCAATGAGCTACCCGCGCTGATTGCCGAACACTTTCCAGTGCAGCCTGATCGCCAGGGAATTTTTGGGCATTCCATGGGCGGTCATGGGGCGTTGGTATGTGCCTTAAGAAATTGCGATCGCTATCGTTCTGTCTCCGCTTTTGCCCCAATCTGTGCGCCGATGCGGTGCCCATGGGGACAAAAAGCTTTTACTAACTACTTGGGCAATGATAAAACTCAATGGCGCGCCTACGATGCTAGCGAAATGGTATTAACGACCCGTTTTCCAGGCTCCATTTTGATCGACCAAGGTGCTGCCGATAAATTTCTCGACAATCAACTGATGCCAGATGTATTTGAGCAAGCGTGTAAAACGGCTGGACAGCCTCTCATTCTTCGCTATCAGGCGGACTATGATCATAGCTATTATTTCATCGCTACCTTCATTGCCGACCACGTTCGCCATCATGCGATCGCGTTGTATGCCTAAGATGCTTATGGTATAGGTTCAGCGATCGCCCAATTTCACCAGAGATAGGGGGAATAACTGGGCGATCGCTGTCTGTACCACTCTTAGCGGTTCACAGAACTGATGTGCTGGGCGGGATAGCGATCGCCGGCTGCAACCCCTTTTGGAGCCGTAGCCTCAATCTGCCTCAACTCATCTGCTGTCAAGCTGATGTCAGTTGCACCCACGTTTTCCTCTAGATACTTCCGGCGTTTTGTGCCGGGAATCGGTACAATGTCGTCGCCTTGAGCCAGCAACCAAGCAAGGGCAAGCTGACTAGGCGTGACCCCTTTTTGAGTGGCGATCGCGGTTACTTTTTCCACTAATTCCAGATTCTTGTAAAAATTCTCCCCCTGAAAGCGAGGCGAATGACGACGGAAATCATCTTCTGCTAAATCTTCTGGCTTGGTGAACTGCCCAGACAAAAAGCCCCGACCTAAAGGACTGTAGGGCACAAACCCAATACCCAACTCACGTAGCGTCGGCAAAATCTCGTCTTCTGGGTCACGGCTCCAGAGAGAATATTCAGTTTGCAAGGCACTGATGGGATGGACTGCATGGGCGCGTCGAATTGTTGCTGGAGCCGCTTCGGATAAGCCCAAATAGCGGACTTTGCCCTGTTTCACTAGTTCAGCCATTGCGCCCACAGTGTCTTCAATTGGCACGTTAGGATCAACCCGGTGCTGATAGTAGAGGTCGATCACCTCCACACCCAAGCGTTTTAGAGAAGCATCACAGGACTGACGTACATACTCTGGGCTACCGTTAACCCCTTTCCATCCCCCGGCTTCAGTGCGGACGTTGCCAAATTTCGTCGCCAGGATCACCCGATCTCGATAATCTTTTATTGCCTCACCGACCAACACTTCATTGGTGAATGGACCATACATATCAGCGGTGTCGAGGAAGGTGACACCGAGTTCCAGAGCGCGATGGAGAGTGGCGATCGACTCTTGCTCATCGCGCCCCGCATAGAATTCGGACATACCCATGCAGCCGAGTCCGAGTTCGGAAACTACTAAACCTTGACTACCCAGTTTTCGCGTTTTCATGCAAGTTTCTCCTAAAAAATGGTTTGGGTTGTGGTTGGCGATCGCACCGTTTGAACAGGTGAATATTGCTATGGGCTTAGGTAGATAGTTGAGTACGATGACATATTGCTATTGTTAGGTGCGATCGTTGTAGAACAGCAGATGAATAAATTACTCATTGGCATTGGCATGTTTGCGGGTTCAACACTGGGTAGCTACATTCCAGTGCTTTGGGGTGGTAGTTTGCTTTCGCTGACCTCAATTTTCTTGGGTGTCGTCGGGGGCATCATTGGCATATTGTTGGGCTACCAGTTAGCGAAATACCTTGGGTTCCTTTAACCCAGATGCTTGCAGCTTCACCGCTCTTGTTCGGTTGGGCGAATCAAAATTTCGTTCACATTGACATGGGATGGCTGCGTCACGGCATAGGCGATCGCCGCTGCAATATCTTCACTTTCTAGAGTTTTGACCGAGCCATAGAACTTTGCGGTTATCTCTTTTGCGGATGGATCAGTAACGTGCTGCGGTAGTTCTGTTGCGACCAACCCCGGTTCAATGATGGTAACGCGAATGTTATTCTGATAAACCTCTTTACGGAGCGCTTCCGAAAATGCGCCAACTGCCCATTTGGAGGCGTTATAAACCCCCGATCCCGCGTTGGCAAATCGACCCGCCACTGAGGAAATATTCACAATATGGCCGCCACCCTGCGCTTTCATCAGCGGTAGCGCTGCATGAGTGGCATACATCAATCCCAGTACATTGAGATTGATCATGCGTCGCCAGTCCTCAGTATTGGCACCCTCAATCATGCCCAACAGCATTACGCCTGCATTGTTGATCAGAATATCGACCTTGCCAAATTTTGCCTGCGTCTGATGCACTGCATCGTTGACTTGCGCTTCATCAGAAACATCAGCGGTGATGGCAAAAACCTGTCCGTCGCTTTCTGTAATCCGTTTTGCAAGGTTATTCAGTCGATCGCTCCTACGGGCGACGATCGCCACGGTTGCGCCTTCCGCTGCTAACGCGATCGCGGTTGCTTCACCAATCCCTGAGGAAGCTCCAGTGACGATCGCCACTTTACCCGCTAATTTATCCGTCATGTTCGATGTCTCCTGAAGTAATTTTCCTGTTTCATTAAGGACATTTGTTATCGATCATGGGTTAATCCGCTATCACTTACATCCCGCGTTTGGAAGACTTCTCACCTCAAACTAACATTCACGTCAACGTTAGATTGAAGTCAAAAAAACTACTCGCCATTGATGTGTGCATTGATCCACTGCTGAATGCGATCAATGTTTGTCTGTAACTCTGATCGAAATTGATTTAACGAGTCAATCTTGTCGTCAGCTTCTTGCAGATGAGCCTTGAGAATTTCAATGAGCTTCCGCTTTCCTTGTACCCCAGTTGGGTCTTCAGCATACAGCGGCAGCACAACGGCGATTTCCTCTAAGCTCAATCCCAACTCTTTATAAATGTTGATTTTTTGCAGAATGGCTAACTCTACATCGGTATAGTAGCGAAAACCAGCACCTTCCCGTTCGCTCGGACCCAGCAGCCCCAAGCTTTCGTAGTAGCGAACCGTGCGAGGAGTAACACCCGCTCGTTTCGCAAATTCGCCAATCCGCATTCGTTCGTTCACATGCTATTTATAACACGACTTTAACGTGAACGTCAAACTTGCAATTGAAAAGCGATCGCTGACCAAGCTATCCCAGTCAATCACCCTGACTGACTGACTGACACAAAATATCGGGTGAGGCGCAAATCCACGTACTCTGGGGATTACTACGTCAACCAGAGATAGTCATGGAACAGACCCCTCGTCTCTATGATGCGCTGCGGCAGTTACTCGGTCAACAGTGCCGCTGGCAAGACCAACGCCATTTGTATTCATTGGTTTGGATGGTGGTGGGGCTGATAGCAAGCGGATAAATCAGTTTGAGTGCGTGGGGGGAGTACGTGCAAAGTCGTGCCATTTATGCCCAAAGCACCCAACGGCGATTTGCTCGGTGGTTGAGCAACGAGCAGGTGAACGAGCATCAGTTGTATGAGCGCTTGATCCGCTATGCCCTATCGACTTGGAGCCAACCCCGATTAGTCCTCGCCTTGGATACAAGTATGCTGTGGAACCGCTATTGCTTAATTCGGATTGCTTTAATCTATCGAGGACGAGCGATTAGGATTGTGTGGAAAGTGCTCGAACATGGCAGCAGTGCGGTTGCCTACAGCGTCTATGCTCCCTTGCTTGATGCAGTCGTTGGGGTATTACCCGGTGCGGTCCTGGTGTTGTTTTTGGCAGACCGGGGCTTTGCCGATGTGGAGTTATTCAAACACCTGCACCGACTAAATTGGCACTATCGCATCCGAATCAAATCGACCTTTACGATTTATCGGGGCAAGCATGGGGTGCCCACCTCGTCCTACCATTTGCATACCAGCCAAGCGCTATTTTTACATCATGTTCGGGTCACTAAAGCTCGTTATGGTCTGGTGCATGTTGCTTTAGCTCACCATTACCCCAGTCAGGAGCGCTGGTATGGGATCAGTGACCAACCGACCACGACTGATACCTTTGTCGAATACGGTTTGAGGTTTGATATTGAGGAAAGCTTTTTGGAGGACAAATCCAATGGCTTTCAACTTGAATCTTCTCGGATTCGCTCGGCCGCCATGCTCTCTCGCTTGTGCTTGGTGCTGGCGGTGGCGACGCTTTATTTGACCAGTGTCGGGACTGCTGTGGTTGCCCAGGGTGAGCGCCGCCGAGTTGACTCCCATTGGTTTAGAGGCAGCAGCTATTTCAAAATCGGTTGGCATTGGATTCGCAAAGCACTCGGACAAGGCTGGACCATTCCGACCACCATTGCACTTCAATCTGCCTTGGATCTACACCCCTGTATCCCCTCGAAATCTCAAGCCGCCAAACGACAACCGCTCTACTTCAGATGCACCACAGTCGATTGTGCTGTCCCGCTGGAACAACGGCTCAGCACTGCTTAACCCTCATATCCGAGAAAATATGTCAGTCAGGGTGTCTGACTCATATTCAACGCAAATCGCAAGACCCGCTAATAGTTCTTTGAGCCGTTCCGTTTTCAATGCATCCGATTTGACGGACAAAGCGTTCTGTTGAGACACTGCGAACTTGTAGAACATTACCAGCGGAATCTCGGTCTAGCCCATTTTCAGGTGTGGAAGAGATTTTCACCATAAAGGGACGAGTCTCAAATTTCTCTTGCCAGCTTGTAACTGGAATCACGATTCGGAGGGCGATTGGCTGATAAATGTCTGAGCTAATGCTTAACGGGTGACAAGGCAACTCAAAGCTATAGGGGACAAAGCTTTGAGAAAATG
>QBMH01000234.1 GCA_003249025.1 Leptolyngbya sp. | reverse complement strand
AGTCGTGGTAAATTCTTCGAGATATTCACGCTCTTCTAAAGTCAGATCAACAATATATTTTTTGGTCATTCCACTAGGTAACGCGATCGCCTTCTATCTTACCCTCCTCACCCATCATCTAATCATTGGAAAGCCACTAGGAGTGAGGATTCTTTTAGAGTAGCTTCTAATAGCTAAAAGTTCAGGTTGTTTCTTCTAGACTCCTAACTAGCAACTTGAGTTAGTAGAGTAAAAACTTAGTTTTGCAACATCTGATACCAGCAGAAGCATGTTAGTCAATCAGCTTTTTGAATAATACGTTGCAGAACTTTCAGTTCGGTGTACTAGAATGTACAGCGATCGCCGAATGTTATGCATACTGGTGAAATAGTTATCCAAGGAATGCCCTCATGAGTGAATCGGAACCAGGATTTCGGCTATTTGGCAGAACACCGCTCTATATGCAAATCCTGATTGCACTTTTGCTAGCAGTGATTACAGGGCTGCTGTTAGGAACCTATGCGTCCACCCATGAGGAATTGATCAATCACCTGGCAATTCCTTGTGAACTGGTGCTGAAAGCATTGCGGGCACTGGCAACCCCGTTGATTTTGCTTGCGGTGTTGCACGCCTTTATGACGACCGAAATTCCGGGGAGATCGGGGCGAAAACTGGTGTGGCTACTACTGACTAATACGCTGATGGCAATTTTCATCGGGCTAATGGTGGCAAACATTCTGAAGCCAGGTACTTGGGGACAAATGGCTCCACCGTCTGGCACGATGGCTACGAATAAAACCCTCGATCCATGGAGTTTGCTGAGAGACACCATTCCCGAATCGATTCTCAAGCCGCTGAATGACAATAATGTGATTCAACTGATCGTGGTTGCCCTAGCGTTTGGCATTGCGCTACGGGGCTTAAAGGCGATTCAGATTGAACAAGAGCGATCGCAATACCGGGCGATCGAAGATGTTCTAACGATGTTGCTGGAAGCCGTGATTCGGATTTTACATTGGGTGATTGCGCTGATTCCTTTTGCCGTATTTGGGATTGTGGCGCGGACGATCGCCCTCAAAGGGTTTGAACCCTTTAAAGCCTTGGGTGGCTTAGTTATTGCCGTTCTGCTTGCTCTTTTTCTACAGGCTTGTTTTTACGTGACGCGAGTCCACTTTGGCTCTTGGGTTAGCCCTAAACGATTTTTGCGAGGCGGCACCGATGCCTTCACCACTGCATTTTCTACCGCATCTTCCACAGTGACTATGCCTCTGACCTTTGAGGGCTTGGTTCAAAAAGTCGGTCTGCGCGAGTCTTCAGCGTCTTTGGGAGCGCTCGTGGGCAGCAACTTTAACAATGACGGCACAGCGCTTTATGAAGCAATGGCAGCATTATTTGTCTCCCAGTTAATTGGGGTGCAGTTGTCATTACCGCAGCAGTTAATTGTCGTGCTGACCTCCATCTTCGCCTCCGTCGGCGCAGCCGGAATCCCGGAAGCGGGCTTGGTCACCATGACGTTGGTATTTTCCTCCGTTGGCTTACCGACTGAGTACATCGCGATTTTAATTACGGTGGATTGGTTTCTCGATCGCTGCCGCACCACCATCAACGTCATGGGCGATATGGCAGTGAGTTGCCTGCTAGATGGCAAATACCCCAAAACATCAGTAGAACCATTTTTACAAGAAGCGATCGCACCCGAAGGATAGTCAGCTCTAGGCTTCCTCCTTCTCTAGCTCCAACAATCTTTGGGCTGCAAGTTCCGAAGATGAGTTTTCTTGCTTAAAGGGCAAGTCTTGATTGATCGCATCCATTTCTTGCTGTTCCATTTCATTGACCTCGCCAATGTAGGTACGAAAGATTTGAGCAAGGCGGGGATGATAGAACCGGTGCAAGCTGTAATTGGGCGTTGCGGGAAAACCTCGGCGCTTTTTATGTCGTCCGCCTGCACCGGGATCAAAGGTTTGAATGCCGTGATTAATTGCCCACTCAATGGGCGTATAGTAGCAAGCGTCGAAGTGGAGACAGTCAATATCATCGGATGAACCCCAGTAGCGCCCGTAGAGGTTGGTGCCTTTGGTGAGGCAAAAGGACATGCCCACAGGATGGTGGAGATCGTGTTCGGGATAGGCAGCAACGAATACAATGCGATGGGCGTAGTTGGGGTAAAGCTGTTCAAAAAACGTTTGCGTCAAATATTTGCTGCCCCACCAGCCAAACTTATCGCAGGTGTCACCGTAGTAGGCATACATTAGGGAGAACAATGATTCTGGAATCGCGTCGCCATTCCAAGTCTTGAGGACTAACCCAGCTTTTTCAACGGCTTTGCGTTCTCGTTTGATGTTGCGTCGCTGGTTGGCATTAAACCCGGTCAAGTAGTCGTCAAAGGTTTGATAGCCTTGATTTTGCCAGATGAAACTGTGATGTAGCCAGGTGTTGAAGCCGTGGCGCTCCATGACCAGTTTCCATTCAGGATCGGCATACAAAAAGTGACAACCAGAAATGTTGTTGCGATCGCAAAAGTGATCGATCGCGTTAATCATCAGTGCTGTCAGCTCCTCTTCGTTTTCTCCAGGCGCAATCAGAAACCGATAGCCTTGCGCTGGGGTAAACGGCGACATACCGAGCAACTTGGGATAATATTCAATCCCCAACCGCCCTGCCAACTCTGCCCATTGCTGATCAAATACAAACTCACCGTAGCTGTGTCCTTTCACATATAGAGGCGCAATGGCAACTAGGCTACGTTGGGGCACATCACCTGCCGAATGCTCACGCCAGATTGTTAAGTGATTGGGCAACCAGCCAGTGCGAGCGGTGGTACTACCAGAGGTTTCCATATTGTTCAGCCATTCCCATTCAAAGAATGGAGTTTTAAGCGGAACTGCCAGAGCATCCCAGTCAGCCTGTGGAATGTCTGCGATGCGATTGACCCAAGTAACTGAATAGCGGGGCTTTAGCGATTCGACCATTACTCATGTGATTAAACTTCATACAGCGTAATACATCTAATCGAAAGTGGGGGAAGGAATGGCAAGTGGCGAGTGGCAAGTGGCGAATTTTGAGTTTTGAGTTGTCTGCTTCCTTCTCTCTTTTTCTATGCTCTTTTCCCATCGCCTATCGCCTATTGCCTATTGCCTATTTTTCTTTTGGCTCGGTAGTGTAGGAACACTTCTTGGTTGATGGTTTGCGCTGAGATTAGCTCTAGACGGGGGGCGATCGCTTCAAGGAAGCCTGCGCCTTCAACTAGGGTTGGAGCAGTGCGTCCACCTAAAATGATGGGGCAGACGGTGATTCTAAACTCATCAACACACTCGGCAGCCAGCAATCCAGCGATCAGTTCGCCGCCCCCTAAGGCTGCAATGCGATCGCAGCCGAGAGTTGCCAAGGTTTGAAATGCTGTTTTCCAATCTATTGAGCCTGATTGTTCTGCGACAATGATGCGTTCAAAGCGGTCTTGATCTGCCCATTGCTGGACACCGATCTCGGTTGTGAGGAGCCAACGTGGAATCGGTTGCCGAAAAAAGGCAAGCTGAGGATCAAGGTTACCAGAGGCGGAACAGACGATATGAACTGGCTGAGGAGGTTTATTTTGAGCTTGGCGCTGTTGCAAGAGTTCGGGGTTAGAAATGCGTAGAGTTGTGCCATAGGCGCGTAACGTGCCAGCGCCAAACAACACTGCATCCATTTGGGCGATTTGGGTTTCCAGGTGATGTTTATCGGCAGCAGACCCAAATCTGGCAGGAGAATGGTGGCGATCGGCAATTTTGCCATCTAAGCTAATCGCCAAAACTACGGTGACAAAAGGACGCGACTCGAACATGAGCTAGCTGCGATCGCGTTGGGGTAGGCAAACAGCAAAAAAAGCAACCTGAGCGGCGGCTTGCTCGGCAGCTTTAATCGATCGTCCGCTTCCCTGTCCAATGCACTGATCTTGCAGCCACACTTCTGTTGTGAAGCGGTGAGGCAGGGTTGAGGTATCTGACTCGGTTAGGCGATAGGTGGGTAGCAATTTGTGATGCCCTTGAGTCCACTCTTGCAGGGCGGCTTTATAGTTTTGCAGGGCAGGATCGGCGCGAATCTCATCAATTAATGGAATTAACTGACCATCAAGCCAAGGACGGATGAGCGAGAAGTTGTGGGTGCTGAGATACAAGGCACCCAAAATGGCTTCAAAGGATTCTGCTAACCGCGATTCTTCGCCTAACTTGTCGTTGAGGGCACTGTTGGTCACTAACAGATAGCGAGATAGCCCATAGCTAGCCGCCAGCCGAGCCAAAACGCGATCGCTCACCAAAATAGAACGAACCGCCGCAAACTCCCCCACTGGCAGCTTAGTATAGCTTTCTAGCAAAAATTCAGCTACGACTAACCGAATCACTGCATCTCCGACAAACTCTAGCTGCTCGTAGTTTGCGGTCGCTGACACCGTGGGATGGGTGAGGGCTAAATCTAGCAAATGCCAATCAATCGGTGCCGTGTTTGACAACCCTAGCTTTTTCACTAGGCTTTCTAAGTCTTTTTGGCGCGGAGGATACTGAATGACCATGCCATTAGCCTAGCAGTTCTCTATGCACTCTGAGGCAAACGATTGATCTCTGTTAAAACGCCCAAACGGTTTGACCGCTCAGGTTGAGTATGGAGATGTGGCTTGATCGGCTGTAAAGTGGCTCCATCTAAAATAACAATTCCGATTGAATTCACAGCACGGAAGTCGTCATTCAACCCAAAATAGCGATTGTGCGATCGCACGGCTGAGATCGTTTGTGGCAGAACTCCCACGAGTAATGCCAAAATTTCATCAGAAATTTGGGACACCACTTCGCCACCAAAAAATTCTTCAAATCCCAAAAATAGCTTCTCCGCCCGTTGAACGGGATCGGGATGAAACACAATCTTTTGTAGCCAGCGAACCCACTGAATTCTTCGACTATAGGCGCGTTGGCGATCGTTGGGGTGTATGACCTCGACCAGTTCTGGATCACCGATCGCAATGATGGATGAATACTCCGGTGTATTTGGGTAGGCGATCGCAGCACCGGGACCGGCAAACTCGGCATAATGGGATTTGCAGAGAATTAGCCCCCCTCGCTTTGTTTCTCCAACAGCAAATAAGCGATGGAAGGGGATAACAATATCTGAGACTTCAGGAGTAGTGCGCTGAGAAATAGTGCTATCCACGGTGTTATCCTGCAATATTGCAAGGCTCAAGAACAGAATAGAATCACACTTCTATTCTTGCCCTTATCCTATACACGCCAATAAAACCAAACTTTCCCCCCTCTAGAACTTTGCAGAATCTACACATTCAAATAAGGTTTCTAAGAAATTGGACAAGCTTTACCCCAAAGGGGCAGAAGGCTAGAAACAGTCCAACAGCCTCTACTTCCACTCCACCACTCCTCTACCGTCCAAATAGCTGCTGGAACCAGCTAGAACGGCGCTTTTGCACTTTTTTGGGTTGAGGAGTAACTGGGCGAGGCGCTTGCACAGATGGCACCGAGATTGGCGAGACAGAGATTGGCGAGACAGAGATTGGCGCAATCACCACAGTATTAGAACTGGGATTGGTAAAAACAGGACTGCTGGGATTAATGGGATTAATGGGATTAGTAGCAACTGGACGAGTGAATACTGGACGAGCCGCGATCGCCGTCGCATTCAAACTAGCGATCGATTGATCATTTGTTAAATAAACATGTCCCACCGATGTACCTTGATATGATCGCTCAGCCAATCGCCAGCCCGGTTCAAAGTAAAATTTGGCAAAACCAGACGTATAGCCTCGCGTTCTGGCAATCAGCAATTCTGGTGACGTGCGATCTATATTTGGCGCAGCAATCAGTTGCAAATCTCCATCTCGTTTCACCACCCGAAAACTGTAACGCCAGTTTTGGTCTTCGCCACCCACCCGCATGGAGTAGCCATTGCTATCGGTACTGCGCCCGCAAATATCCGTAAAATCAAACTCCACTAGCAGCGGATTGATCACCGTGGGGCTAGTGCCGCTTTCACTCCAACAGGAGCGAACATTGCTAAGCTGTTTTATGATCAGAAGTTGATGGGCGTTTCCGCCATAGGGAGAGGCGACGGCAACAAAGCGACTTTGGTCGATTTCTTGTTGACCAAACATAGACTGGGCGATCGCGGGAGTCGTCTGACCAAAAGCAGCCAGCACAAGCGTCGCCAGCGTTGCCAAACGCAGGTTCAATGAAGTATGCATCATAGTCTCAAGTTAGAGTTAGAGAGGGGTTAATTGCTTCGACATATTCAAACTATTGCCCAAGGCACAGCCTATATCCGGACAACTTTTCCTTTTTGAAATATTGGTTGTTTAGAAAATGCCTGTTCACCCTTTTGACGCAGTGACACCCCAAATGTTTCCCGATCGCACCGACCTACAGGAGTTAGCACTATGAATATTTTTGGAATTGGTTTGCCAGAAATGGCACTGATTTTTACCCTAGCGCTGCTCGTTTTTGGACCGAAAAAACTACCCGAAATTGGTCGCAGTATGGGTAAAGCCATTCGCGGCTTTCAAGAGGCTTCAAAAGAGTTTGAAAGCGAATTTAAACGGGAAGCTGAGCAAATTGAGCGGATTGTCAAAGAACCCATGCAGGCGACCTTAGAAGAACCCGATCCACCAGCCCTAGCCGCCGCAACCGAAGCACCAGAAGCAGAGTTGCCTATAGTACAATCTGAGCCTGTGGAATCTGTGGAATCTGAGCCTATGGAATCTGTGGAATCTGAGCCTGTGGAATCTGTGGAATCTGAGCCTGTGGAATCTGAGCCTGTGGCTGCTAGCCCAGAACAAAAACCAGAAGAATCTTTGGGCTGATCAGTAATGACTGATATCACCTCATCGCCTCTAGTGATTCCTCAAGTGATTGTGGGATTGGGCAACCCTGGTGCCAAGTACGATCTCACTCGCCATAATATCGGGTTTGAAGTGGTGGATCTGCTGGCGAAATGGTGGCAAATCAGCCTGTCAGATCAAAAAAAGTATCAAGGTTTATTTGGCGAAGGACTGGGATCGAACAACGCTAAAGTGCGGGTGCTGAAACCCCAAACCTACATGAACAACTCTGGGCAATCGATTCGAGCGGTGGTGGATTGGTACAAACTGCCACCAGAATCCGTGTTGATTATCTACGACGATATGGATCTGCCCGTGGGCAAACTGCGGATGCGCCTGTCTGGCTCTGCGGGAGGACACAATGGCATGAAATCCGCGATCGCCCACCTAGGTACGCAGAATTTTCCCCGCTTGCGCTTGGGGATCGGCAGCGCCAAAAATGCAGACGTTGACAAAGATACGATTTCTCATGTGTTGGGCAAATTTGCCCCCAGTGAAGTCGCGATCGTGGCAGAGGTGATTAAGCTCTCCGCCGAAATGGTGGAATACAGCCTCAAGCAAGGCGTGGAAAAAGCTATGAGCCTCTACAATAACCGCACGATACCGGAAGAGTAGGGTTGAATCTTTGAGTGCGATCGCAAACTGCTGCCTTAAACGGAGAAGGTGTGAGATTTGTAGGCAACGTGGCATGATTAGCGGTAGAGATATTAGACATTATTGGAAATAGTGAAGCACTCTAAAGAAATACAAGAGAGAACTTCTAGCAATTTCAATCTCAAGCGGTTTTGAGTTGACGATGGGTGAGCCGCAAGT
>QBMH01000233.1 GCA_003249025.1 Leptolyngbya sp. | reverse complement strand
AATTGCAGACGGTGGAAACAAGAAACTACTTAACACTCATTTACAAACATCCTCTAATAGTGGGAGCAGATGGAGTGGTGGAACTGCTTGCTGATGTGCCATCTATTAACCCTGCAAGCTTTTGGATGAATGCTTTACCCTGTCAGGCTTTTCAAGGGAATTAATGCCTATCCTTAGTAGATAACCGCTTTAACCGATCGCGTCTGGGTCAATCCCACGCGATCGCAAAGTTTCTGCCAAGAGATCGGCGCGTTGCCTCTCCTGCTCTGCTTTCTGCCGTTCTTGCTCTACTAACTCCACTGCCCAAGGGAGCAATTGCCCTGCTTCATCCCACCAACGCAACCAATAGCCCTCTCGCCCTTCTTTCTCGCCTCGCCAAGTGCCCAAAAATAGCTTCAGATCCTCGCACCAGTGGCGACCTTCTTCATTGGGCTGCTCTAATCGATAGCGATCGCCTTCCAAGCGGTAAACTTCTAATAATCCCCAATCCGGCTCAAGTACTACGTAGGTCGGTATTTTTAAGACTTGCTCATAGAAAAACCACTTGCCCACTGGGGGGATTTGGCGAATCGAATATTCACCGCCATCCGTTGCCGACAAGAACTCCATGACAACGCTCGGAATATCACCTTCTAAATGGGGCGTGTAGCTTTGACGGGCTATACCAGGCTGTTTTACGCTAGGCACATAGAGCCAGTCTGGAGCTTTGAGGGTCAATTCGCCACTTATTTTGGTACATAAACCAAAGTTTGAAGCAATCAAAGTCTCTGGTTGAATCCGCCCAGCAAGTTCTAGACTTTCGCGTAATGCGCCTGCAATTAAAGGCTGTCCAGTATTTTCCACGGGGGTATCGTCCAGTACAAAGTCGGCTGGGGGCTTTTCCCAGGTGATAATCAATTCAGGGCGGTGGCGAATCGGGGGATTGGGAGTGGCAACCATCGCAGTAACCTCAAGACCAAGACTTTCTCAGTGTAGCGGATCGATCAGCTTGACCTTAGAACTTGGGCTGACAGCACTGAACGAGTGGTTTTGCAGCTAATTTTTCTAAGCCAACAGCTTGCAGTAAGTTGCTCCATTCTTCTATTAGATGGCTATCTTGAGGATTGGCAAGATGCTGTTCTGCCACGGTGGTCAGAGCATCAAACCAGATGCCATTTTGGGCGTAGAGAGTTGCCTGTTGTTGAGGCGTGGCTTGCTTGAGTTGGCTGGTTAAATTTGCACTAGGGCTAACTCGCTGTATCCATCCATAGAGTTCTTCCTTCTGAAGTTGGGGCTTTGCTGCTGATACGCCAGAGCCACATTGCAAGCGAGTTTTGAAGAACCATTTATATAGCTTTCCAGTTTCCAAGGGCGGAACTGATGTAGGCAGATGAATACTGATAATTCCCGGCGTAGTTGGAGACGCGATCGCGCTTCGATAAATCTCCTTAGCTGGACTGGAATTGTCTTGCAACACAAATTCCATTGCCGCGATCGCCCCTTTTTCATAGGGTACATCAAACCAAAGCGTAGGACGTTCAGCGATCGTCGTTCCCCAGACTTTCGTCATCTCAGCTTGACCGAGTGTTTGTTTATATTCAGGGACTAGCGCGGTGATAAATTGCTTGCCCACCCCACAGCCTCGCCCTGCTCCACCGCCCCGATTTCCGGGTGCATCGCGATCGGGCGGTGGCGGCGGTGGCGTAAATCCGATTGAACCCATCTGAGCCACGACTGGAGTTGCCCAAACTGGCGAAAGGGGAATGTAAGCGCCCCAAGCTGGCACTGTCAAAGCACTGATCATAGAAATGGCGATCGCGTATCTGAATCCTGTTTTTTGTCGGTGCATTTTCATCGTCATACCTGGTTTTATTGCGGGGGATTATCCTTTTTTCCTTCAATCACTTTTACTACCCCAATTCCGCTGATGATTAGGGCAATTGCTGGGGGCACGAGGGGAACCCAGGCAGCCGTTTGGATCAGCAACAATAGACAACTGCTGAATAGAGCGGCGATCGCCCCGACCATCATAAGTCCCCAATAGGTTGCTTTTCGGAAAATTAATGCTAGCACCCCTCCTAACAGTGCCCAGCCTATTATCCACAGCACCTCTGTCCACAGTGCCCAACTCCAGAGCAAAGGTCGTCCATCCAATGCCGCGCTTAGGAGTTGGCTGGTCATTTGGGCTTGCAAAATCACGCCCGGAATGGTCTGCCGATTGCTTTGAGGGGTGCGATAGGGCGTTAACCAATAGTCATGGGTGCCTTCTGCGATCGTGCCAATCAACACAACCCGATCTTTAATAGCATCGGGATTGATTTGACCTGATAGCACCTGACCTAAGGTAACTTGCCGCACTCCCTTTTCTGGAGAACGGTAATTGAGCAAGAGTTGATGTCCTCGATCATCAATGGTTTGATAGCCGCCGCTGTGAGCTTTTAGCGGTTGAAACCTTAATTTACCCAACTGCCAGGTATCTGGATCGGGATACTGCAACGTAATTCCTTTAGTATCTAAATAGCGCAACGCCAGTTGCACACTTAAGGCGTAGGGCGCTGTACATCGAGAAGATGGCGGCGGGGTCATCGCTAACAAATGACGACGAATTATGTTGTCTGAATCAACTACAAAATCACTGAAAGCGACTTGAGAAGTAGGAACTTCAGGCGGAGGAGCTACACCACTTTCTCGCTTGTTGCTATCACCAACTTTGCATACTGACACTAGGCGATCGCGCTGTCGCAAACGATTAACCAGTTTCGGATGATTTTTCCCAACTGGATAATCTCGATAAATATCTAGCCCGATCACTTGAGGTTGATAGGTTTCTAGTTTCTCCAGCAGTTGCTCAAAGGTTTGATCCGATAATGAACCGCGTCGTTGCTCCTGCGGTTGTGCCTGCACATCCTCATCCGTCACCAGCACCACTAGCAATCGGGAATCAGGCGGTTCATCGGGGCGCATCTGCACCAGTTGATCAAACGCTGCAACTTCTAAGGATTGAAATAAGCCAAGATATCTTGCCCCTAAAACCAATCCAGCGACAGCAAAGCTAGTGAGAAAAAGACGTAGCAGTGAGGGAGCAGGCAAGAAAATTTTGAGTTTTGTAGGACTTTGTGCTTCCCGCAGGGTATTTTGAATTTTGAATGACTGTGTCTCTACCCCCTTTGACTCCTTGATCCCTTGACCCCTTGACTCCCCGTCTCCCTGCAAGCTTTGCCAACTGGGTGGAATGACTACTGGATTTTGGAAAATGATTGGCAACCAGGTGGCGCAGGGATACTCTCCCTCCAGCCCTTGGAGGCGTTCACGGGCTTGCCGAACAGCGAAATATAACTCTTCACCTTGGGCGAAGGCGGTGAGAAAATGTTTCAAAAATTCTTGAGCGACGAGATCGGGTACGGGTTCGCGCATTACGATCAGTTGAGGCAGGTGGAGTTGCTCCAGTTCATAGGCTAACCCCAACCCATCACAGGAGTTGAAGATCGCCAGTCGGAGTCCACGGGAAATGGCTTGTCGCAGTCCATACTTCAACTCGGCGATCGTCAAACTGTCATCTGGATTGATGTGTAAACGCCCTTGTCTAGCTTCAGTGTTACTATGTCCGGCAAAAAAGAGAATATCCCAGGCTTGCTCCCACAGTTGATGATTTAACTGCTGACGGGATGGTTCTACGAGAAACAATACCTCTGCATTGGGTAAGTCGGCTAAAAGTTGGCGATCGCGCTCAATATCAATACCCCGGCGATCGCCCAAAATTGCCAGAATTCTAACGGTGTCAACTCCACTACTTTGCTCAACTTCTCGCGCTGGAGGGTTGCTCACTGCGACTTCTGCCTGCGGGTAGCGATCGATAAACTCCCAGCTATGCCAAGGCAACCGATGTAGGCGCAGATCGGTGGTTCGTAGCAAGACGCGCACGGTTTCAGTTGGATCAATAGACTCGCGCAGTTGTTTTTCTACAGCATGAAATGAGGGAGATGCTAGCCAGGTGTTCAAGTGCTGTTGCAACGCCTGAGCGCTTTGGCGGCAGGCTTGCAGGTCTGCGGCTGTGCCCGTCCGAATAGTAATTTGCTGGAGTGAAATCCGAGTGGGTGCCGAGAGTTGCCGATAGCGCTGCTGCCAAGCTTCTAAGCAGGACGCTAATTCAGGTGCAGGCGGTAACATCCCTGTGACATCTGAAAACGAAAGCGTCCGATCTTCCCCAATCTCCAGAGTGACTTGAAAGCCTCGTTCTAACGTTCCATCGAATCGCAAAACCGCTCGTTTAGCCATTGCTCACGATCCTAAATTTCAAAGGGTTCAGTCAACGTCCGATCGCCCATCGCCACTTCAACCCTAAACTGCTCTCCGACTTGACCACTAAACTGAAATTGAATGGTTTCAGTGATCGTCGCTCTTGCTTGACCGACTTCAGCGCCATCTCCATCCAGCAACCTCACCTGAACCTCTTGTAAAAACGTGGTATTCTCTCCAACTGGGCAAATGCTCAATCCCAGATTCACCTGAGTGTTATTGATCGGAGTCATGCCGATGAGCAGAGCGATCTCACTTTCACCCGATTCACCTAATTCCAATACCTTAACGCGATTGATTGCATACTCTGGCGCGATCTCTGCCTCGTCTATATTCCGCCATGCAGGGGCAACTTGAGTAGGCAAGATCATGGCATCTACCGCCTGCCAGGTTACTGCAAACTGTCCTTGAAGCCAGTCACTTAGCCTGACTACAGCCGATCTCGCCTGTTCAAGACCACAGCGTCGCGAATAAAGGGCTTGTCGCCAATCATCTCGTGCCAGGAGAGCGCCCCATAGGCTGAAAGGCACTGCCAATCGCGGAAAGGCGATCGCTGGATCTCCCAATCGCTGGATCAGGTTATCCACCTGGGTGTCAGAAAGGTCCGGGAGCGGCGCGATCTCAGTGCGCGTTTGTGCCGCTCCACAGAACTGATATGTTGCCCAAAAGGCATTCAAGTCTAGAGTTAACTGGTCAGATGTCAGAGAATAGGTGCGATCGCTAGGATCATAATCACCGCTTAACTTCAGTTCCTCATGAGTCGTGTAGCCCCAAACCCTCACCCAGCCACTTTCTGGCTTAACCTGCACTGCCAGATAATAGTCTCCTGCCCAACTGGGACTATCCACCCACTCCTGTGGCACCTCTAACTCGCCATCATCGATCGCCTCCGTGGGCATCAACACCAGGCGAACAGATCCCAGAGCGATCGCCGCTCCATTCACCAGATCCCAGATCGTTGGCATCATCGAACCCAGCCAGGGGCTTGCCCGTGGTACATCGGCACGAATCCAGGCTAAAACAGCATTCAAACCCAGGGCATTCAAATACGCCCGCTGTCGGCTGGCTGGTGTGCTACACGACTGACTTTGCCGCACCGCTTCTGCCTGTGCCGTTGGTGATAGCTCTAACCACCACTCCATTGGATCTGCAAATATAAACATCATTCTGTCCCCTGATCGACGGTTTCCCTGCCGAAGTCAGGATTCGGTACCCCATAGTGGACCCTAAGCCATTCTTCTAAAGCAGCACTCATATCTTTTATTTGGTTGGGAGTGGGCAAACTATTCACCGTCTGCTGGCTCCATGCAATCAAAGCCATTAGCAGGGCTTCTCTCGCTTTCGTGAGCCGTCGTGATACCGTTGCCTGACTCATCTGTATTTGCTGCATGATTTGCTGCTGGGTTAACCCCTGCTGGTAATAGAGCCGCAGTAATTCTTGGGACTGAGAATCTAACTGTTTTAGAGCAGACGCGATCGCGCTGTGAATCTGAAAATATTGCTCCTGACGTTCTTGGCGCTCTTCCTGAGTGATCAATTCAGTGAGTAACGACTCTTGAAGTGAATCTGTCAAATTATCTTGAATCTCGCCGCCTGAGTCTAACCCTGCTTTAGGAACATTGAGAGACTCAACGGGTGGATAGAGATATGCCCGTACCCAGGTTGCACACTGGTTTAGCCACCGTTCAATCGTTTCTGGGTTAGTGTCTGTTTTAGTAGACACGAGTTGCTGGTGCTGCTCGGTGTTATAAAGATGTGCAATAGCAATCCACAAGTTGCGATCGACCCCAGGAAGTTGGTTCGTTCCGGTTTGAGTTTGCACGTATAGCGCATTGAAACACATCCAAGCTAGTTGATATTGGGCGATCGCTTCAGGAGATAAACTAGCCTGCCGCAATGCTTCCAATAACCGTTTCTTGCTGACCCGACGTAACAATCCCAAACTTGAGCAGAGATTCGCCTCTTGTCGCTGGCGTAATTGATCCTTCAATAACCTGGGAAAGGCAATATTGGCAAAGGTCTTTAAACTAGCACCGCGATCGGGCTTGAACCCTTTCAGAACTGTCCGAATCTCTGCGATCGCCATCTGACAGTAATCTGATACGCCAAACTGGACATTGGTAAACTGCCTGGCAATTCGCTGGGCTGCCCAGTAACAGGGTTCTTGCAAATAAGCCGATAAATGCCCCTCCGCTAAAGTATTTGCCTGAGTTTGCCAACACTGATACCAGTAGAGCGCCCAAAATTGCTCCAACGACAGACTTGCTGAAATGAAAGCAGATTCACGCTTGTCATAATCTTCCAGTCGTCTCCGCATACTTCGACGTAATCGGAGGTCAATCACCCAATGGCTAAAGTAATCTGTCTCGAACTGTAGAAATGTCGAAAACAGTTCAACGATCTCCTGACGAGGATGCATGTTTATCAACTCTTAGGTCATAGTGGACAGCCAGTATCAGGTAAGGGAATAGAGTAAAGGGAATAGAGTAAAGGGCATACACCTAGGGCATACACCTGCATTTGCAAGATGGGTAGGTTTGAGCAAGTCGGTAAATAAATGGGTATTCCTATTTCGTCAAAGGTAGAGAATAACCATATATCTCTAAAGTTTTTACAGCATTAGACTACCAGTTTTGAGTTACTTTCTCTGTCCTTTAGTCTTTAGATAGAGGCACTACCTGAAAATGCAAGCTTCTTCCTCTCAAATTTGTGTAAAAGCCAACTATTTGGCTATCAACATAGATTGCAATCACTAACCCTACTGCATCAGGTCAAAAAACACCTGAGCCTCCGCCACCAAAATGGCATCCCCCGAGTCCAGCCAATGCCGCATCCTGTCCACATGAGCCGGAGAAGGATGCGTAACCTGCCTCCCCTGCTGTCCATACTGCTGCCAAAACTCCAATTGAGCCGCCCGTTTATACGCCTGCACCGCTTCCACCTCAGCCAACTTCTGCCTGACAAACTCAACTCCCTCCTGTTTCTTTTGAGTATTACTACTTATTCCTTCAGCATTCGAGTCCTTCACACCGCTCAACTCCTTACCAGATAGCGTATTACTGGACTTGAGCGCTAATATGCTTGGACACTTTGGCGCGTCCTCTTCGCGCTCAATGTCTAACTCTGGGGGGTGTGGGGGGTATCTTCAAGCATTAAATATTCCGGATGCCATAGATCCTTGTGCCTGTAGAGCGTCGCCCCCCCGATACCGCTTTGGGTTAAAGCAGTAAACCTCGCCGTCGTCCCCATCGGCAGCGTATTCGACTCCAGCATCTGAGCGATCGCCCGTTTAATCCGCCCCCTTGCATCCTTCAACTGCTGTTCATGCCCTGGTTGACTGACAAAAGTGGATGCCACAAGGCTTGAAACGTTTGCCAGCTAGAA
>QBMH01000232.1 GCA_003249025.1 Leptolyngbya sp. | reverse complement strand
AACGGTCATTGGTCAATTAGTAGAGCGCTTCTCGATTGAAAAGGTCTGGGCACGAGACCGGTGGCACTTAACCAGTCGCCTCAACCGCAAGCTGTTGGCTCATACCCTCTGTCGTTGGCTCAACCGTCATAGCGATGAACCGTTGCAGTTCGACCAGCTTGTGACACAGTAGTTTTAGTCGCACATCGCGTAAAGTAAGTTCCAGCATTCAGTTGCCCAGATAGGCTTTCAGGCGAAGTGCCAGAGCGAATCGAAGACGCGATCACTTCATCGGCATCCACAATACCGTTGTTGTTCCCATCCTGAATGAGTCGCAGATCCACATCCGCACTTAACTGGGAAAGCCCGATGCTGTAATTGCTCTGCGTTAGCAGAGTAAAGCGATAGAAATCCTGCGTATCGCTTCCCCCCGCTCCAGACACAAAGTCATTGAAAACCTGAGTTCCCGATAATGTAGTATTTAAGCCATTGAGCTTGCGAGCCGTTGCCAGGGTGTCTCCAGCATTGTCATCTAATGAAATGCCCAAATTTAGCCGATAGTCGATGGTGCCGCCATCAAAAGGCGTGATGCGGACAAAATAAGTTCCGGCTGGAAGGGTGCTGGAAATTGCATCATCGGCGATGCCAGAGCGATCGCTACTCGCCAAAACCGCACCCAAATTATTCAAAATTTCCACATCCGCATCCGCCGTTAACTCCGTCAGCAGCAGGTTGACATCACTGGTATCGTTTAACTCAAATCGATACAAATCGGCTGGATCATCAAAGCGATTCACACTGCCACTCTTAGAATGAGAAATGTAGTTGTATCCTCCCAAATCAAACGCAGTGCTTAGGGTCGTTCCGGGGTCTGGAACATTGCCTCCACTCCCTGCAATTCCAAGGGTGTAGTTGGTAATCGCATCTCCATAGGGCGTAATGCGAAGGTAATAAACCCCCGCTGCTAACTGCGTGTTGATCGATTCATCATCCGCGCCAAAATTTGCCGATGTTTGCAACACCTGTCCGCTGCTATTGAGCAACCGCAGATCTGCATCTGCTTGCAAATTCGTCAATGAAACAGTGAGGTTGCTAGCCGAAGACAGGCTAAACCGCAAATAGTCATTGAGGTCAGTGTCACCTACAAAATTTGAAAACGTTCTATTGACTAAACCGCTCTGGTCTCCGAGGTTCAATGCAGTTGCTAAAGTGTTACCGGGATCGACTGGCATGGGGCAATGCTCCTGAAAATTGGATAAGGCTTTATCACTCTCAAGGTCAAAAATTATGCAGAGATCGTCATTCCGTTTTGCGATCGCGCTCAGTCAGTATTGTGGTTAGCCGTCCATTCACTCAAGTCAGCCGAGAAATGTTATTAGCAAATTACGCGATGCTGCCGCGTTTGCGGGCTTCTTTGTAGGAAACGCCGACATTTTGCAGTCCGGCGCGGATCATTTGCTGCTCCAATAGGGCAAAAAAGCGAGTGCGATCGCCGCCTCTGACCACTGCCTGATTATGCGCCTCTGCCAAGGCAACCGGGTAGCCATAGCCTTTTTGCACCTGCGCTAGCACCAGACTGAGCGCGTCATCTAGTAAGGTGCGATCGGCCAGCACCCAGCCTGGAAACTCGACCCTGGCAACTTCCGTGCCCACATGCACATAGCAAAAATAGACTCGATGCTGGTCACCATACAGATCCAAAATGCTGGCAGAACTGCGCCAAATGGGGCTACGCTGACCGGGCTGTAGCTGCATTGCCCACATTGCCGGATCTTTCAGCGGCTCCAACACTTGACAAGGCGCATGATCTTTTTGCCCTACATCGTTTTTGCCTGAACAATGGGTCATGCAATCGGGCACCTCAAAGGGGCAGGCTGGTAACCGTAAAAAGTTGACGGCTTCCCCACTACGAGAGGCGCTGAGATAGCCAACCAAGGGAACTTTCGCCTGCCTTAACTGTTCCCACGCTGCTAAAATTGGCTGCAAAATAGTATTTCGCGCCTCATTGGGCAACTGCTCTAGAAACCAGTAGATCAGAGAGCCGTCTACCATTGCGAGAGTGGGGGGAGTGGCGAGTGGCGAGTGGCGAGTGGCGAGTGGCGAGTTTTGCAATTCGACATTCGGCATAACTCCTTCGGAGACGCTACGCGAACGTAATTCGGAACTTTCTTTGACGTGCTGCCCTAGTTCTGCGATCGCGATCGCTTCGGAAACGGTGCGCCGATAGCCCATCCATTCTTCGGTGCGAATGCCCCACTGCCGGGAGAGATACAGATCTTCGGGACGATAAAAAACTTCTGGCAAGCTGTCTAATAAAGGATGACGACTTTGCCCATAGTGCAGCACAATTCGCCCGATGTTGATCAAGTAGCAGTAAGCAATTTCGTGATGGCTGGGTGCAATTTGAGAGCCGTCCGTAGCAATGACGGTATGGGCAGCGGGGGCGGTGGGGATGCTAACTCGCAAGTTCAGCGGTTCGATTGGAGTAGCAGCGGTGAAGGTGATGCGATCGCGCCACTGTTCCTGCAACATCACCAGTTCATCCTGCTGGCGATAGGCTTTATCGAGCAAGGTTTGCGATCGCTCTAATCGCAGTCGAGTTGCCGCCGCCTCTTGGGTTAAGTGCTGGCTAATACCCTGCATTTGTTGCGCCAACTTAGTCAAATCCAGCATTTATCCCGCCTCAATGCTTCCAGTCTACTGATAGCATAATTCACCTGTACTGGATTGACGTGCGATCGCTGGGAGCTTTTCTTCAAAGTTGCTTATTTGCCCTCCTCTCGCTTATGCAGTACTCAGATGGTTCAGACAAGCCATACAGGTAAGCCTAGATACACAAACTATTCACCCCTAGAACCTGAAACCTGAAACCTGCTATAGCTGCCCGGAAGACGTTGGCGAAGTTTCTGGTGTGGCGGCATCCTGATTGCGCCGTGCGCCTTCTAGGGAAACCTCGCTGTTTTTGCGATAGGTTGCCACCCGATCTTGAGCCGTTTTGTAGCGATTATCGGTGCTAGGCACCGTCGCCATTAAGTCAGAGGCTTTTTGCCATTGGGCAGCTAAGCCCAGCCATTCTGCCGAGGTTTTTGCCGATTGACTAGCCTGAGAGGTGCTTTCTGCTAAACGTACTGCTTCAACAAAAGCATCAGCAGTGCGAGAATTGTTGATCGTGGCAGTTGAGGGCTTCGTTTGAGATGCGGTATTAGATTGAGCAGAGGTGGGTTTAGCCGTCTCTGCTTGCAAATCAGTGGCAGTAGACGTGCCCAAGCGGTTGTAAAAAAACCATCCCCCGGCAAGCAACAGGCAACTGACGATCGCGCCGCCAATCACACCCCGGCGAAACTGACTTTGTTCTCGATGTTTGCTGAGCCTTGGCTTGACCACAGAGGCTTTCGTCACATCGGATTTTGCCTGTGCAGCACTGCGATCGCTCCAATCATCCGACCATTGTTTCAATAGGTTTGGCTTCTTTAAGACAATTTCTTCCGACCACAAAACCTGTTTTACGGGATCTCGGCTAATCTCATCCAGCCAAAGCAACTGCTGTTCCCGCACAATGCGGCTGTTGATGTTGACTCGACGAATGTTGCGTGGCGCGATCGCCTCCAAAATTTGCCGAATTCGTTCCACCAACGGAATTTGATCCAACTGTTCCAGCGTCACCCCTTCACACAACAGTTGCAGGATGCCATCGGCAAAAATAGCGCGGGTTCGCACACCAGAATCCGCCAGTTTTTCATTCAGCACCTGAATGATGGCAGCAACGCTTCCCTGTTTTGCCTGTTTAAAAATGTCGTTCGCCTCGTTTGTCATGGCTCATCCGTGGCAGATAACTACTAAATCAACTCTTTGCTTGAACCGTCGCTCGTTTCACACTCTGATGGGTTAAAAATAATTGCAAATGCAAATCCTGCAAAAGTTGTAGTCACGACTGTATCGTAAATTACATATTTTGCGATAGATAGGATTTGTGTGAATACGATAACTCAAGTTGGCAGCAATGCAATGCTTAACTTTGTAAATGCTGGCAGTCGTTAAACCGATGGACTTGCCAAAGATCCGTATTAAATCGATTTTGATCGGTACGTTCCCAGCGATCGCGATCAATCCAAAATTCAAACAGGGCGGTATTATGGGCACGCAGTCGCCACGAACGATCGCTACCCATTAGTTCAGCAATCAAGTGCTGCAAAATCCAGCTATGGGTGACGATCCAGATGTGGTCGCCATTGCGGTGTTGTTGCAGCAAAGTTTGGATAAATCGCCGCGATCGCGATCGGGCATCTTCCAGCGTCTCCGCCCCCGGAATCAAAATCCAATCCGGTGAGCTTTCTAGCCTATGGCAAAGATCAGGATAGCGGTTGACTGCCTCCGACCAGGTTAACCCCTCAAAAATGCCGTTTTGAAACTCCTTCAATTCATCCGCAAGCTGAACTGGAATCTTGCGGCTAACCCCATCGCTATCTCCAGACATAGCCGTTGCATCAATTAAATCGCTCACCGCCGCCGGAAGTGGCGCAGTCAAAAAATAATCCACCAAAATCTGGGTCGTTTCTGCTGCCCGCTTCAACGGACTGGTGTAAACCTGTGACGGGTGCCATCCATCCGCAAGTAACCGTCGAGCCAATTTTTCTGCCTGCTGCCTACCCCTCTCAGAAAGCTCAAACTCTCCATGCCCTTGCATTCGCTTTTCTTGGTTGCCAACCGATTGGGCATGACGAATAAACAGCAGCTTCATGACTCTATGCATAAACAGATCCTAGGTTTCAGGTTTCAGATATCAGGTTTCAGATATCAGGTTTCGGGTTTCAGGTTTACGCCTTTACTGCTTTACCTATCAATTATTGATTGACACACCAATAGTATTAATCGCAAATTGTGTTGCGTATATTTCGCCCTTGTGCGATCGCAGCCTATTTTGGGTTTTATAAGAAAGATGCAACGTATCTTACACCCACCACACTTATGGCAGTACTACAAAACGTTTCTGAAACCGCAGCCGTTGCGACTGCGATGGCATTGGCTCAAATGACGGGAGTGACAGATACGCGCCCTTGGGGTTCCTTCACCATTTTAGATGAAGGAGTTGGCTACAAAATCAAACGAATTGAAGTGAATCCGGGGCATCGTCTTAGCTTGCAAATGCACTACCATCGAAGTGAACACTGGATTGTGGTATCGGGCACGGCAAAAGTCACCTGTGATCAGGAAGAAATTGTATTATGCAGCAACCAATCCACCTATGTTCCTCAAACTAAAGTGCATCGGCTGGAAAATCCTGGGGTGATTCCTTTAATTGTGATAGAGGTGCAGAATGGAGATTATCTCGGAGAGGATGATATTATCCGTTTTCAAGATGATTACACGCGGCAGTAAATCAGTTCTGACAATAAATTAGTGATTTGAATGCATCACGCATCCATTCGGACGGCAAATATTCATCAGGCGATCGCGTTCTACGAAATGCTCGGTTTTGCCGTAAGCGAGCGCTTTACCACAGGCTATACCCTAGCTTGCTGGATGGAAGGGCTGGGAGGACGGATTGAACTGATTCAGATCCCCCAGCCCAAACTTGCTCCTGATGCTTTTCACGATGAACATTATGTGGGTTACTATCATCTTTCTTTTGACCTAACCGATCACACACCCGACCTTTCCGTTTGGCTCACCACTCTTCAAAACCAGTTTAAGCAAGCCATTGCCGCCGATTCATTGCCCCTAGAACCGCTTAACGTATTGTTGGAACCAGAACAGCAGATGATTGGCGATCGCGTCTACGAAGTTGCTTTCATTGCCGACACCGACGGACTGCCGCTAGAATTTATTCGATTGTTGAAATAGGTGAGAGGCTAGAGGCAATAGGCGATGGAAAGAAATTATCCCCTCATTTCCCATACCTTCAGCCACCCAAACCTTTGCCCCTCGCCAATCGCCCCTCACCCCTCGCCTTTTCTTATGGACATTGAGCCTTTCTTTGATAACTGGTGCTATTTGCGAACTGAGCTAGGGTGGCTGGATCGGGTGCTAGCAACGGCGGTGGCGCGGCAGCGAAAGGATACGAAAGAGATTGAGCATGTGGCGCGATCGCAGTCTGATCGCGTAACAAGCCACTGGTGGAAGGGCATTGTTAGTTTGGAAGGAACAATTTCATCCGATTCACCGGCAGATATGCCTCGTAAGGGCGGCACTGGACTCAGCTATCAGCAGCAGATGGAGTCAAAAATTCGAGTCAGTCAACAGCATAAGGTTGTCCTAGGGCTGCCGACTCTCTGCCAACGGTTAAGCTTGACTCCCTTTGAAAAAAACGTGGTGTTGATGGCATTAGCGCCGGAAGTGAGTCGGCGGTATGGCAAACTTTACACCTTCTTGCAAGATGTCAATCCAAGCAGTGCATCTGGCTTGCCAACGGTTGATTTACTGCTGCGGCTGTTGTGTCGTAACGATGGAGAATGGCGATCGGCACGGTTAGCATTTGCAGCAGATGCAACACTGGTTCAACACGATATTTTAAGATTACCCATCTCTAGTACAGAGCCATTCTTAGAGCATCCAGTTAAGCTGGCTGATCCGATTGTGGAATATTTGCTAGCCGATCAGCCTGATATTATGTTGCTCGATCGCTGGCTTCAAAAAACCGCTGATCTCAATACCGCTACTCTCAGTCCCGCTGTTTTAAGTGCTGAGTCTCCCCTCGCTGCTTTGAAGCTAGACACTTGGGAGCCTGAGAATCTGACAATTTCGGGTATAAAAACGAACGCAGTGTTGCAGATCACGCCGGCGCTGGAACCATCGATGGGGTCAACGCTGGTGTTGCCGGAACCGCTACTGGCGACCCTACGGCATTTGGGCGATCGCATTCAGTATGCCCAGCAAGTGGATGAGCAGTTGGGTTTTCAGGCTGGTAATAGCATGGATGACTTGGGCAGTATTGTGCTGTTTGTGGGTGAAGACGGAACGGGAAAAACTACGGCGGCACAGGCGATCGCCCAACAGTTACAGGTTTCCCTAACGTCAGTCGATTTAGCCTGCCTCACTTTGGCTGAACAGCGGCAGTTGCTTGTGGAATTAACGACTGAGGCACCGACCATATTGCTGCTGAAATCGGCTCACGGTTGGTTGGGGCGAAATGCAGTTTTGACTGCGGAGCTACAGCCGTTTTTATTAGGTCGTCACCGAGCGATCGCCCTGACAATTTTTAGCACAAACCGAAAGGAACTGATTAAACCAAGCTGGCAACGGCAGATGAATCAGATTTTGACCTTTCCCAAACCGAATCAAAGCCGCCGTTTAACACTTTGGCAGCAAGCCTTCCCCGCCCAAGCACCGATAGCGAATGATATTGACTGGAACGCCTTGGCGCGATTACCCTTGAGCGCCGGAGCCATCCAAGCGATCGCCCGTGAAGCAGCAATCTGTGCGGTTGCGGATGACTCTGTTTCGATCTCAATGGCTCATTTGAAACAGGCTTGTCGGTTCAGAGGCATCAAATTATAAACAGGGAATCTGAGGATTTATTAGTCGCTAATATCTGGCACCCGACACCCGACACCCGACCAGCAATTCTCAGTATGAGAACGGTTCTCATCTAATTGTCCGATTTCAATTGCTCTGAATGGCTGGAATCCTCATTCTGTCGTTTAAGAGATTGAGCAAAAAAGCTTTTGGAGACTCTTTGCTTAGTACAAATGTTTCAAAATGAGAATTGCTGTTGGTCAAGGAGATTCCCACCGAAAAACAACCCTTGCTGGTAGGCAGGGCTGATTTATCGCTGGTAGAAAAAGTAAGGTAGGAGGGTTCTCTATTTGAA
>QBMH01000231.1 GCA_003249025.1 Leptolyngbya sp. | reverse complement strand
TCAACCTCTCCATCAAACCAGTTTCTCTGATGGAAAACAACAAACCTAGAACATTACCCGATATTTTAGATAAATAACATCAATGAAATCGATGAATCTGGCTGCGATCAACTTGAACCTGTTGGTTGCCTTTGAAGCTCTCCTGGAACAGCGTAGCGTTACTAAAGCTGCCGAGCAGCTTCAGATGGGGCAGCCTGCCATGAGCGCAGCGCTCAGTCGTCTGCGTGTTTTGTTTAAAGATGAATTGTTTGTGAGGTTAGGGGGACAGATGCGACCGACGCTCAAAGCCCAGACAATCGCCCCAGGTATCTTGGCAGCATTGCAACAGATTCGCCAAACCGTTACCCAAAGTCAGGCATTTGAGCCAACTTCTAGCGACCGCACCTTTGCCATTGGCAGTTCAGACTATAGTAGCTTTGTCCTAGTGCCACCGCTGCTAGAGTTTAGTCATCAAACGGCTCCATCAATCAACTTTCAGATGATTGGATTTGAGAAGGACAGCGTTGGAGATTTGCTAGAACAGGGGATAATCGATGTGGCATTGGGTGTTTTCCCGCTCCACCCCGACAAACTCAATGGGAACCCATTTTTGAAGAACGATTTGTGGGAATTGCACGTCAAGGAGACCCGGCTGTTAAGCAGGGAACCATGAGTTTAGAACTCTTTGCCCAGCTTTCCCATGCCCTTGCAACCCTACGTCGAGATACCATCGGCGAAATCGACAAAGCAATGTTCTACAACCTCGATGCTTTTCGTGCCTCGTTCAACTGTGATTGCACGAGATCTGCTGTCTTAGCAGTCGCAGTATAGTTACTCCAAGCACCGTGATAGCTGCCCGTGTGTTCAGCCAGTAAATCAGCAATGTGAACCCCATTCTTGACGGTGTTATTAGCAAGTTCAGCCAGTACCGGAATCCAGGTTGTTACCACCACACCCGCAGCCGACATTCGCATCATCGCAGCCTGTTGATTCAACTCATCAAAGGTTGAAGAAGCATCCATCACCGCGTAAACATCATAGCCTCGCTGGACACCGTAAATTGCCGCAAAAGCTAGACAAGTAGTGGTGTCTAGCGCAGCAATGATCAACTTCTTGCGATTCATCTTTTCGACTGCTTCCGCAGAAGGGGCATGATCCCAAAATTTTACGGTGTCGCGTTCCAAAATGTCGTGATCGGGAAACAGTTCAACCAACTCTGGCATGGTCGGTCCGTTGGGACCCTGGGACCAACTAGTGGTCAGCAGCGTTGGCAAGTTAAACCGCTTAGCAACTTTTGCGAGCGCAATGATGTTGTTCTTCAGTTTCAGTGGCTCAACTGAGGGAAGAAATTGGAAAAGACCCACTTGATGGTCAATCAAGAGTATTGCAGTGTTATCGGGTGTCAATGGCTCTGCGAAGGGATTATGACTTGTCATACTGGTTGTCCTCTGCTTTGTTTTTTGACGGTTTGCGAAACCGCAATGGTTTAATGGCTAACCAAAGTGTATTGTTCTCGAAATTGACTGCATCAATGTCTGCAAGACTGAATGTCATAGGGCCAACTTTGTAATCAATCAGCAAAATGGGAGCATCGCTTGATCCACAAAGATGATCGCGATCGCGCAATGTGGGAGTAACACTACCGATTGCGTTTGGCTGACTCATAGCAAGCACAAGTGCGTTTTCGTTGCTCTTATCCTATGAGGTCTAACTTAAGTTGCAAACTGCCTTCAATCCAGGCTTTAAACTAACCAAAAGGCAGTCTCAAGTTTTGACTTTCTGCTGAGGAATTTGCTTAACTTTTGGCTAGGTATGATGGCAAGCCCTGCTACTCTAAGCGAGCCAGCCCCCCTTTAAAGGCCGCGACGACGGCTTGGGTGCGATCGCTCATCGGTTTGGTCGAGAAGGGTATCAACTTGCACTCTTAGCCCGTCGCCCGACAGCATTGGCAGGTATACAACAATACTTCGGACAATTTTAGGTGCTGGTAAAGTGTTTGAAATCCAGACTGGCTGTATTGTGGAGTATTTTTTCAAGGTTAAGTCCAGCGCTAACTTTGAAAAAATGCGTTAAAGATGGCAGAGCAATCCGTGCAAGGCTTACAGGGGCGTAAAAAACTGTCCGGACTATTGTTCTATGGAAAAACCAATTTGCATTTTGCTACAAACCACTATTCCGGCATCAGAAGATGACTGGAGCATCGAACGTTTCTCCTTGTTGCGCGACTACCTCAGATCTCTAATAGATGAAAATGGTTCCCCTCTCTGTCAGGTAGTGGCACGTAACCGGGAATCAGATGCTGAGGGTAATGACCCGGTTTTGTGCACCCTTGAGCACTCAGAGTTCGACGAGCTATGGCTGTTTGCCGTAGATACCGGCAACGGAATTACACAAACGGAATGTGCCAGCATTAATGCCTTTCGTCAACGCGGTGGCGGTAGCCTGATTACACGAGACCATCAAGACTTAGGCTCCTCCATCTGCAACCTAGGTGGGGTTGGGGCTGCCCACTATTTTCACACTCGCAATCAAGATCCAGATGAATTCCAGTGGCAGATTGACGACACCTATACTACCTCGATTTCCTGGCCTAACTACCACTCCGGACGCAACGGCGACTATCAAATCGTCACACCCGTTGAACCCATTCACGAACTCCTGCATACTCCGGCATCCCCTTCTAGGTATATCCAATTCTTCCCGGCCCACCCCCATGAAGGGGCAGTCGGGGTTCCCACAGGCGTTAACAATGCCCGCGTGCTTGCTAGGGGAAAAAGCCTAACTTCCGGTCGCCCGTTTAACCTAGCTATCGCCTTTGAGCGGGAACAGGACGCAACGGGCAACACTCTGGGTCGCGCCATAGCTGAATCCACCTTTCACCATTTTGCTGATTACAACTGGAACCCGGACATGGGTGCTCCCAGTTTTGTCACTGAACCTGTAGGGGATGGCTTTAAGCGAGAGCCACACACTCTTGAGGACATCAAGACCTACGTGCGAAACTTGGCTTTGTGGCTGGCTCCTCTTGCCTAGCGGAGTAGAGCTTTAGCAAAAAGGGGTAAAGAGTGGAGAGGGTGACCCCTTCGCTTAGGTTAATCTGTACTAATGAAAATACCCCGTTCGTCCGGAAGTAAAGTTGCAGATGGTTTGAGTGGTATGGGTTAAGAGGCAATGCCTTATGTGCGGGCGTTGGTTTCCGTCAGCCCATAAAAGTCTCAGAGATTGGTAATGCCCCGCTTGAGCGCCACCAGAACGGCTTGGGTGCGATCGCTAACATTCAGTTTCCTCAAAATGCCATTGACGTGAAACTTGATCGTCCCTTCGCTGATGTGGAGTGTGTTAGCAATCTCCTGGTTTGATTTGCCTTCTGTCAGCAGCAGCAGCACTTGCCGTTCACGCTCAGTTAACTGAGGACTGTTCATTCGTTCTGCCAGTCTTGCACCGACATCAGGCGGAATGTATTGCTGTCCGGCATGAACGCGTCTAATCCCATCCACTAACGTTTGATGAGTCACGTTCTTGAGCAGGTAACCTCTGGCTCCGGCGCTTAGTCCTCGATAGATATCTTCATCGCCGTCGTAGGTGGTCAAGACAATGATGTGAGCATCAGAAAACTCTTGGCGAATGGCAGCGATCGCATCCACGCCGCCCATCTCTGGCATTTTCAAATCCATCAACACTACATCGGGTTGGTGTTGGCGAAAAAGTTCGACCGCTTCGACTCCTGTACTGGCTTCGGCAACCGTTTCGATGCCTTCGCTATGGTCAATAATCATTGCTAAGCCCGATCTCACCACGGGATGATCATCGGCAATTAAGACTCGAATATTGGTATCACTCATGGCTAACTGAGGGGCGCTAGCAGGATAACGGTCTGATAGAGAAAACGGAGTTCGAGCTTTGCGGTGTTGTGTTTGTGGTTGGTCATTGCTTTTTCTCTGCGGCATATTCATTGTTTTGCCCCCTTTCCCTTTCCTAACCGAGCGGTGCTTCGACAAGAATTTGAGTGCCTTGCCCTGGTTGGCTAGATAGGCTCAGTTGGGCACCAATGCGATCGCAGCGCTCATACATGCTGATCAATCCAAAGCCGCCGTTGATGTTATCAAGCGTAGTGGGTGGGGTGAAGCCTCGCCCATTATCGTAGATGGTGAGGCTGATACGATCACTGTCATAGGCAAGTTCGATAGCAATCGTATCAGCCTGAGCGTGTTTCAGGGCGTTTGTAACTGCCTCTTGCCCAATGCGCAGCAGGTTCATGCCGATGAAGGGTGGCAGGCTGTGGGGGCTTCCCTGCACATTGACTTCAATGGCGATCGGGGTGTTACGAGTCATTTGTTCCACGCTTTCGTAAAGCAGTTGCGCTAAGTCTGCATACTCAGCGGCAAGCGGATAAAGTGCCCAGACCGATTGCCGCGCTTCGGTCAGTCCGGCTTCTGCCAGTTGACTGATGTGTTTAAGAATCTGCTGGACGGTTTGGGACTCTTCGTGAACCAGCGATTTGACCACTTCAATTTGAAGGGAAATGCCCGTAAAGGCTTGAGCAAGGGTATCGTGGATCTCGCTTGCCATGCGGTTACGCTCTTCTAAGAGATCTGCGTCTTTGGCTTGCTCAGCTAACTGAGCCATTTGAATAGCCAGGGCGGCATGGTGGGCAAAGCTGCGGCACTGCTCAAAGCGAAACTCGCTGGGTGGTTGAGGTGTGGTGAAAGCAAGTCCCATAAAGCCTAATACTTGTTCACCGATCGCCAGTGGGATCATGGGAACAGTTTTGTGTCCATGCCGCTGATGCCAAGGGCGCGAAAATTGCCAGGTTTCTGATAATGGTTGATCCCGAGTGAACCAAATAGCCTGGTGGTCTGGGTCTTGAATCATCTGCAAAATCTGCGTCAGGTCGGCGGGCATAGGCGGACGCCAGATTTCAGCGCAAGGATCAGTAGCAATGTCTATCACGTCTCCATGTAACACCAAAGCCACCATCTGTAGAGTATGGGAGGCGCTCTGGTAGAGAAAGATAGCTCCCGTTGCGGCACGGCTAGACTGAATCGCCCCCTGAAGCGCCGCCACCAGAAATGAGTGCAAACTATCGGTGCTGCTGAGTTGTGTCACGGAGCGACGCAATGAGGCATTCGCTTTTGCGAGTTCTGCCACCTGTTCTAAGGCGGCTACTTCTCCTTCACGGGCAAGAACTTCGTTCAGCTTCGCTAATGCTGCTTGCTTATCAGCTTCTCCTAAGATTGTGAGTTGAAGCACTAAGGCAATTTGTTGAGCCAGAGCCAGAACCAATTCTTCCTCGACTGAACTAAAGGCGATTGGCTGTGGAAACGCCATTGCCAAGAGTCCCAAGAGACGATCGCCGACCATCAACGCACAGGTACTGGTGCCCTGATAGCCACGGGTTTGAAACCATTCTGATGCCTCTTGCCACAACTGTCCTTCAAAGTCTTCTTGATTCAGGACAGCTAACCTGGGCTGGTCGCAAAGCTGGGAAAAAATCAGGGTGCGCTCAACCGGAATGGGGGCTTGAAAGAGGATCGGTTCATCGTCAGCAGGGGTAAAAAAATGCTGCTCATCCTGGCAGCGAATGGTCAGGTTGACGGTATTCTGGTCGGCATCATAACTAAAGATGTGCCCCACCGAAGCCCCCGAATAGCGAACGACTTCCACTAGCAAGTGCCCCAAAACATCGTTGAGATTGGGATTTGTCGATAGGTCGCTTAAGCTATTGCGTAGCAGGGTGTTGGCTCTCGCCAGTTCTGCGGTCTGATGCTGAGCCGCTTGTTCTTGCTCACGAGCGATCGCCGTTTGTTTGGCTTCTTCTGCTAATCGAGTGAGCTGAATTGCCAGTGTTACCTGTTGCGCCAAGGCATAGGCAAGTTCAATGTGTTGCTCGGTGAAAAGACGGCTCCTTGGAAAAAAGACAACCAGTGCCCCGATTGTCTTGTCACCTAAAATTAACGGCACATTGAGGAGACTGCTAACCCCACGCGAGCTATACCAAGCTCCAGCATCTAAGCCAGATTCATGGGCAATCTGGATAAGAAGCGGACTATTTACCATATCTTCAATGGTGAAGTGGCTCCGGCGATGATGCAGGCTTTCTTGCTGAATCATTGCCGGTGGCACAGGGTAGCCAAACGAGCCAACATGCCCTGGCTGCTCCTCTGGTTTGAGGATCTGCCCCTGCCAGTACGTGAGCCCTACGTAAGCAAGATTAGCGGGTTCGGGATGGTACCAATACTCTGCTAGCGGCGCTTCCAGTTGATCCGCAATCACTCGAAGCACCTGTCCTAAGAAGTGATCAAGGTCTGTTTCCATTGCCAGCACATCGACCGTTCGCTTAAGCGCCTTATTCACTTTCTCTAGTTCAGCCGATCGCGCTTGTTCCGCTTCTAGAATCGCTTGCTGAGTGCGATCTCGCTGAATGGCACTGCCAATACAATCAGCAGCAATCTTCAATACCGAAAGTTCTGCTGGACTGCGACGTTTTGCTTCACGGCAGTCATCAAATCCAATGACTCCCCAATACTTATCCTCAACAAAAATGGGAACAGCATAGAGCGCTTTCAATCCTAGTTCTGCTTGCCCACTTCGGAACGGTTCAGGCATTTCTTCCAGCAGACAGCTAATGCTTTGATTTTGACTCAAACGCTCGTACCACTCCTCAATGCCCTCCCAGGTTCCTTGTGCTAAGTCAGGATGAGAAATTTGTGATGTTGCATAAAGAGAAGTCCATTCATACAACACTTTCCACCCTGTAGATGCAGAGTTAAACGAAGGTGCAGAATTCTCGATCACCGCTACGCGATCAGTCTGCAAACTCTCGCCAATGATTTGTAGAGCTGTGTTGACGGCTTGATCAAGAGGCGAAATCGTCAGTAAAGCACTAGCAACTTGGGCAGTAGCTTCTAAAAGGCGATGTTCTGAAGCATTGCTGACGCTGAGTTGCAGTAAGGCATAGGAGTGCTCACAGGACTGGAGCCGCGATCGCAGCAGGGCATTCTCTTGTTCCAGAGCAGAGAGGCGATCGTGGAGTTGAGCCAGTGCTGTGTCCATAGCAACCTCTAAAGCAAGAACAGAGTTTTCCTGAAAGTTCGGGATTGGACGCAGTCCTACTATACAAGCTTCAGCTTGAACTGAACTCAACGAAAGTTTAGACAAAATCCAACAAAAGTTAAGGATACACCTTAACTTTTGTTCATCCAAAACCCAACTTCTTTGATAAATATTCCAATCTCAGGACTAGCGACAGCTAGAGGATAACCGATTAAGCTTTTGCTCAAGCGCATTTCCACAGCCACTCAACTGCAAATTGGTTGGGTGGAAGGCTTCAACCTATTTAAGGAGGTGATAAAACTGGTATCGGCTCAATGTCATTCTAATTTGCGGATTTCAATTCGATCGCTCACCAAACTCTTCCTGGAGGAAGTTAACCAGTAACCACACCTTGGTTGATAGATGACGATATTGAAAGGGAAAAAGCCAACGCTATTCAGGCTTGAGCATGCTCAATTAGTAACGCAAATCATCAGGAACCTATGGATTTACAAGAAAAAGTGGCTATCATCACTGGTGCTAGCAGTGGGATTGGTGCCGCCATTGCCGCTAATCTGGATGCAGTGGGTATGAAGCTAGTGGCTTTCCAATGATTAGATGATGGGTGAGGAGGATAAGATAGAAGGCAATCGCGTTACCCAGTGGAATGACCAAAAAATATATTGTTGATCTGACTTCAGAAGAGCGTGAATATTTGGAAGGATTCACCACGACTGGACGACATGCGGCTTATCAAATCACCCGTGCTCGGATCTTACTCAAAGCCGACCGGAATCAGCCAG
>QBMH01000230.1 GCA_003249025.1 Leptolyngbya sp. | reverse complement strand
GACATGTTTGCTTGGAAGCTACGACGTTTTGCTCCACTCAACTTTGATGCCGCTAGACGCAGGTCATCGATTTGACTAATACTTAACTGCTCACCTTCAGGGCTAGTTAGTGACACTGCTTTTGCTCCCTTGTACATTTGCTACTAAGAAAATTCTACGCCCTGATCTAAACGGTAATATCTTTCTCGGAAATCGCCTAACTCAAAAATTCGGGTTTCGCAGGGTGAGTTTTTTGACTGGCTTGGTCGTGAAACCTTGATGACAAAAGGCAACCCCCACTGCTTTTCAATTCAAGTTTGTTTAAGAAAAGAGATGGATCTTACTATAGTAGAAGCAGCGCAAGCTGAAGATAAGTGGTTTTTGTTAGGGAGTGGAACGGAAAATAACGTTATCCCTAATTACGAAGAAATACATCGCTTATATGGTGCAATAAACTATCATCTTGAGAAACGTTTAGGGCGTAGTCCCCTAATTAATGGCTAAAGATACTGCCAGCCGCACAACTTGATTATGTCAAATAAATCTTTAGCGATGGGCGATCGCCTCTATACCTATCTGCAATCGGTTTCAGTACGTGAGCCGGAAATTTTAACTGAACTGCGTCACGAAACGGCAAAGCAACCGATGGCAGGAATGCAGATTTCGCCAGAACAAGGGCAATTGATGGCACTGCTGGTGCAGTTGATGGGCGCAACCAAAACCCTAGAAGTGGGCGTGTTTACAGGCTATAGTTCCCTCGTTGTAGCGCTGGCACTGCCGCCTCACGGCAAAATAATCGCCTGTGATGTTAGCGAAGAATATACCGCGATCGCTCGTCGCTACTGGCAAAAAGCCGGAGTTGCCGACAAAATTGATCTGCGGATTGCTCCTGCCCTAGAAACCCTTGATCTCCTTCTGGCAGAGGGGCAAGCAAATACCTTCGACTTCGCCTTCATAGACGCAAATAAAAGCAGCTACGATGACTACTATGAACGTGCCCTGAAACTGGTGCGGGTGGGAGGATTGATTGCGATCGATAACGTCCTTTGGTCAGGTGCAGTCGCAGATCCAGCAGTCACAAACAACAGCACTGAAAAAATCCGCGCCCTTAACCAAAAGCTGCACCAAGACGATCGCATTACCCTTAGCCTAATCCCAATCGCCGATGGTCTCACCCTCGCATTGAAGCGCCCCGTCTAATCCATAAACGTAGGATGAGATAGGCGCTCGTGCCAACCCAACGTTGAATATCCTGCTTCGACTCCGCTCAGCACTCAACTCCTCAGTGGGTTAAGCGAAGTCGAAACCCACACGAAAATGCAAATGTCGAATTTTTTATTGCTTGATTAATAAATAGGATATCCACTTAATTGCTATAGCGAAATGGGAGGAGTCATTCAGGATTGTAAAATTTGTTTGACGGTTAGGGTGAGGTTGGGAAAAGTTTCTGATCGAATTGGCTCCGTTCCTTGATATTGCACCTCTTCATACAGTCCTTCCATCAGTCGTAGAACGGTTACTTTTTGCGTCACCGGATCGACAATCCAGTATTCAGGAATGCCAAATGAAGCATATTCCGCTCGTTTGAAACGATAATCTCGCTTAACAGATTCTGGACTGACAATTTCCACTACTAATAGTGCATCAGACTCAATAATGGCTGAAGTATCCAGGCACTCTTGCATCACTTCTAGCGGCACTACGCAGAGATCGGGCAGGCGAGATCGCCGAGGAGCCGTTCGCACTCCAATCATCTGCAACGATGCCCAGGGAACCTCTGAGCGCCTGATTTCTGCCTCAAAAGTATTGCTAAGAAATCGAATAATCAAAGCATGGCGACCTGTGGGAGGAGTCATTAGAATGAGCGCTCCATCTTCCAATTCATAGCGATCGCCCGTGCCATCGTCATAAGCGAGGTACTGTTCAAACGTTAGTTTGGTTGCTGTAGTTGCCATAGCTAGGAGTTACGATTTGAGCTTTAATTCAAGTGGCGATCGTGGTGCAACCCATTTTCATTATGATGCATCCTCCATAATCGGAAAAATAGAAAGGTTTCAATAATTCATCCGCAATCACGGCTTTTTGTAGAAGTGAGATCGCCGATGGACTCACCTTGACAGTGAAGCAAAGCGATCGCTGATCTGGCAGAATAAAGCTGTCTCTCCCAGTCCCCTATTTTTTGACACAGCAATGCCACTTTCAACTGTAGTCCAATCGAATGGACCCTCCTTTATTACCACGCTGAAGCAAGCAGCAGAGGCGTTTCGCAATGGTGGAGAACGACCCAACGCCCAAGCGGTGATTACTGCGATGGTGGCAGCCGAAAAAGCCGCGAAACAACAGCGATTAGCTTATTCCTTAGAGACCTTGTTAGGACATTGGCGGCTATGTTTCACAACGCTGTCAAAGGTAAATGGACAATCGCCCCAGGCTGCGAAAGGTATTTATGTTCCTAAAATCGCCCAAGCCCAAATTTCCTTTATCCAAACTGCTGAGATTGAACCGAACAGTCCCAGTGGTGAAATTGGCAACCAGATTCAGGTCGGCTCTATTATATTTCGGGTTACAGGATCGTTTCACTATCCCGGCAAGAAAAACCTACTGGTGTTTGACTTCAACCAAGCGCAGTTTTCCATATTGGGCAAAACTCTTTATTCGGGAAACTTTCGGAGCGGTGATCAAGCGATCGCAGTCGAGCAAAGGGCGATCTCAAAGTTGCCTTTCTTCGCCTTCTTCCTCATCACTGAAAACTTCATTGCAGCACGAGGACGCGGCGGCGGACTTGCCCTATGGGTGCGATCGCCCCAATGTTAACAGCCATACCAGCACTATGAGCCGAGCGCTACTTCATTAACGATCGCCCTTGTCACGTTAGGCTGCAATACTTTCCGCCTTGTCAGGATGCAGTCTGCCAGATAATTTGCATCTCGTGCGATGCCTGAAAAGCGCCCAGATCCCCAGGTATATAGCCACGGCAAACCCAAAAAGTAAAGCCCTCGCACAGTGGTCACTCCGCGATCGTGCCCTGGATAGCCTTTTCCATCAAATACTGGAATTTCGACCCAGCTAAAATCTGCCTGGTAGCCCGTACACCACACGACTGCACCAATATTTGCCGATTCTAATTCTAATGCTAAGGATTTTTCTTCAGGTTGCCAGACTGGATGAAACGGTGGATCAACAGGTGCTTGAATTTGATGTTTTTCTATGAATGCATCAATCGTTTTTTTGATACTTTCTGCCACTGCATCTGCTTGATCTAAATTCTGTTTTAAATCATTCCAAAATTCAAGTTTTTCAGAGGTGATCATTTTAAGTCTGCCATGCAGTTTCATACCCTCTAAAGCAAATTGCCTCAGATCAATTTCTCGTCCTCCATCACGCCCAGTGACATAGTGATTTGCTTTCGTCCTTACCTTCTCCTTTTGGGGATGGTCATCAATCGACAAGTCGTAATAACCGAGTTCTTCCAGCCAATCCACCACGTCTTTTCCCCGATAGCGACGGGGCGATCGCGGTGCGCCTCCCACACACAAATGCACTTGTTTTCCTGCCAAGTGCAAATCTTCCGCAATCTGACAGCCCGATTGCCCAGTACCGACCACTAACACAGCTTTATCAGGCAAAGACTGGGCATTTTTATATTCGGATGAATGAAGCTGCACAATGCCTTCTGGTAGACGTTCCGCAATTTTTGGTAGCTTCGGCAAATGGTAACTACCGGATGCAATTACCACTTGATCGGCAGTGAAATCTCCAATGGTTGTGCTGACCTCAAACCCATCCAGTGCTGGCTGTTTCCGCACACTCGTCACCTCCACGCTTTCTTTCACAGGTGGAGCAAATGATTTCGCGTAGTCCTTAATGTATTCAACGATGTCATTCTTCTGCATGAATCCGTGCGGTTCGGCTCCAGGATAGGTATATCCGGGCAATTTACATTGCCAATTGGGAGTCACCAAACAAAATGAATCCCATCGTTTTGCTTGCCAGGAATAGCCAATCTGGTTTTTTTCAAACACAATGTGATCAATGCCCTGCTGCTTTAAGCAATAGCTCATCGACAGCCCAGCCTGACCACCTCCTACGACAATGACGGAATAGTGATTGCTCATTTTCAACCAGAAATGTTGATTAGTTAATTAGTAAATGACTCAATTGAAAGGTGAATCTTGCCTTGCAATCTACAAGAATTCTCTTTTCCACTCGACACTCAACCCCTCAATTCACCCTTTGACCATAGAATTTGAGAATCAGTATTCCTGTATCTCTTACTACAAAATCTCCAAGTCTAATGGTATGAACAGGGCATTGTTTCGGTCGAAAATATCCATGTCTTGTAAGCCGGGTTGACCTACCTAAATCGGTAGGTGGATACCCAAAAGAGGTAGTTTAAGATACAAAGTCTACCGCGTAACTAGGTCTCAATAGAAGGAGGCTGCTGGGCAATTCACTGAATACCGAATTATAGTGGCGGACTTACTCGATTCAACTCGATTGCTATTTGATCTTCAGCGCAGCAATGAAATTGCTCAAGGCTTCGCGGGTTGTTTGCTGCCAGATGACATTGCTCACTCTGTTACAAATGGATTAGTCGAGAAGTTTGACATTGCTTTTGCTCGAATTTGGCTCGTGGAGCCAGATCAAACTGTACTGCGATTAGTGGCTTCTTCAGGTTTATATACCCACATTAATGGCTCTTTTGCGCGGGTGCCGATGGGTGCCTATAAGGTGGGTAAGATTGCCCAAAATCGGGTGTCGTTTTTGAGTAATCATTTGGCAGATGAGGCGTGGGTTAAAGATCGGGAGTGGGCGATCGCCAATAACATTCGTGGGTTTGCCGGATATCCATTGACCGTGGGCGACCGCGTAGTCGGTGTATTAGCTACCTTTAGCCACCGCGCCATGGCACCGGAATTTTTGGAAGTGCTGCAAATGCTGTGTACTACGGTGTCTGTCTCGTTAGATGCCGCATTGCAATACCAACAGCAGTTAAAGATCTCATTGGCTGTGCGCCCTAGCCTAATAGATTTATCCCTTTCTGATCAATTAGCAGCGCTGCTGAGTTCAACCCGACTCACCCTCATAGGCACTGAACAGCCCCTAACGGCTCCCTTGACCTATCTGTTTCTTCAATCTGCCCAGGCTTTGAATCAACTCGGCTGCACTTACTGCCGCTTGCTTTACAGTCCAGAAACGGTGATCTTGGAAGCGATCGTGCCTATTTTAGAGCCAACCTCAGATCACCAGGTAACCCAAGCCACTTTAACCAATCTGCGGTTAATGACAACCTATGCAGGCGGCATGTTACGCACTCAAATCGGTGCCAATCAAAAAGCGCTTCAGTTGTCATTACAGGTGCCTTACCAAACTGATGCTGATAAAAATGAGATTACGCAACGGCTCACTATCCAATGCCATCAACCCCTTCTGCAAGCCGCATTTACGCACCTAGCGTTTCTCGCAGGACTCACCCTTAGCGATGTGCCTCATCCTACGATCGCCCTACTAACCGATGATCTCACCCAGGTTGAATCAGGTCGGCGTGTGCTGTGGATTCGGCAAACAAACCAGGTGCCCAAAGGGGTGATGGGGTGTGTTGATTTATCGACGACTCCAGCGCAATTGCTAGGAGCGGCGGTGGCGATTAATCAGGGACAAACCTGGAATCTTGACGCTAGCCAACCCGCTTTTTTGCTTTCAGAACGGGAGTTAGACATACTGAAGCTACTCGCCGATGGGTTGCGCGATCGCGATATTGCTGCCCATCTGCACATCAGCGAAAGCACCGTCAAATTTCATATGAATAATGTGTTATCAAAACTGAAGGCAAAAACCCGCTATCAGGCACTCCATCAGGCGATCGTTCAGGGATGGATTCAGTAATTCACTAGAATTATTATCTTATTTCAATCTACCAGTACTATCGATTTAGATAGGTGACTCAATGAAGCCAGAAAAAACTATTTATCTCTTTAGTAATCAACCTATCACTACTGCTAGACTTCCGAATTTAGTATCTAAATACACAAAATCGCACTGATAATGCCTCTTAATCTGCATCGTATTCGCGACGTGGTGCAGACCGAACTTTGCACTGCGATCGTAACAGACCAAAATTTGCGATTTTAATTGAGGAAGACTCATGCCTGAAGTAACAACTCCTGCCCATAAGTCGGGTGATTTTTTTGTAGATTACGAAGAAAAAGTATTTCCTGACGTTAAAGCAGAACCCGGAGAAAAAGCCTTAGTCACCTTTCATACTGTTGCCTTTGAAGGCTCTATCGGATTGGTCAACCAACTTCAAGCATTGCGCTTACAGCGAAAAGGGTTTGAAACGTCCATTTTGCTCTATGGTCCCGGAGTCACACTGGGCATTCAGCGGGGCTTTCCCAAACTGGGTGACGAAGCCTTTCCGGGTCATCAAAACTTCGCCAATAATCTGACCAAATTCATGGCTGAAGGCGGCAAAATTTACGCCTGCCGTTTTGCCTTACAAGCCCTCTATGGTCATGGTGAACCTGCACTCCTGCCGGGTATCCGACCCATCAGCCCTCTAGATGTGCTGGATTTAGTGTTGATGCACCGGAAAGATGGTGCGTTCATCTTGGATACTTGGACGCTGTAACAGGTTTCGGGTTTTAGAAGTCAGGTTTCAGGGGCTAATGAGTTTAGATTATGGATCATTCTCGCAAAGTTCGAGCGGCTGCGGTACAAATTAGCCCGGTGTTGTTTAGTCGAGAGGGCACGGCGGAAAAGGTGCTGGCAGCGATCGCCAAAGCTGCCACGGAAGGCGTTCAACTGATCGTGTTTCCTGAAACCTTTGTGCCCTACTATCCTTATTTCTCCTTTGTGCAGCCGCCGGTGCTGATGGGGAAAGAGCATATGCGGCTGTATGAGGAAGCGGTGACGGTGCCCAGTGTGGTCACTGATGCAGTCAGTCAAGCCGCGAGATCGCACGGCATGGTGGTTGTTTTGGGTGTAAACGAGCGGGACGGTGGATCGCTTTACAACACCCAACTGATCTTTGATGCTGATGGCACGTTGTTATTAAAACGGCGTAAAATCACCCCCACCTATCATGAGCGCATGGTGTGGGGACAAGGCGATGGCTCTGGGCTAACCGTATTGGATACCGCAGTCGGCAAGGTGGGGGCGCTTGCCTGTTGGGAGCATTACAACCCCCTGGCGCGATTTGCATTAATGGCACAGCACGAACAAATCCATTGTGCTCAGTTTCCTGGCTCCATGGTAGGGCAAATTTTTGCCGACCAAATGGAGGTGACGATTCGGCATCACGCGCTGGAAGCTGGCTGTTTTGTGGTTAACTCCACGGGCTGGCTTGACCCAGAGCAAATCGCCCAAATCACCCCCGATGAAAAGCTGCAAAAGGTGTTGAGCGGTGGCTGCCACACTGCCATCATTAGCCCGGAAGGAGTGCATCTTTGCCCACCCATTACCGAGGGTGAAGGCATGGCGATCGCTGATCTCGACTTCTCCCTCATCACCAAACGCAAACGGATGATGGATTCCGTCGGTCACTACGCCCGTCCTGAACTGCTGCAACTCCAAGTGAACTTTGATGCACAAACAGTGTTTAGGGGAAGGGTTTCAGGTTCCAGGTTTCAGGTTTCAGAGGGTAGCGAGGAGGAGCTAAACAATGGGATAGCGGCTTCATTCAATCCAATGACCCGAAAAGTAGATAGTCCTATCCTGATCCCCGATCCCTAGCCCCTGCTCCCTAGCACTAATTCAAAACTCAAAACTCAAAACTCAAAACTCAAAATATCTCCTTCGGAGACGCTACGCGTTGGCAAAGCCAGTCCGCAGGACTTACAAAACTCAAAACTCAACTGCCTCCCAACTCAAAACTCAAAACTCAAAATATCTCCTTCGGAGACGC
>QBMH01000022.1 GCA_003249025.1 Leptolyngbya sp. | reverse complement strand
GGTGTGAAACGGCATCACCCATTATCATTTTTCTACCACCGATGAACTAGCCCTGCATCACCCAAGGGCTGAAGCCCCTCATTCTGATCCAACAAATTACGGCTATATTTGAACGCGATCGCTATAAATCTGCATACACAAAGATAACGCTTGCATATGCCAAAAGTTGAGCTTAATGGCGGATAAAGAATGCGGGTTATCAAAGTCAGAATATATTTATCAGGATGAGCGTATTTAGAGTGCGAATAGCGACATTGGCTAACCTTAAGTCTTCAATTTTATCCAGAACTACTATGGGTCAATCTACTATCTCCTCCTTAAATCCTGAGCCTTTATCCAAGCGCTTTCCTCAACGAGCGTCTCTTAAAACGAATAGCCTATGGACGACTAAAACGCTGCATCGCTTATGGTGCAGCCGGGGTGCTGTTTTGACCAAACAAGGCTATTACGAGGCTGCCCTTGCCAGTTTTGAAGCAGCCCTCCGCCTGCAACCGAATCGTTCTAAAACCTGGGTGTTTCATGGAGTGGTGCTAGTGCATCTTCAGTGCTATAAAGCTGCTTTAGCCAGTTTTAACCGAGCCATAGATTTGTCCAACACGAACCGTGAAGCTTGGCTATTTCGAGGATCGGTGCTGAAAGAGTTAGAGCAATTTCAAGAAGCCCTGTTTAGCTACAGTCAAGCGCTGAAGTTGCAAAAGCAAAATTCTGATATTTGTCGAGACTATCCAATGTGGAACTCGTCTAAAATTGACTGGACATGGGTAGATTAACAAGATATTTAACTTAATCCGTTCACTATGTTCGATCAGCGGATTCTAATTTGGTTTCGCAATGATTTGCGATCGCACGATCACGAACCTCTGTACCGCGCCATTCAAGCAAACCCTGAATTTCTACTGCCGCTCTATTGCTTCGAGCCGCGCCAGTTCGGGCAAACCTCCTTTGGTTTTCCTAAGACAGGTGCATTTCGGGCGCAGTTTTTGCTAGAAAGTGTGGCAGATCTGCGGCGATCGCTCCAGTCTCTCGGCAGTAATTTGATCATCCGTCAGGGCACTCCAGAAATCGTGATTCCTGACTTGACGGAACAGTTAGGCATCACGGCGGTTTATTACCACCAAGAGGTCACCTCAGAAGAAATTGCGGTAGAAGACTCGATGACTCAGGCATTAGAGGCGATCGGGGTCAAGTGTCGCCGCTTTTGGGGACACACCCTGTATCATCCCGATGATTTGCCGTTTGAGGTCAGCCAACTACCAGAATTGTTCACCAACTTTCGCAAGCAGGTCGAAAAAGAAAGCACGATCAATCCCACTTTTCCCACACCCCAAAACTTGCCGCCGTTGCCCACTGTGGAACCTGGCGAGTTGCCCTCGTTATCTAGCTTTGGGCTAGACTTGCCTGCCTTTGACGATCTCGCCGTGCTGAAATTTGCGGGTGGCGAAACCGCAGGCAAAGCTCGGCTTGATCACTACTTTTGGCAACAAGATTGCCTCAAGACTTATAAAGAAACTCGAAACGGCATGATCGGTGCCGATTATTCCTCAAAATTCTCTGCTTGGTTGGCGTTGGGCTGTCTTTCGCCCCGCTATATTTTGGAGCAGGTGCAGAAATACGAAACTCAGCGAGTGCAAAACGATTCAACGTACTGGCTGATTTTTGAATTGTTGTGGCGAGATTATTTTCGGTTTATCTGTGCCAAACAGGGCGATCGCATTTTTCGCGTGTCTGGACTGCAAGGGTTGTCTATTCCCTGGAAAGAAGACTGGCAGAGATTTGACCTGTGGCGGGAAGGCAAAACAGGTTTCCCGCTGGTGGATGCTAATATGCGCGAAATCGCCACTACTGGGTTTATGTCCAACCGGGGGCGGCAAAATGTCGCCAGTTTCCTCACCAAAAATTTGGGCATTAATTGGCAAATGGGTGCAGAGTGGTTTGAGTCGCTGCTGGTCGATTACGATGTATGCAGCAATTGGGGCAACTGGAACTATACGGCGGGCGTAGGCAACGATGCCCGTGGCTTCCGCTTTTTCAACATTCTCAAGCAATCTAAAGACTACGACCCCGATGGCAGCTATGTAAAATACTGGTTGCCCGAACTGGCACAGGTTCCCGCAGGCAAAGTGCATGAACCGTGGCAACTTCTCCCGGTGGAGCAACAGCGCTTTAATGTGAAGCTGGGCGTGGACTATCCCAATCCAGTGGTGGATTTGTTTCAATCGGCGGCGGCAAATGAGGCAATTTACAACGCCGCAATGCAAAAAGCTGGGATAGGTGGCAAAGGGGCATCGAGAAGCGCAGATCGGAAGCGTGGCAAGCAGGGAAATCAAAAGCCGGGAATTAGGGAAAGATAAAGACACGCTGATTAAGCGGAAAGGGACAGGGACGCGATCGCCATCAGCCGCTACAATGGCGATCAATAGGGTGCTACTGATTTATTTAAGGTCTGTTTTGCAAAGCTGCAAATTGCCAGGAAACCAACTATTTTAATACTTGGCTTGCTTTAATCCGGGCTTTTGAGTGGGTTCAGTGTAGAGTCAACCATATGGTGATGCCAGCCCCCACAATGACACAGATTTTTTATTTACCCGACCAACAGCTAATCGAAACAGAAGACGCTAACACACTGCTGACAGCGGCTTTGGAAGCGGGAATTCCCCATACTCATGTCTGTGGCGGCAATGCTCGTTGCTCTACTTGTCGCGTATTGATTTTAGATGGGCAAGAATTTTGTGCGCCGCGTACCCCAGAAGAACAGGTTTTAGCGGATCAGTTGGGTTTTGAATCCTGTGTGCGTTTGGCGTGCCAAACGATGATTGCTCGTGAAGGCAAAATCACTCTGCGGCGGCTGTCTTTGGATGCAGACGACATGGCAATGTTTTTCGATCAGGTATCCAAGAAAGCGGCTCCTTCCTTATTGGGGCAAGAAAAGCACGTCGCTATTTTGTTTGCAGATATTCGAGGATTTACTGCCTTTTCAGAAGCGCTGCTGCCCTACGATGTGATTTATGTTTTGAACCGTTACTTTCAGCGGATGGCAGAGGTAATTAATCGGTATGGTGGCACGATCAACGTCTACATGGGCGATGGTTTTATGGCGCTATTTGGCGTGGATAACCCCGATCGCGCTGCGGAACGAGCCATTCGAGCAGGGATGGGAATGCTGGCAGCGTTGGAAGAGTTAAACCCGTCCTTAGAAGGCTTATATCAACAGCGGTTGCGAATTGGCATTGGGGTTCATTATGGCTGGACGGTAATTGGCACGATTGGCGATCCCAAAAACCCGAAAATGACCGCGATCGGGGATGCTGTAAATTTGGCAAGCCGGATCGAAGCGGCTAACAAACCTTTAGGAACAACCTTTCTGATTTCCAAAGAAGCTTACGCCGAAGCGAAAGACCATGTTCTAGTAGGGCAATCGTTCCAAGTAAAAATTCCGGGTAAGAGTGGAGAATATAGCCTTTACGAAGTCAACGATATTACTCCTTCCACGAGCGGTGAAGAGTTTGGCATGGTGACTACGACCAAAGCAAAATGTCACTGGTTTAGCCCAATTAAACGATTTATCAGAGCTTTCGGATATTGGATGAAGCGGCTGATTAGGGGGTAGGGATTAGGGGGCAGCGAAAACCCGAAACCTGAAGCCCGAAACCTGAAACTCCACTACTTCTCTCTGGGCAAAATTACGGTGAATGTAGTACCTTGCCCAAGCGTACTATTAACGCTGATGCTGCCCCCTTGAAGGTTTACACACTGCTTGGCGATCGCCAACCCTAACCCAGTTCCAGGAATTTGCCCCACATTCTCCGCGCGATAGAAGGGTGTAAACAGATGCAGTAGGGTTTGGGGAGGAATGCCAATGCCTTGATCAGATATACATAGGCTAAAGCGATCGGGTTCGCCGAGCAACTGTAAGGCTATAGTCCCACCTTCAGGGGAGTATTTGATGGCATTGCTCAGTAAATTGTTTAACAGATGCCACAAAAGCTTTTCATCTAAAAACGCATGATATCGCTCAACGTTGGTCGAAAAAGTCAGGGTGTGATGGTCGTCGCAGTTCACCTGTAGCACTTCTATTAGCTCTTCGCAAAAGCCGACTACATCTACTTCTAAAGGAGACCATTCCAAAGGATTTGCGTTTGAATGCTCTAGGGTAAGCACATCTTCTAAAAGTTTATTTAGGCTATTTGTTGCGGTTTGAATTCGCTGAATGTAGCGCATTTTTTTCTCATCGGGCAATTGCTCACTGTGGCTTTGCAATACTTCTGTGGCAAATTTGATGGCGGTTAATGGATTCCGAAGTTCATGGGCAAGCAGACAGAGGTACTCAGATTTTTCATGCGCTAGTTCTTCGGCGGCATTTTTCCCAGCTTGAACGGTTTGTAAGGTGCGATGCACTTCTAGTTCTGCCTGATGGCGAACAATCGCAATTTCTATCGTCGTAGCAAGCGATCGTTCACTAAATGGCTTCATTACATAGCCAAACGGTTGAGATTGCTTCACTCGCTCCAAAGTGGCGCGATCGGCGTTGGCAGTCAGGTAAACCACAGGTAGTTGGAAATTTGTTTGGATAATGTGAGAAGCTTCAATGCCGTCCATCGCGCCTTCTAGCCGAATATCCATCAGAACGAGATGAGGCTGAGTGGTGACTACTTTCGCGATCGCTTCTTCGCCAGAAACTGCCAATCCAGCGACTTCATACCCTAATATTTCTAGAGTTTCCCTCAGATCGTCGGCAACAATTTGCTCGTCTTCCACAATCAAAATTCTGGTACGCTCCATCCGAGTTCCCAAGTAATGCAGTATTCATGACAATAAATGCTTGAAACGGCGTTGGTTGCAGTAATGTCAAAAGATAGGGATAAAAAGATGCGATCGCCGCAATCTCAGAACGTGACTATAAAACTTTGCGGACTTAGGACAGTGGCACATGTCAACAAACGCAAATGACAACAATAGTACTCGGTTTGTCATCAAAAAGGAAATCCACATAAAATTGGCTGACTTAGATTTGTTCACCTAAGTCAGCCCAATTACTGATGATTATCTACGTTAAATTTCAGCGCCTAAATTTCAGCAACGGCGCGCTCAATCAAGCGTCGTACTAGAGTTTGTATTCCTGTATGACGGTAGTACTTCACATTCATATCGAGCAACGCGCCGACGTAATCCGCTTTATCGTCGGTGAACTCGATGAAACCCTTGAGATTATGCATCAGTCCACTTTGGGTCGCCCCGGTGGAAGAGACAAAGTTTTGCATCCAGCCTTTTGTGGAATCAAAACTTTTGGCAATAAAGCCCAGCTTGTCATCAGAGCTATTGCCAGGAATCAGATCTTTGACGCTTTTGTAAGTTTGATTGCCTTCCAAGTCCGAAGTATTACTGCTTTGAACGTTGCCCAGCGCTTTTTCAGCAAACTCAGGACCTAAAGGAATTAGCCCATCAAAGCAAACCAATGCTGCCATCCGCATCAACGATTCGCCGCTGTAATCGCCTAAGGCTCCCAGAAAGTCACCAATGCTGTCGCCGGGAATGCCGTTAATTTGGCAAAAGGCAACTAGCTCAGTCACCAGTTTGACAGAGAGGTCAATGCTCTGAGCTTTTTCTGGTTTTGGAGTGACGTTTTTGAGAAATCCCAGAAATGTATCCTGCCCAATGCGATTAGCAAGAGCCGCCGCTCCTAGCAAGCCAGAACCGCTTTGCACGGTGTCATAAAGCCAGTAGGCGCGCTGATAGCCTTGGGATTTGTCGTTGTACAATGCCACTGCACGCTCACCAATTTGCTGAATCAGAGCTTCATCGGTTTCGCCAGTGACGGCGCGAATGGTGTTATCGAACCCGGTCAAATTTTGCCATTGACCCGGAATCAGCGTATCAAGAGACTTCATCGCCATGACGGTAATGCCGCCCGTGGGGAGTTCGTCAACGAGTTCAAAAATCGATTTACTCACAGGTAGGACTCCTTATTTCTTTTGAGACAGACCGTTTAGATTAAATTTTTGGATCCAATTTACGCGGTCTTGCTTGGTAAAGGATGGATCACGAGATTGAGCTTTAACTTGAAAGCGATCGCCCACCAAAACGCCCGTTCCGTTTTGCCCTTGGTCAACGGCAGGAAAACCCGCAATTTTGGTGGTGCTTTGTTGATATTTACTGGCGGATGCTGGCGTACTAATGGTGTCGCTGATCGACAACATCGCTACGTTTTTGCCGCCCTTATTGACCTTATGTTCTGCAAACCCTTTCTTTTCCTGAGCAGGAACGACCGAAAAGCCGTTAGCGGATTTAGGAAAATACCGATTGAGTTGACTGCCGTTGATCGCTTCTTTGGAAACCGCTGATTGACCTTGGGTGTCTTTTTGAACTTGATCATAGCGAGAAGGCGGCTTTTCACCACAGGCAACCACAGCCAAGGACAGGCTCAATAAGGCAGGAACGAGAAATGTGCGGGGAGTAGCAATCATGAGAATTTAATAACTAACCTATGCGAAACATGAATGATTAGCCAGCAGGTTGAGGCACCAATGTTGGATTGGGCGCTCTCTGGGGAAGGGGCGGTAGTTTGGTCACTTGATTGACAGGCTTTTGAGTCGCTACTGGGGCGATCGCGGGTTTCATTTTTGCCAATGCCTTCAGATCAAACTTTTGGAGCCACTGCACCCGATCTGCTTTCGTAAACGATGGATCGCGGGACAGGATTTTTACCTGATAGCGATCGTTGACCAAAATTCCAGTAGCGTTCATGCCTTGATCCACCGCCGGATAACCCGCCACTTTTTCGGTTGCAGCTTGATATTTTGCAGCCGCAGAAGGAATGCTAGTCGTATCGCTAATCGACAGCATTGCCACGTTTTTGCCGTCTTTGTTCACTTTATATTCAGCAAATCCTTTCTTTTCTTGGGCAGCAACGACTTCATAGCCCTTGATGCCATCGGGAAAAATCTTGTTGAATTTCGCGCCTTGTTCAGCTTTTTTGGCAACTGCCGAAGGTGCGCCCCGTTGAGTCGTATCTTTTTGAACCTGAGAATAGCGAGATTGTTGGGTAGGAGTGCAGGCTGAGATAAACAGCACCAAACTAATCAACAATGGGGCAAGAATTCTGCGCCAGCGAACAAAGTTCATAATGGTCTCCTTAATTAAGATGGAACTATTGAAAATCTTGTCTTAATTTGGCTGACTCTGTAGCAAAATACTCAGAAATCTTAAGACAAATATTTGTAAAAGTTGCGAGTAGAGATCTACAGTAAAAAGTCCTGCGTACGTATATATAGGTTTAGCCAACCCATAATTTGAGCCTGAGATCTATCATTAAAAACTTTTGACCCTTTTGTCTTCATCCTTAGTGCATAAGTAATCTTTGGTGTTTAGTTAGGCGGCGTACGCTCCTGAAATAAGCTGCACGATCGCCCTCATGTCGTTACTCAACAAATTGTGTCAAAATTTGAATACCTACTATTTACTCTTAATCCATGTGCCGCTTACTCGGCTATCTTGGCGCTTCCGTGCCCCTCGATCAGCTTCTTTATAAACCTGAGCATTCTCTAATTAAGCAAAGCTATCAGCCCCGTGAGATGACTGCGGGGCTACTTAATGCCGATGGGTTTGGAGTAGGTTGGCATCATCCGCAGCGTGATGTCGAACCATTTATTTACAAAAACACGCTGCCCATTTGGAATGATATTAATTTGCCTAGCCTAAGCCGCTATGTTGAATCGGGCTGTGTGTTAGCTAGTGTTAGGAGTGCCACAGCGGGTTTGCCAATTGACTTAAGCAACTGCCAACCTTTTCAATCTGAGAAAATTTTAGGCATTCATAATGGCTTTATTAATAATTTTCGCCAAACGCTTTATCGTCCGATTCGAGCACAGTTAAGCGATCAGGTTTATCAGTCGATTCAAGGCACGACTGATTCTGAACATATTTTTGCGCTGATCGTGAATGAACGTCTTCAAGATCCAGAAATTTCATTGACAGATGCTTTAGGGCGATCGCTCAATACCCTGTCTAACCTTGGCAAAAAATATCAGACTGATTTTTCTGCAAATCTGATCATTAGCGATGGACAACAGATGGTTGCCGCTCGGTATGCCAGCCGAGATCCGGTGCCCAGTCTCTATTGGCTAAGGGATGATGTATTATTTCCCGATGCCGTTCTGATTGCTTCTGAGCCGCTTTTTGACGGCAACTGGATTCCCTTTCGCGATCGCAGCATTCTCACCGTTGCCCATGACCTCACTATCGAAACCTACGATCTCTAGCCAGTCATTTCCAGCTACTGGCTCCCGACTCCCCACTGCCCACTTACGCCAAAGCATGACCGAATGCCGCGAATCTACGTTGGCGTTGTTTAAGGGCATGGATTACGAAACCCTGTGTTGCCAAGCTCATCCAGATTTTAGTCCCGTGGGCTGGCATTTAGGGCACATTGCCTATACCGAATCCCTTTGGCTGCTGGAACGTTCTGCCGGATATCCATCCCAATTTCCTGAGTATCATCGACTGTTTGCAGCGGATGTCTTACCCAAGGTCGATCGCGTTAAACTGCCCACCTTGCCAGAAATCAAAGATTATTTAGGCACTATTCGAGAGCAGGTGTTTGCCTATCTAGCGATCGCGCCCATTGAGCAACAAGAACGGTTATGGCGATGGTTATTGCAACACGAAAGCCAGCATTGTGAAACGATCGCGATCGTCTTGGCAATCAAAGCACAACAAGAGACACTCCAATTCTTACCCCTTGGCCCTTGCCCCTTGCCCCGTTCGGCTGAGCGCTCACGTCGAAGCCTCAGCCCTTATCCAATGATTCAAATTCCTGCGGGGACTGTTGAAATGGGACATGATGCGATCGCGGCGCTAGATAATGAACGCCCTATCCATCGGGTAGATCTAGAAACATTCTGGATTGATCGGTATCCGGTTACCTGTGAACAATACCGTCTATTTATGCAGGCAGATGGCTATCAAACGGCTGCCTACTGGTCAGTTGAGGGCTGGCAATGGCTGCAACAGCATCTCGTGACTCAGCCGTTTTATTGGTCAAATCACTCGACTTACGACTTGCATCCCGTTTGCGGAGTCAGTTGGTATGAAGCAGAAGCGTATGCCAACTTTGTCGGCAAGCGATTGCCCACAGAAGCGGAATGGGAAAAAGCAGCCGCCTGGAAAAGTGCTGCTCAACTACCATTAAGTTTCCCTTGGGGAAATGAGCCTCCATCTCCATTGCTGTGCAACTACGGTCACAAGGTTGGACAGACCACTCCAGTGAATGCTTATCCCCAAGGAGCCAGTCCCTTTGGCTGCTACGACACGATAGGAAACGTGTGGGAATGGACTAGCTCATGGTTTAGGGGCTATCCAGACTTTGCTAGTTACCCTTATCACGGCTACTCCCAGACTTATTTTGATGACCAGCATCGAGTGTTGCGAGGAGGCAGTTGGGCAACGCGATCGTGGGCTTTACGCAACACCTTTCGCAACTGGTACTATCCCCATGTACGCGAGATCTTCGCGGGGTTTCGCTGTGCCCAAAATTCACACTAAAACCCCAAAATCATTCTCCCTACTACATGAAGCGACTCGCTAATCGCATGGCATCGCCTAAATCAACATTGCCATCGTTGTTGGAGTCTAAAAAGTTGTTGAGCAGGGGATTTGAATTGCCTTCGAGAGTCTTGCCAGAACCCAATAAATTGAGCAGGATTGGAATCAGGGAAGCTAGTAACCCTTGAATAGTGCCAGCAGGTAATCCCGTGCGCTGGGAGATTTCTGTGGCAATCTGAGCTTGTTGATCGGCGGAAAACAGGGCAGACACAGCAGCAGGGTTGGAGCCAATGCCACCAAATTGATTGACGATCGCTGCCACTTGAGAGTCTCCCCCTTCGGTTTGTTGTTGCTGCAACGCCGATCGCACATATCCGCCCACCATGGATACCATCGTCTCGCCAGTTCCAGCATCCAGGCTATTGTTTCCAGCAATCTGCTGCACCGCGCCCAAAATATCGCTCATCTGGTCAGGATTTGCCTGTTGGTTGGGGTTGGCGATCGCGCCCATAATTTGGTCAAAAAGTCCCATCGTTTCACACTACTAAACTGCCATCATCATACGCAAAAGGCTCAGCTATTTTGCGCTGAGCCTTCGTTCTTTAATCTTTGAGAAAACAGATCAACGAGCTAAACCTGATGCTACCCAACTTCTACACCGCTTGCGTCAACCGACGTTGCACCGCTCACGCTAGAGGCGACAGACGTTGCTTTATCTAAAAAGTCTTGGCTGGGCACTTTACCCTTTAGGACCACAGTGCCACCTGTTTGAGCGACCCAAAGCGTTTCAACATCATCGATTTGCCCATCGTCATCAAAGGCTTTAGCAACCCGCTTTGCCAACCCACTCTGGTCATATTCCCCATCTAAACCCACCCGCTCAGCAGGAATGGCACTACCCGTAGGCACATTTGCAGCAGCAGCGGCATCAGCAGGAGCCGGTTCAGCCTTTTTTCCACCAAAAATTCTCTGTAAAAAACCCATAGGTTTAGCAATCTCCCAATATTTAGATTCACAATGCAGATTAGCTTAAACAAGCCAACCTGCACATTACCAAAAGATAGAGGAAAACAACGTTATGCGAATGACAAGACAGGGCATCTTAAGGAAAATTTCCAATAGAGAAATTCCAATAGAGAAAACAGTCTTCAGGTCACAGAACTAACTAAGCTCTTGAGCTAGTGGCAGATGAGCCGCTGTTTTTCTTGGCTGAGATGCCTTAGATAACAACTTTCCTGCCTGTTTTAGATCCACATTGCCGCCACTGATAATCACACCAATACGCGCATTGGGAAAGCGAAGCATTCCCTCTAGCAGGGCGGCGGCGGCAAGTGCTCCGGTTGGCTCCACCACAATTTTCAAGCGTTCCCACAAAAAGAACATACTGCGAAGAATGGCAGCTTCGGAGACCGTGACCATATCGGCGACATAGTGCAGCACTAGGGAAAAGGTGTAGGTGCCTAAGCAGGGAGTCCGTGCGCCATCGGCTATCGTGTCAGGATTATGCACCGTTTGCAGCGTTTTGCTATAAAACGATCGCGTGGCATCATCTGCTCGTTTTGGCTCCACTCCCACCACTTGGCATTGAGGAGATAGGGCATGAGCCGCGATCGCGCAACCAGAAAGCAGTCCACCGCCGCCACAGCACACCAGCAGCACATCCAATTCGCCCACTTCGTCAATCAGTTCTTTTGCGGTAGTGCCTTGTCCCGCAATCACAGATGGATGGTCATAAGGCGGAATCAAGGTCAATCCACGCTCATCTGCCAGGGTTTTTCCCAGTTCTTCCCGATTCGTCGTGGCGCGATCGTAGAGCAATACTTCTGCGCCATAGTCGCGGGTAGCAGCCTGTTTCACTGCTGGAGCATCGGCAGGCATGACAATTGTGGCAGGAATCTTGAGTAAGTGACCTGCTAACGCGATCGCCTGAGCGTGATTACCAGAGGAATAAGCAATTACTCCCCGCTGCCGTTGGTCTGGCGGCAATTGCGCCAATGCATTATAGGCTCCCCGAAATTTGAAGGAACCCGTTCGCTGAAAGTTTTCGCACTTAAAAAACACCTGACTGCCCACCCGGCGATCAACCGTCGTTGAAGTTAAAACAGGAGTCCGATGAGCATACCCCTGAAGCCGAGTGGCTGCCGCTTCAATGTCTGGATAAGTGACTGCCAGCAAAGGCAATACTGCTGATTGGGAGGCTTTAGAATCAGTCATTGGGGGAGGTAATCAAAGAAATTGCCTTCATGCTATCGCGTTGCCAATCCTGATTTGCAGATCGCGAAGTCACTCATTCAAACGACCCGATTGGATGAATTCAACTTTATCCAAAAGTTCTATTGTCTGCTTGTGTAGAGTACAGACACACATGGGAGCTGATGGGGGTTTATTTCGGCTCCCAAATTTCTTATTCCAGATCTCATCAATCCCCTATTTTTTATGCGCCATTGGGTTAGGGTCCCGCAAATATTGCAGCTTCGATATCGTGGCGGCTGAGGGAATATTTAAACGATCGCTGCACCGCGCGATCTCCATCTCCAAACTCAAAGTAGCGCACACTCAACTGATCCACATCCAGCCACAGTTCTGCTTTCCAGCCTGTACGCTGAATATGCCAACAGTGTAAATCCTCACGGTCTTGCTGGCAATCTTGGGTCTTTAACCACTGCTCAATATCAGGCAGAGGATGGTTATAAAGCGGCGTATCTGCGGAGGGAAGTGGCATGGAAGAACTAGTTCTCACTGAATCTTTGTTATATAAAGTTAAAGCTTTTTGGGCAAGGCGGAATTCATCCCATTTTTAATCGGGATAGACGGTTGAGTGATGACTGGTTGAGTAGGAGGCATCGGTTGCGCCGTAATCGGTTGAATTAGGGTATCTCCATGGGTTAGCCCAATCGCGATCGCCAGACAAAGGCATCCCACAAACGTCAACCCCAAAATGAATAGTGCAAAAAGTTCGCCGGACGAAAGGGGGCGATCAGTCGCATCGATATATGCAGAGGACGGCGCGGCATGATTTTGAGCCGATGACTGGTGTAGACTGGGCAAAGGTCGCACAACTGGGATGGAAGAATACCGAATTTTGAGATTGTAAGCAGTGCGTCGTTCTTCACTCGTCAGTGTGGCATAAGCTTCATTCAATTGCTGAAACTTGGCAGTGGCGATCTCGGTGGGCAGCATAGTCGTATCAGGATGATAGAGCTTACTTAACTCGCGATAAGCCTGCCGAATTTCCTTAACAGATGCTGAGGGATGGATCTTTAGCAGGGCATAGTGAGTTGTTGCCACTCCCCTTTGGTAGGAACTGCTACCGCCCTCTGTTGGATTTACTCGATCCTGCGCCACAAATACCCTACTAGCTAAAGGTTAGGTGTGAAAAACAACTTCTGACTATTGTAACTGGCAAATAGGACTCTAAGCGAGGGACGAATGGCGAATGGCGAAGGATGAATGGCGTTCGCGTAGCGTTGACCTAGGAGATCGGACAAAGGGCAAACTCAAAACTCAACTTTTCTCACTCGACACTCGACACTCGGCACTCCGATCTGCTCTTCCCCAAATGCCGATGAGTAACATCCAGCCAGGGATGTTGACGCGGGCATCAAACAGGGTGACATCGAATAGGCTAAAAATGGCGATGCTGCAAAAGGCGATGAGGAAGCTGAAATAAATTAGGCGATCGCCCGTCTCAGGCTGCCCAGATTTCTGCAATTTGCCTAAACTTTGCCAATATTGAATGCCTTCAGCGAAAACCCAACCGACCAAGCCCAAAAACAGCAGGGTTGCCGGAATGCCCACTTCCGCCAGCAGCATCAGCGGCAAGTTATGGGGATGACCCAAAATGAATCCTGTTTGCGCTTGATAGAGTGGCGTGAAGTTGCGTAAGCCCCAGCCTAATCCTGGACGCTGCCACATGAGTGACCAAGCAAATTCCCACTGAGTCGTGCGGAGGGTGGAAACGGGGCGATTGGGATAGAGATCATCGGTTACTCGTGCCCAGAAAAAAGCAGGAATGAGGGTTCTTAGTGGCTGTTGGATAGAAATGGGTCCAAAAGCGGCGGCTAAGATTGCGCCGACGACAAACCCCACCACTGCAATCAGCCAGCGCCAACCCACATATACTGCAAAAACAAAGCAAGCACCCGCCGCGATCGCCCAGGCATTGCGGGAATTGGTCAAAATCAGCGCCCCCCCGTTCAGCAGCAGCAGTCCTGCCCATGCCGTCGTTTCCCGATTCCACACGCCGGAGCCAGCCAGCCGACTGCGCCCGATCGCCTCAATCCAAAAGCCCAACCCTAAACTAAACGTGATTACCAAGTAGCTTGCCAGCACATTGGCATAGGTCAGCACCGCCGACATGCGACCAGGTGGAGTGCCTTTCAAGTCATACTGCCAGTCAATTACAATCCACAGCACTTGAATATGCAGAAACTGCTGATAGCCCAACCAGCACAACAGCATTTGCAGATAGCCAATCAAGCAGACCAGCACGGATGGCACCACCAGCACCCAACCTAAGCGGCGGAGTTGAGCGGGCGTTTGGATCAGCGGACTCAAGCTTTCAAAGCAAAAAAAGTAAGGCAAAAAATTAAACAAACCCAAAAATGCAGCGCCACGATGCTCGGCAACGGCTGCACTGAACACCATCAACCCCGCAAGTAGGGCAAACCCTTGGTTGATGCGGGATGCCATGATTTGACTGGATCGCTGCCGCCAAACCGCGATCGCGGCTACTATCATCCCCACACAGCCAAACAACGCGCTGAATGGCAGTACCAATAACCCGGCTTGCACCAGTGTCCAGGCAAATCTCAAGGATGGATCGGGATGAACCTGAAAAAGAGTTTTTTTTTGAGCCAACGCCTAAGCAAATTCAAAGCACTCTGCACGGGTTAAGCGAATTTGGGCAAGGGCGTAAATCATCGGAATAATCCGTCCGTAGTTTGTGGCAACCGATCGCCAGCCCAGATCGGCAAAAAAGTACATCCATAGGGCGGGACCTAAACAGGCAAAAACGCCACGCACGGTGGCATATCGAGCAGCACTTAGCGCCATTCCTTGCCGTGCCGTTTGCACTGCCAACGCATTGTTTAGTTGAGTGGCGATCGCTCCACTTAACGCGGCGGCTTGCGCTACCTGATATCGAGCGACATAGACCGCAAACTGTTTGGCAATCAACTGCATTAACATAGGGCGTAAAACAGAGGTGACTGCGATCGCCGTACTGCCTTTAACCACTAAACGCATGGGATCTTGCTGAACTGCCAGCGGTAACTGGGGCAATAGTTGCGACTTTGTCAGTGAGTGTTTAAGCTGAATAGTAAACTCCCCTTTTTCTGCCGCTGGTAACTGTTTCCATGCCCGTTCTAATAACCCTAAAAACACTTCTGCTTCCAAATCCACTGTGGACATTGATATTTTGTAGGGCAAGCGCAGATGATGACAGACCTGAATTAAGATTTGGCGATAGCTAAGTTGACTGGTTTTACGACTGATTACCGTCAGCCCATCCGCCGCCAGATAGCGGAATCGATCCTCCAGAGCATCCAGCCAACCAGCGCGATCGCGGCTTTGAATGTCCAGCGGGTCTGCCTTCCTGAGATAATCTAGTGGATTAAACTTGGGGCGAAATAGAATCTCCGTCAAATCCTGCAATTCTTCATCTGTTGCCAACTCTAACGCCGTCCTCAGTTCATCCACTTCAATACCTCACCTTTGGCGGGAACAACCTTGCTTGCAATATTCTACTCAATGCCACCCCAGTCTGTTTTGATAGTTTTCGTCAAACTTCCGCAAGAATGAACCTTTCCCGATAAAATAAAACTCTATGGCACGCGAACTTATCACTCTTTTATCTAGCCGAGAAATTGACAAAATGCGCCAAGCTGGGCATTTAGCAGGTCAACTCTTGCATCACCTCAGCGCCTTCGTTAAACCGGGCGTTAGCACCCTGGAGTTGAACGACGAAGCCGAACGCTGGACTCAGGCACATGGAGCCAAAAGCGCTCCCCTTGGCTATGGCGGCGACAAAGATCGTCCTGCTTTTCCGAAGTCGATCTGTACAAGCGTCAACGAAGTGGTGTGTCACGGGATTCCCAACGCGAAGGAAATTCTTAAAGAAGGCGACATCATGAATATTGATGTGACGCTGATCGTGGATGGGTATCATGGCGACACCTCCAAAATGTTTTTGGTAGGCGAACCTTCTCCCGTTGCTAAAAAGCTGGTTGAGGTGACCAATGAATGCCGACGGCTGGGGATTGCAGCGGTGAAACCCAATGCCAGAGTAGGCGATATTGGTGCGGTGATTCAGGAATATGCCGAGGCACAGGGCTTTTCGGTGGTGCAGGATTTTGTTGGGCATGGAATTAGCAATGTGTTTCATACCGCTCCGCAAATTCCTCACTATGGCGATCGCGGTAAAGGCTTGCGGCTGCGTCCCGGCATGGTGTTCACCATTGAACCGATGATTAATGAAGGCACTTGGGAAGTTGATCTCGACGACGAAGACGGCTGGACTGCCTATACCCTCGATCGCAAACTTTCTGCCCAAGCGGAACACACGATCGCCGTGGTGGAAGGCGGCGTAGAAATTCTCACGCCCTATCCCGGCGGCGACGAATGAACGCTTTACCTAGAACTGATACAGCGCGACTCGCCCAACAAATTCAGTTTGTGATCGAGCTAGACAAACTCAAAACCGTGCTGCGGCAAACCTGGCTCACCGATGCCTCCCGTCGCGAAAACAGCGCGGAACATTCCTGGCACATTGCCCTGATGGCGATCGTCTTGGCGGAATATTCCCCCGTGCCTGTGGATGTGTTGCGAGTGATCAAAATGCTGCTGGTGCATGATCTGGTGGAGATTGATGCAGGCGATACCTTTTGTTATGACGTGGAACACAACGCTAGTAAGGACGATCGCGAAACTGAAGCCGCCGATCGCCTGTTTGGGTTATTGCCAACGGATCAAGCAGCAGACCTGCGATCGCTGTGGGAAGAATTTGAAGCTCAACAAACTCCCGATGCGTTGTTTGCCTGCTCCCTCGATCGCCTGCAACCCTTACTCAACAATCAGCAAACCCAAGGTGGCACCTGGAAAGCTAACGGCATTACCCGCGATCGCGTCCTCCAGCGGATGGCTCCGATCTCGGCAGGTGCGCCGAAATTGTGGGAATTTGTCCAGCAGCTTTTGGATGATTGCGTTGCAAAAGGCTACTTGCAACCAGAACTGGATACTATGAGTGGAATTTCTGGTGTGTTGTGATGCGTTGGCGATCTCGCAAATCCAGATGTAGCGATCGCACTTTGCAGGGTGCTTTCGTCAGTGTTACGCTGCAATTTCATTGATTTCTAATTGGGAAATTGAAAGGCTGATATGCAACGACGCAATCTTATAATTTTGGGCGGAGCAGCAGCGGCAGTTGGGCTAGGGAAAGCTGCTTTGAGTTCGATCAATACTGCGCCCTCCCCCAAACTGAATGACTCCAGCGGGGCGATCGCCTCAGCCAATCGCAACCTGCTATTGCTCCGGTTCGTCGCCACCGCCGATAGCGGCAGCAGCAACGAAGATCAAGCCGCAGTCGCCGCTGCCATGACCCGTTATTACCAAAAAAATCCTTACAAACTGGCGGTTTTGGCAGGCGATAACATTTATGACAATGGTGAAATCGGTAAGATTAACAGTGCCTTCGAGCGACCCTATCAAGCCTTGCTCAAAAATGGTGTGATTTTTCGTGCCTGTCTTGGCAACCACGATATTCGTAGCGTCAATGGCGATCCCCAAGTGCAATATCCCGGCTTTAATATGCCGGGACGCTACTACACGTTTCGAGATAAATCCGTGCAGTTTTTCGTGCTAGATACTAACGTCAATGCCGATTGGAGCGTCCAGCAGCCCTGGCTTGAAAAAGAATTGAGTCGCAGTAATGCAGCCTGGAAAATTGTCTATGGGCACCACCCGATTTATTCCTCTGGCGTGTATGGCAATACTCAAGGATTTATTGAAACTCTGAGTCCACTCTTCAAAAAATATGGTGTTCAGCTTTATATCAACGGGCATGAACACAGCTATGAACGCACTCGCCCGATTAATGGCACGACTTATTTGATTACTGGAAACGGCGGTGCCTATTTGCGTCCGGTGGGGCGATCGCCCTGGACAGAGTATTCTGTTTCTCGCTATGGGTTCACCGCCTTTGAAGTGTTTCGCGATCGCATCAATATCCAAGCGATCGCCACCGACCATCAAGTCTTCGACCAAGGCACGATTCCACTAAAAGCTGCATAACAGATAGGACTAGAGATACACCCACTCGCCATTCGTTACTTGCCACTCGCCATTCGCCCTATGCTGCCAGTCATTTATTCCGATGAGTTTTTGCTCCATGAAACTGGCTATTTTCATCCTGAAAAGCCAGAGCGTTTGACTGCAATTAAAAAAGCGCTCTTGGCTGCACCTTGGGCAAATCAGCTAGATTGGCAAACTCCCACCGCGATCGCGCTCCGTCCAGTTATGGCAGAGCTTGAACGAGCGCATACCCCGCAGTACATCAGCACCGTGCAGCAACTTGCTGATCGCGGCGGTGGCTATTTGGAGTCTGATACGCCTGTGTCATCCCGGAGCTATGAGGTGGCTCTGTTAGCGGTTAGCGCATGGCGAGATGGCATCGATCAGGTAATCAAAACTGAAAATCCGGCGTTTGTGTTAGCCCGTCCACCGGGTCATCATGCAGTCCGCGATCGCGGTATGGGGTTCTGCTTGTTTTCCAACGCGGCGATCGCGGCATTTTATGCCCTTCAGCAACCCGAAATTGCTCGCGTGGCGATTTTGGATTGGGATGTGCATCACGGCAATGGTACGCAGGCGATCGTCGAGACCAATCCCAATATTGCCTACTGCTCTCTGCATGAATCGCCCCAATATCCCGGCACTGGAGCCGCTGAGGAACAGGGATCATATAACAACGTGTTGAATATTCCGATGAGATCGAGCAGCGTGATCGCTCAATATCAATCTGCCTTCGAGCAACAGATTATGCCATTTCTAAAACACTTTCAGCCAGATCTGCTGATCGTGAGTGCGGGTTACGATGCCACTGAAGCTGACCCGCTGGCTGGAATGTGTCTCAACCCTAGGGACTACAGTATTTTTACTCGGCACTGTTTACAACTCACTCGCAAAATTCTCTTTGGTTTAGAGGGTGGTTACGACTTAGATGCATTAGCTCAGTCCGTTCTTGCAACCATTCAACCTTGTTTAAGCCACTGAATTAGCGTACAAGTTCCTATCAATTGGATAAGTCTCGCCTAAATAATCGCGTTTCAATCCTACACTGCGCCATTGGAAAATCAGCAAAGTGCTGACCCGCGATCGCCTGCTTAAGCGCTGGTGTGAAACAAGATGACATCACCTTCCTTGACTACATACTCTTTCCCTTCACTGCGAACCAGTCCTTTTTCCTTTGCCGCAGGTTTAGATCCTGCCGCCACCAAATCAGTGTAAGCGACCGTTTCGGCGCGGATGAAACAGCGTTCAAAATCGGTGTGAATCACTCCAGCGGCTTGGGGAGCAACCATGCCAGCGGTAATCGTCCAGGCGCGGGCTTCCTTCGGTCCCACCGTGAAGTAAGTGCGGAGTCCCAGCAAATCATAAGTCGCACGAATCAAAGATTTTAGCCCTCCTTCCTGCACACCCAAGGCTTCCAGAAAATCAGCACGTTCGTCTTCCGGCAGTTCTATCAGTTCCGATTCCACTTGGGCAGATACGATCACCACTTGAGCGTTTTCTTGTGCTGCCAGTGCTTTCACTTGGTCTACCCAAGCGTTGCCGGTTGCTAGGTCATCTTCCGAGACATTAGCGGCATAGATTACAGGCTTTTGGGTCAGCAATCCTAGCGCTTTGACGGCAAGGAGTTCCTCTTCGGTGAGGCTAACTTGACGGGCGGGTTTGCCCTCGTTTAGGGCAGGCATTAGTTTTTCCAGGGCATCCACTTCAATTTGAAGTTCTTTGTTGCCACGGGCTTGCTTTTTGGCGCGATCGAGTCTTTTTTCAATCTGCCCCAGATCTGCCAATGCCAATTCCAGGTTAATAATTTCGATATCACGGATTGGATCAATAGAACCAGAAACGTGAATGATGTCATCGTCTTCAAAGCAGCGCACCACATGGGCGATCGCATCCACTTCGCGAATATTTGCCAAAAACTGATTGCCCAATCCTTCGCCTTTGCTAGCACCCTTGACCAGTCCGGCAATATCGACAAACTCAACCCGCGTAGGAATAATTTCGGCAGAGGCGGCTATCTTTGCCAGAATAGGCAGGCGTTCATCGGGAACCGCGACAATACCCACGTTGGGTTCGATCGTGCAAAATGGAAAGTTGGCAGCTTGTGCCTTGGCATTGGCAACCAGGGCATTAAATAGAGTGGATTTTCCAACGTTTGGCAATCCAACAATCCCGGCTTGGAGCATAACTCACCTAAGCGATCGCGCTAGTAGAACAGCCTTCAATTGTATCGGTTTGTGACAGGGGTTGGAGCTAATCGCCAAATAATCCGATCGTCTCTGTCGAGGGATAACTCTATCTTTACAAAAGACCTGTGGAACTTAGGGCACTACTGAATGAATGGATTGATAAAGCGTGTCTCGCTGCTGATGGGGTCTGTGAATGGCAGCGATCGCGGTTTGCAACTCCTCTACTTCTAAACAAGTGCCGCCTTGAGCGCCTGCCATCGTCGTGATGTGTTCTTCCATCAGAGTTCCGCCCAAATCATTGCAGCCCCACTGCAAGGCTTCCGTGGCTCCAGCCAAACCCAGTTTGACCCAGCTTGGCTGATGGTTGACAATCCACTGTCCAAAAAACAGCCGAGCCACAGCAGTTAAATGGAGGGTGTCTGACAGGACTGGTTGATCGCGTCCAACCCGACGACGGAGCGGTTTAGGGGCTGATTGACCGACGAAGGGCAGCAAAATGAATTCTGTGATCTGGGCAGGATAGTTGTTTTGTTGGGCGGTTTGTTGTAGCGATCGCACTTGCTCAAAATGGCGAATCTGCTGGGCTGAGGTTTCAATGTGTCCAGAGAGCATTGTGCTGGTGGTGGGCATTCCCAAGCGATGCGCGGTGCCAAGAATCTCTAGCCAGGTAGCGCTATCCGTCTTTTCGGGGCAGAGAACTCGCCGCACGTCATCATCCAGTACTTCCGCTGCTGTCCCTGGCATGGAACTGACTCCCGCCTCTTGCAACGCGCCAATGACTTGGGCATAACTCAGCCCGTCTTCTCGCGCTATAAATTGAACTTCTTGCGGTGAAAAAGCATGAAGATGCAGCGTTGGAAAGTGGTTTTTGATGGCAGAAATCAGGTTGGTGTAATAAGCCAGAGACGTTCCGCCTACCTTCGCTTTCAGGTTCAAACCGCCCTGCATACAGATCTCTGTGGCTCCGCGTTCAACCCCATCCGCTGCTTTTGCGAGAATTTGCTCTAGATCTAGCCAGAAAGCGTCCTCTTCCCCTTCGTCTCGCCGAAAGGCGCAAAAGCTACAGTGTTGTTCACAAATATTGGTGAAGTTGAGGTTGCGGTTCACTACATAGGTGACCGTTTCCCCTACTAACCTTTGGCGGAGTTGATCAGCAGCATCTCGAATTTGCAGAAGTTCAGCAGGCGATCGCGCTTTCAGCAAGGCAATGCCGTCTGTAACCGACAAATCTTGTCCTAAAAGGGCGCGCTCTAGAATAGACTCAATCGTTTCAGTGATCACAAAGGTTTTAGCAAGCAATATTGATCTAGCCTAACGCAGCTTACTCATCTGGGAGGTAAAGCATCCCTAAAAGCTGATCGGCATGATCCAAATTGCCCACGATGCGCCGTATGGGGTGGGGCCACGCTCTAACCAAGGTTGGAGTTGCCGTTACATGGTCCAGTTCTGCCTGCTCTGGATGTTGAGTCACATCAATGATTTTCAGGGTGTAGGGCTGATTTAGCGATCGCTCTAGTAAGGCATGGATTTTGTGTAATGTCCGCTCTGTTGCCAAACTGTGCCCCGAGACAAATAGCCTCAGCACATAGCCTTGGGGATTGGGTGATTCCTGCCGGGTGGTGGCTCCTAGCTTAAACAAAGGAACCGTCGGAGTATAAGGAGCTGTACGCTCGTATTGCACCATCAAATCGTGACATTCCCAGAGTTGCGGGAAGCGATCTCGGTAAGTAGCCATCACTATTGGGTCACAGATTTCTGGTCGTAAGGGCGCAACTTGCCAGGTGAGATCCTGAAAGCCAAACACTGCGTTGAGCAACGATTGATGGCGGAAAACCAAGGGTGAAACTTCTGTGATCTGCTGTAACTCTTGCGTGTGTGGGTTAAAGAACTGATCGACCGTCGCCCCATAGCAAGGCACTAAAAAGTGGGGAGGTTCAGACAATCCTAAAAGATTTTGCAGCATTCCACACAGATGCATATGCCAACGCACCTGCTTTTGTGGATCGATACAATAAATCAGATCCCCACCGGGAGTAAACAACGCGATGCCTTTGAATCCCTCCAGCGATCGCTCTGATGTGATAGCCAAGGGCTTATTCAAATCGTCAATTCACCCGTCCCCGAAGCATTTGAGCCATTTCGTTCGGTTTCTGTGACATTTCCAGTGCAGTCTCCTCGGTAATCCTTCCCGCTTCATACAATTTGTAGAGGGATTGGTTCATATTACACATGCCGTCAAAGGTACAGCGCGGAATCAATTGCTCTACCTCGTCAAGGTCACCTCGACGGATATAGTCTCTGATCGCATCGGTATTAATCAAAATGTCGTGGAAGGCGGCGCGCTTGCCATCCGTAGTGCGGCATAGCCCTTGGGAAATCACTGCCACCATGGATTCTGCGATCGACACCCGAATTGGCTCTTGCTGATCAGGCTCAAAAAGTTGAAGAATCCGCTCGATGGTTTTAACAGCACTGTTAGTGTGCAGCGTGCCCATGACTAAGTGCCCGGTTTGAGCGGCTTTGAGAGCAGTGTTAACGGTTTCGCGATCGCGCATTTCCCCAACCAGAATCACATCTGGATCTTCGCGCAATGCGGCTTTCAGGGCATTATCAAATTGGTGCGTATGAATGCCCACTTCGCGATGTTTAATCAAAGCTTTTTTGCTGCGATGGACAAACTCGATTGGATCTTCAATCGTAATGATGTGTTTGGGCATCTCCTTGTTCATATAATCTACCATTGCCGCCATCGTGGTAGATTTACCCGACCCTGTAGGTCCAGTAATTAAGATCAAGCCTTTATGATAATGACAAATATCCTTGAAAACGGGTGGCAAGTTGAGTTGCTCAACCGTCAAAATCTTCATGGGGATCAGCCGCATCACCATGGCAGGGCCATGGAGTGAGCCGAAAATGTTAATCCGAACCCGCGCAAAGTCGTACTGGGTCGCCCCGTCAAACTCTAGCTTTTCTTCAAATCGACGAATTTCTGCGTCGGTGAGGATTTCTTGGAGCCAGCTATAGAAAGTATCGCGATCGGTTTCGGGCCATTCCGTGTGATCCATTTCTCCCCGGTTTCGGTAGCGGGGCACTTCGCCCACACCTAGGTGAACGTCGGAATACCCCTTATCAAAAGCAGTACGCACCAGTTCAGACAGGGTTGGTGAACCATTAGTCGGCGACCGACGAGAAGGTGCAGAGGCAGGAACCGCAGGGGCATTAGTAGGACGGTGCCCTGTGGCAGGGGGTGCTTGAGGGGGAGAAGACGAAATGGTTGTGGGTGTCCCGCTGAGAGGAGCAGGAGGTGCTTGAGTTGAAACCATCGTTGCAGCCCCCGCAGCCGGAGAAACCACGGTCGGAGAGATTTGCTGAGTCGCCGCAACTGTAGCTCCATTATTCATTGCTCTGGGTGGGGGTGGAGCAGGAGGAACCCGTGGTGGTGGTGGAGTGCTAGATTGACGCTGGGGTTCAGTCATGAAGTTACCTCTCTCAACGACTTTAATGGTAAGAACCTAAAATGGCTTGTTATACACTCGGCGCAATATTTTTATTGCATCGCTGCTTGTGATTATTGCTTGCAACTGTAACAGCCTTATTACTTTATTCAGGGCTATTTAGATGTTTTACACACAAAAGCTGGAAAATTTAGATTTATCTGTATCAAAATTTAGAGCAACTTAGGTGAATTTTGTATTTCACCTCTAAAAATGATTTTCAACTATTAGATTGCCCATCCATAAGCGATCGCTACCAGCACTAATCTCCAATATTAAAAAACAAATAAACGTTTTTTGAGGAGTTGATTCTGTGATGCGTGCAGCCAAAACTCATCTCAAAAGCTTACAACGGTAGCTGACAATAGGGAACACAAGGATATTTTTATCAATTCAGTTGAGGTGCAAAACAATGAGTGAATCAGACCAGTGGTTTATTGTGAAGCAAGACAACGGACAATGCGCGATCGTGCCTGCTAGCACTGCTGATGGCTCTGAAGGTCGCTCAACCGAATCAGAAGTAGAGCCAGCAGAGCAATGGGGACCGTTTGCCTCTCAAGCAGAAGCGATCGCGCGGCGAGTCGGGTTGATCCGAGCAGGCAAGTGTCGCCCTGTTTAGCTAAGGTTTCGTTTCTGCCCGTGGAGACTGATTCCGAAATGCCTGAATCTTTTCTCCCAACACTTCTACCGCTTTGGCAAACTGAGGATCTGCCAGCGTTCCAACCTTGTCGCGGTTTGCAACTAGCTCTTTGCCTTGGGCTTCGGTTAATTTTATTTCCACATCTGGGTCAATCCCGTGCTTGTTGATATCCCGCCCATCTGGGGTATAGTACTTGGCGATCGTTACTGCTAATCCACTATCTTTGCCCACTTGCCGGACAGACTGCACTAACCCCTTGCCAAAGGTTTTCGTACCAATCAATACTGCACGACGGTTATCTTGTAGCGCTCCAGACAGAATTTCACTAGCACTGGCAGAACCGCCATTCACCAAAACCACTAAAGGCTTGTTGGTTATCGCTGATCCATTGGCTAGCTCCTTATCCTGCTCTCCGGTGCGGCTTTTGGTAGACACGATCGCGCCCTTTGCCAGCCACATTTTGGCAATATCCACACTGGTATACAGTAGCCCTCCTGGATTGCCACGCAGATCTAAAACATATCCTGCAACCTGCTCCTTTTCTAGCTTCTTGATCGCTTTTTCCATATCCGCCGGAGCATTCGCGCTAAACTGCACCAATCGGATATAGCCCACTTTGCCTTGAGGCGACGATACGGCACTCGATCGGACGGGATGAATTTCAATCTTGGCGCGTTTGATTGCATAGTCCTTTTGCTCAGCACCCCGCAGAATGGTTAGTTTCACCGGGGTGCCGACTGGACCTCGAATCAGCGTCACCGCTTTATTCACGTCCATGCCTTCAGTGTTCTTGTCATCAATTTTGAGAATAATATCTTTTGCCAGAATGCCTGCCGTAAAAGCAGGCGAGTCTTCAATCGGAGAAATCACCGTTAATTTCTTCGTTTTTTCGTCTGCGGCGAGTTGAATACCAACCCCGGTCAATTCACCGGAGGTATCAATCTTCATGTTTCTAAATTCTTCAGGGTCCATGAAGCGAGTATAAGGATCTCCTATTTTCTTCACCATCTCACGGATAGCTTTATAAGCGTCTTCGTTGCTGGTGTAAGAACGTTTCAGGTAGTCCGTTCGCACCTTTTTCCAATCTACCTGGTTAAATGTGCCGTCTACATAGGTGCGATCGATAATCTGCCAGACTTCATCAACCAGTTCCTTGGGGCTTTGGTTAAAGAACGATTGCAGGGAGAGCATAGACATCGGCTGAAGGGAAGCGTCCTTATCTGCATCGGCAACTTGTTGCTTAGAATCATCGCTCTGCAACAACGCCTGTCCTTTGAAAAAGTGCAACCCGGTGCCTGCGATCGCGGCAGTGGAAACGGTTAGTGCTGCTGCACCAAGGACAAGCCCACGTTTTGTAATTGCCATGTTGATAAGCCTAGGAATTGACTATGAAAATTACGCCCAATCTAGCACAGGCAACCAGACTTCATCAGCGCTCAAAAGGCTAGGGATCAACCCATCGCCCATCCGTTTTAATAAGATTTATCAACTCCTCAACGCCGTCTGCTTCTGGGACGCGCTTAATTTCTTCTCGCCCTCGATACAGCGAAATAAAGCCTGCTTGCTTGCCAACATAACCATAATCTGCGTCTGCCATTTCTCCGGGACCATTGACGATACAGCCCATCACGGCAATATCTAACCCTGTTAAATGGTTGGTTGCATCGCGCACTTTGTGCAGCACTTCTTCAAGATTAAACAGCGTGCGTCCGCAGGAAGGACAGGCGACATATTCCACCATGGTTTTTCGCAACCCTAGTGCCTGCAAAATGCTATAGCACACGGGGATCTCTTTCTCTGGCGCTTCGGTTAAGGACACTCGAATGGTGTCGCCTAACCCTTCGGCTAGCAGGGTGGCGATGCCCGCAGTTGACTTAATCCGTCCATATTCTCCGTCGCCTGCTTCAGTCACTCCCAAATGCAGGGGATACTCCATTCCCAGTGCATCCATGCGCTCAGCCATCAGGCGATAAGCTGCCAGCATGACCGGCACGCGGGAGGCTTTCATGGAAATGACAATATTATGAAAATTGAGTGACTCGCAAATGTGAATAAATTCTAGGGCAGACTCCACCATGCCTTGGGGCGTATCGCCGTAGGTAAAAAGCATTCGCTCTGCTAGAGAGCCGTGGTTCACTCCAATCCGCATGGCTTTACCTTGATCTCTTAGAGAGACGACCAACGGTTCTAGGGTTTCACGAATTTTGTCGCCAATATCGCCAAACTCGGAGTCTGTATATTCGGTGCGATCGCTTTTTGGCTTTTCAAAGACGTATAGTCCTGGGTTAATCCGAACTTTATCGACATGTTTCGCCACTTCTAGCGCAATTTTCATGCCGTTGTGGTGGACATCGGCAACCAAGGGCACGGGTTGGTAGGTGGCAATCAGCTTTTGCTTGATTTCGGCTAGGGCGATCGCGTGAGCCATGCTGGGAACCGTCACCCGGACAATTTCACAGCCAATTTCATGTAAACGGCGAATGCCAGCCACCGACCCGGCAATATCCAGGGTATCTTCATTAATCATGGATTGAACCACCACCGGATTGCTACCGCCGATGGTAATATCCCCTACCGCTACAGGACGCGTTTTGCGGCGATGAATGGTGCCATCGGTAGGGTAGCGAGAAGAAACGGTAGATGTCAGAGGATTGGATCGCGTTTGCATAAGGCTGTTATTCGCTCTCTACGGCTAGAGCAGGGATTAGGATCAATGTTAAACAAGTCTCTACTTCTCAGATTGCCATAGATGGGTCGTTTTGCGGCAGAATGACGGGTTAAATTGCAGCACTATGCAAGTGAGCGATCGCCATAGGGTTGTCTCAATCATCTGCCTCAAGTTCTGCAAGAAACCTCATACCAACTGCATTGTGAGCTTGTCCTTAGCACTCTACAAGCCATGCTATTTGCAATATTTCCATTATTTCGCTTGACACTAGATATTCCCGTATTATCCAGATTGCTGTTATTTCAGGCGTATCTTAAAACATAGATAGGTCACATTGATCATTAATTGAAGGAAACTATCGAAACCGTAGACTGACGGCTATCAAAGAATGATTTGTGACGTATTTCTTAACGCACCAGGGCATTTTTTCTAAGTAGTGGTGATTTATTTTATGAAACTTGTTAAGCCTGGTCGCAATCTGATGAATCATTTGAAGTACCCTCAGAAATTTGCGCTGATCAGTAGCTTTTTCGCATTGCCCATTGTTTTATTAACCTATTTATTATTTTCTGAGTTTCAAAGCAAAGTTAATTTCACTCAAAAGGAATTGCATGGAACTCAATATCTTCGTCCGTTACGGCGTTTGCTAGAAAATACATTGAAAGCCAACATTGACAACGATCGCACTAAAGATGCAACCGAAATATCCAATCAAATCACCGAATTTAAATCAAAAATAGCTTTGGATATTAATAAACTGAAGCAACTCGATCAAAAATTTGGAAATGATTTAGGGACAACTAGCCTACTTAAAAGCATTCAAAATATTAGCGAACAACTTGATAATCAGGTCAATTTAAATTCACAATCTGCCAGCACAAATTATCAACAATTGCTATACCAACTTGAAGATTTATGGCTTCAGGTGGGCGATCAATCTAACCTGATTCTTGATCCTGATTTAGACACTTACTATTTAATGGATGCGGCACTCTTAAATCTACCAGAAATTCAGAGAAATTTAGCAGAAATTCAAACGATTAGCGAAAGAGAATCTACTAAAAAAGTTATTAGTCCTTTAGCTCAAGCACAACTGATTACGTTAAAAGGCAAACTAAAACAACTCAATACCCATTTGAGCGGAAAAATGACGATCGCTCTTAACAATAATCCATCAGGAAACCTACGTCCTATATTGTTGACTCGCTTGCAAAAGCTTAACCAGACGGTTGAGAAACTGACTAAGCAAATGAATGTTCTAAGCTTTGATCTGCGATCGCTGCAAGCCATAACTTACTCTGATCTTTCGGCGAAAAGCTTGCAGCAAAGCTTTAGTTTATGGGATGAAACAGTTCAAGAACTAGATTTTCTTTTACAAAAACGAATTGATGGCTTTGTTGATAAGCAGCGATGGACTACGGTATTTATTCTGATTGTGTTAGCGATCGCAGCTTACTTATTTATCTGCTTTTATCATGGCATGATGCAGGTTGTTTCTAGCCTCAAAACTGCATCTCAACGAATGGTAGACGGAAATTTCAAAGATGCAGTTACGTTATCCAGTCAAGATGAACTAGCAGATGTCGTGCGATCGTTCAATATGGTGGCGGATGTATTGCGAGAAGCCGAAGCAAAATATCGCGGCATCTTTGAAAACTCAGTCGAGGGTATTTTTCAAACCACATCCGATGGCACCTATTTAATTGCAAATCCAATGTTGGCAAAAATCTATGGATACAACACCGTCGAGGAGTTAATCGATAGGATGACTAATATTAGTGAACAGCTTTATGTTGATTGCGATCGCCGCGCCGAATTTGCCCAACTGATTAAACAGCAGGGCAAAGTATCGGGATTTGAATCGCAGATTTATCGTAAAGACGGCAGCATCATTTGGATTTCCGAATCGGCACGGGCGATTTATGATGATCAAAAAAATATTACAGGCTACGAAGGCACCGTAGAAGACATTACTCGCCGCAAACAGGCAGAGATAGAAGTGATGCAGTTGACCCAACAGCTTCAGGATGAAAACTTGCGGATGGGCGCTGAACTGGATGTGACTCGTCGCCTGCAAAAAATGCTGATGCCCGCCGATGCAGAATTGAACGCAGTCGTTGGTTTGGATATTGCTGGATTCATGGAGCCTGCCGCAGAAGTGGGCGGCGATTATTACGATGTGATTCAACATGATGGCAAAGTTAGCATCAGCATTGGCGATGTCACCGGGCATGGGCTAGAAAGTGGCATGGTGATGATCATGGCGCAGATGGCGGTGCGAACTTTGTTGGTGAATGGTGAAATGAATTCGGCAAAGTTTCTCAATTCTGTTAATCGAGCGCTCTATGACAACACGCAGCGGATGCGATCGTGTAAAAATATGTCCCTTGCCCTGTTGGAATACAAAGCCGGGGATTTATACCTGACCGGGCAACATGAAGAGCTAATTGTGGTTCGTCAAGACGGGCGGCTAGAACATATTGATACTCTCGATTTGGGTTTCCCCTTGGCTTTAGAGGCAGACATTAGCCCTTTTATTGCCGAAGTCAAGGTTCATCTCCACTCCGGCGATATCGCAGTGCTTTATACCGATGGCATCTCTGAAGCCATGAATACTCAAAACAGTCAATATGGCTTAGAAAAAATGTATGAGGTTCTTAAGCAACACCGCGATCGCTCAGTTCAAGAAATTCGGCAAGCTGTGATCGCCGATTTGATGCAGCACATCGGCAAACAGAAAGTATTCGACGATATCACTTTACTTGTGATGAAGCAAAAGTAATTTGCCGTAAGATATAAATCTCTCAGGTGCAGTTCAATATATTTCGATATATTCGACATAAGGGTGAATTTTCCTAAGATTTAATACCAACTTCCTAAGTAGGAGTTTCTAGAAAACTTAGGGACTTTCTTCTGTCCAATCCAGGTATTTTCTTTTTTCATATCCGTTAATAGTAGTTACCCTGAGCCTAGATTTTTCAACTGAGTTCGGCTGAATGTCTGAATCCTGTCAATCTTCAGAAAGTGAAGTTCTGCATCTTATGGAGCAAATTAAACATCTCCGTGAAGAGGTTGAGCGATTAAAGCGCGAACGCGAGGATCTTTATATTGCTCTCTCTACCACAGCAGAGCATGGAGATTGTGTTGAAGCCCAACTGCAAGCAGCAAATCAGCAGCTTCAGGTTGAAGTTGAAGTGCGACGGCGTACAGAAATGACCTTGAAAACTTTGATGGAAGCTATTTCTAAGCGAAAAGCCGATCTAGAAATTGTGGTGCAAACCATCATGGAACATGGCGACATTATGGATACTCAGTGGGCGCTGAAACTATCGGAGATGAACAAAATTGCTAGTATTGACGGGCTAACTCAGATTCCGAATCGTCGCCGTTTTGATGAACATATAGAGCAGCAATGGAAGCAAATGACACGGGAGCGATCGCCCATCTGCCTCATCCTGTTTGATATAGATCTCTTCAAGCAGTACAACGACACCTATGGACACTTAGCCGGAGACGATTGCTTAAAACAAGTTGCCCAAGTGCTAAATGGCTGCGTTCATCGCCCTAGTGACCTGATTGCCCGCTATGGCGGCGAAGAATTTGCAGCGATCTTGCCGCAAACCAGTCTCGAAGGGGCAATGGAAGTCGCCCAACGAGTGCAAACTGAGATTGCGAATCTGAAAATTCTTCATGAAAAATCCTCCGTTAGCGATTATCTTACCCTTAGTATTGGCATTGCCAGCAGCATTCCAACTCCGCAGCAATCCTTTAGCAAGCTTCTAGACGAAGCCGACCAATACCTTTATCTGGCAAAACAGCAAGGGCGCGATCGCATCATTTTCAGTTCCACAACAACATTAAGACAATAACTTCGTCGTCTCTTAGCAATTGGGGCACTTTATATAGGTCAGCAATTTTCTGCTAAAATCCCTGGACTTTGCCCTTCTGAGACACTTTTACTCCGCCAAACTTGATCCAGGTAGTTATGACTCAAACTAGTGTTATTCAAACCTTTGGAGACTTTACTCAGCAGATTCCTTCCTCTCAGGAATATCTCACCCTTAACTTTTCCCCTACTGCTGCCGCTCGTAAACGGCGTTGGGGCAACTATGGGCTATCCGCCGATTTTTTGGGAGATTATTTTGCCGCCTTCTTCCCCGGAGACGAGTTGCCAGATAGCAAAATCAATCAGCGAGATACGGTAAAAGCTGCTGTCAGCTATGTCGCGAATGAACTTCTAGAGAATGCCGTAAAGTACAATGATGATTCAACGGGTCTACCTGTCAGCATTTCACTACATTTGTATGATCATCAAATTATTTTTCATGTCATCAACTTCGCCAATCAAGCGATCGCAGAGAAGTATCAAGCCTTTGTTCAAGTTTTGTTGGCTTCCGATTTAGATGAGTTTTATATGACTCAGTTAGAAAAGACAGCCATGGGTGGCGGCGGCTCTAGCATGGGAGTCTTAACTATGATGAATGATTACTCTGCTCAGTTTGGCTGGCAATTTCAAACGCTTGAATCAATGCCAAATGTGGTTAAAGTTGACGTGATGGCTTATTTGAATGTGTAAACAGTTGTCAAAATTAGTAAGTTGTTTTGGACAAGATGGGGAGTTGTAGCTGTGCACATCAAGACAGACGATTACACTATTCGGTATGAGCCAGACTCTGCTACCGTTTTTTTCCAGGGTTTGCTACGGCTAGATGGGATGGAGGCATATCAACCCGTCATGGATATTTTGCTAAACGCAATTGAATCAGCTTCTAGCTTTACAATTAACCTGCGCGAACTGGAATTTTTAAATAGTTCCGGGATTAGCATGTTATCGATGTTTGTAGTAAAAGCTCGCGATAAAGGCACTGTGGATTTAGTCTTTCAGGGGTCAGAAAAAACTCTTTGGCAAACTAAATCACTTAAAAACTTGCAGCGACTGATGCCCAGCCTCAAACTTGAATTTGAATAGAATGCCATGGCAGAAGCAAGCCCAGTCGAGAGACAGCAAAAGGTATCGGTTGCAGAGATCGAAGCTCTCCGGCTTGAGGTGGCGCGGCTTCAGCGGACGAACTGCGACCTGGAAATTGCTATGCAAACGATTACAGAACACGGGGATGCTGTAGAAGCGGAGCTTCATCAGACAAACCAGCAGTTGCAAACAGAAATCGCTGAGCGCAGACTGGCGCAATCCACCCTGCAAAACATTTTCGAGACGGTTTCTAGAGATAAAGCCGATCTAGAACTAATGCTGAAGGCGACGGCTGAACATGGCGATACGGTTGAGTATCAGCTTTACACCCAAGCGGTGGAAACCATGCGCCAAAGCGAAGAACTGTTTCGGGCGATTTCGGAATCCACTCCGATTTTGATGATCCTAACCCAAACGTTAGATGGCGCAATCGTTTATGCCAACTCGATCTCTAGTCAACGGTTTGGCATTGATCCACAGGCGTTAACGGGACATCAGTTAAAAGAGTTTTTTGCTAATCCAAATGATTCCGAAGTGCTTTGGGCGTTATTTGAGCAGCAGGGCACTGTTCGCAATTACGAAATGGAAATTCGGACGATCGCAGAAGGAACGATTTGGGTCTCTGCTTCAGTGCATCCCATGATGTTGGCGGGACAACAAACCTTGCTGACTACGCTGTATGACATTAGCGATCGCAAACAAGCCGAAGAAGCGCTGCATCAGTCTCAAGCTCAACTCCGTCAGCAGGCACAAGAATTGGAACAGCGCGTCGAACAGCGCACCGCTGAGCTAGCGGCTACCGAAGAAAAATATCGCAAGATTTTTGAACATGTTGCCGAGGGCATCTTTCAAACTACTTTGACTGGACAATATCTTAATGCCAATCCTGCCTTAGCGGAAATGTATGGCTATGATTCGCCAGAAGAACTGATCGCCAGCATTACCGATATTGGCGCGCAGTTATATGTGCAGCCGCGCCGCCGGGAAGAATTAATTGCCTTCGTGCGACAGTTTGAATTTGTGACCGTGTTTGAGTCTGAAATCTACCGTAAAGATGGCAGCATCATTTGGATTTCTGAAAATATGCACGCCGTTCGAGACGATGATGGCGCATTACTTCACTATGAAGGCAGTGTGCGCGACATTACTGATCGCAAGTCCACTGAAGATGAACTGCGCCGACAGCGATTAAACTCTGAGCGCCTGCTGCTCAACGTGCTGCCTCAAGCCATTGCCGAACGCCTCAAAAGAGGGCAAAAAGTTATCGCGGATAGTTTTACAGAAGCAACCGTATTGTTCGCCGATTTGGTGGGCTTTACTGAACTTTCGACTACCATTTCACCCACTGAACTGGTGGAGTTACTCAACAGCGTTTTTTCTAAGTTTGATCAACTGGCAGACCATCACCGTTTGGAAAAGATTAAAACCATTGGCGATGCCTATATGGCGGTGGCGGGATTGCCCCTTCCCAGAGCCGATCATGTGAGGGCGATCGCGGATATTGCGATCGATATGCAGCATGAAATTACTAAGATTAATGTGCCAGATGGTCGTTCCCTGAGCCTGCGGATTGGCATTCATACAGGACCCGTTGTGGCTGGAGTGATTGGGATTCGGCGGTTCACCTATGATCTGTGGGGCGATACCGTCAACGTTGCTAGCCGCATGGAATCTCAAGGTGAACCGGAACGGATTCAAGTCACCGAAGCCGTTTATAACCGTTTAAAGAATGGATACAACTTTGAGCAAAGGGGATTAGTTACTATTAAAGGCAAGGGCGACATGACCACCTACTGGCTACTGGGCAAGAAGGGCTAATTGGGTAGGGAACTTTGATTTAGGCTTTTTGCTGTTCTATGGCTGCATGAATCCAGTAGGATTTGCTATAACCCTATCAAATACTTTTACCGCGATCGCTGTCATGCTAGCCACTCCACTATCCGCTTGTGTTTTAACTCAGGGAATGCTGCGTCGAGTGCATCACATTGCACTAAATGTGCGCGATATGGAAGCATCTCGACAATTTTATGGAACGTTGTTGGGGCTGCATGAATTGCACGGTGAAGAAGTGCCTGCAACCTTAAAAGAGTTAGTGGAGCAGGGAAAGGTGGCAAACTTCATCACGTCCGATGGTACTGTGCTGGATTTGTTTTGGGAGCCAGAGTTGCTGCCGCCAAACCCCGATCCTGAGCAGCAGTTTACCCGCGCCAACCATCTTGCATTTGAGATTGAGCCGTCGTTGTTTGACCAAGCGGTTGAAGTGCTGCAACACAATCAAGTGGCGATCGCCCATGGTCCAGTTAGCCGTCCAACGGGTCGCGGGGTTTACTTCTATGACCCCGATGGCTTTTTGATTGAGATTCGCTGTGATCCTGCCTAGTAGAGTATTCAGTGGGGCAGCAGTTAGTCCACTCCTTGAATTATTCACAACTGGGATCAGGATGAGCCACCTCACCTGAAAACGATTCGCAATCGCCAGTCCTTTCATACACTGCCGCGATCAGGGAGAGGGCAACGATGGGGGCAGTGACAGCACGGAAAATGCGGGAACCGAGGGAGACGGGTTGATAGCCAGCGGCGATCGCTTGCTCAACTTCAGCGTCAGTCCAGCCGCCTTCGCAGCCGATGGCGAGGGAAAGAGAGGCTAGAGGCTGGCGGCTAGGGGCGATAGTAAGTAGGCAATTGAGCAGGTGAGGAGCGGTATGGCGAGTGACGCAAAGGTAGTTGGGGGTTGAGGTTGTGAGATGGGTGAGGGATTGAGTGAAGGGGATCGGATCTTGGAGAATAGGGACGTGTTGTCGTTCGGATTGTTCGGCGGCTTCTTGGGCAATGCGTCGCCAGCGATCGCATTTTTGGGGACTGGGTTTCAGCAAGGTGCGATCGCTCAATACAGGCACAATGCAGGCTATGCCAAGTTCAGTTGCCTGCCGCACTACGTCATCAAAGCCGTTTCCTTTGGGCAAAGCCATCACCAACGTGACGCGAACAGGGAGTTCGGTATGGGTCTGCACAGACTCGATAATTTCCGCTTGAAGTTGATCGTCTAGGGCGATCAAGTTTGCTAGCCAGGACTGTCCCTGTCCATTCATGGCAATAAAGCGATCGCCTGCCTGCAACCGCAACACTCGTCCTAAATAGTGCTGCTGGTCTTGGGTCAGGGCGATCGCGTTCAGGCAAATTTGGCAGGGATCAATCACAATCCGCTGTAACACTAGCCCAGACTCTTGAGATATTCCTCGATCGCAGTGGTTGCCAATTGGCTAATGGGCTTGCCTTCCCGAAATGCCACTTCTTGAAGACGGCTGTAAACCTCTGGGGGAACGCTGACTCGATGGCGCTTTTTGTCATTGGTGACGCTAGCATGAATACTGCCGTCGCTCTCAGTTTCAACAGTGGGCTGGTAGGTGGAGGCAAACTGATGCAAGCTTTCCATGCCCACGCGATCGCAGAAATCACCAAAACTTTCGCCCAGGTTACGAGACTGTTTGAAGTAAACCAGCAGCGGCTCCAGTGTAGATTCCAACTCGTCAATTGACATCTTTTCGAGATATACCTGCGCCAATCGAGTTTGGTCAGGTGACGCACCGATCCACAGTTGATAAGTGCCGGGTCCATTTCCCACAAACGCAACTTCCGCCAGATAAGGACGGGCACACCCATTAGGGCATCCAGTCATCCGAACGATAAAGTGTTCGTTGGGTAGATCTACGCTATCCAACAACAGGCGAATTCGTTCAAGCACGCTCGGCATGACGCGTTCTGATTCTGTAGTTGCCAAGCCGCAAGTCGGCAAAGCCGGACACGCCATCGAATCGCGCACCAAGGAATCAATTTCATCCTCGCGCTTAATGCCGCAGCGCTTCAGAATTTGCTGAATCTCGGCTTTGTTAGCAGGATCAATTTCATACAGCAGCACGTTTTGACTAGCCGTGATCCGCATGGGCAGATGGAATTTTTCCACAATTTCCCGCAGCGCAGTCTTTAGCTGAAAATTGCCTTCATCTTTGACGCGCCCATTTTCAACCGATAAGCCTAGAAATAGTTTGCCGTCGCCCTGTTCATGCCAACCCAAAAAGTTCAAAAACTTAAAGTCGGGAGTCGGTTTAAGCGGCTGAATTGGTTTACCTAAATATTTTTCCACCTGAGCCTGGAATTTGGCTACGCCCCAATCCGCAATCAGATATTTCATTCGGGCATGACGACGATCGCTGCGATCGCCATAGTCTCGCTGGGTTGCCACAATTGCCTTCACCAGATCAAACACATCCGCCTTATCGACATAGCCGATCGGATCTGCCACCCGTGGAAAGGTTTCTTCTTTGTTATGGGTGCGTCCCAAACCACCGCCTGCGTAGACATTAAAGCCTTCCAGTTCGCCTTGGGGATTTGTGATGACGACCAAACTTAAATCTTGGGAAAACAAATCCACGGAGTTATCTCCAGGCACCGTAACGCTGCACTTAAATTTGCGCGGCATGTAGTGGGTGCCGTAGATTGGCTCCACGGAATCATGAATAATCGTGCCGTTGCCATTCCGCTGACGAGCCGCAACCACTGCCGGGTCTTCTTCCGCAGAAATCGCCTTTTCCCCATCCAGCCAAATTTCGTAGTAAGCGCCTGCTTGAGGCGTGAGCAAATCGGCAACCCCATTGGCATACTCCCAGGCATAACAATACTCAGGACGATTTTTGTAAGGTGCAACCGGAGCCATGACATTCCGGTTCAAGTCACCACAGGCACCCAGGGTCGATCCCAGATTGTGAACGATCGCCGCGATCGCTGCCTTCAGATTTTTCTTGAGAATGCCGTGAAGCTGAAATCCTTGCCGAGTTGTCGCTCTCAGGGTATGGTTGCCATACTCATCAGCAAGCTGATCCAATGCCAGATAAAGCTCCGGTGGAATAAACCCACCCGGATTCCGCGTCCGCAGCATGAACTGATAATCTTTCTCTTGCCCCTTAATCCGATTATCTCGGTTGTCCTGTTGGTAGGAGCCATGAAATTTGAGGATCTGAGTGGCACCCTCAGTAAAATGAGTTGTGTCCAACAGCAGTTCAGACGCGACGGGTTCGCGTAGGAAATTGCTGCGCTCTTTCAAGCCTTCTACTTTGGAAGGTTTACGAACTATGGGAAGGGCGGAAGTGTTGACCATCGGGACTGCTGCAAAGTGTTGAAGGATAGTTATTATAACGGGTTACATTCCTGAGCAATTTTCTACGAAAACTATCTGTTCAGGATTGCCGCGCAACCGGACAGAGTGAAACCAGACTGAAAATTCCCGGTAAGCCGATAGGAATTTGCTAGATACCTTAATCGTAGCATTGCCCTTAACGGGTGACAAGGCAACTCAAAGCTATAGGGGACAAAGCTTTGAGAAAATG
>QBMH01000229.1 GCA_003249025.1 Leptolyngbya sp. | reverse complement strand
TGATCAACCTCTCCATCAAACCAGTTTCTCTGATGGAAAACAACAAACCTAGAACATTACCCGCCTGTGGGAAGAAGATCCGGCTGTATTGCTCGATGATCCAGCTTTGTTACCATTAGCAACATTGGCAGCAGCCAGTGCAACAGAACCGCTGTTAGAATCCGTTGCACAACGAGTTAACCAGCTAGAAGATAACCGCCGTCAAGAAGTCCTAGACTATGCAAAAATCCTGGCTGGGTTAAAATTTGAGAAAGACCTAATTCGGCAAATTTTTCGGGAGGGCATGATGCGTGAATCTGTGATTGTGCAAGAGATTTTAGAAGAAGGCAGGCAAGAAGGCAGGCAAGAGGGCAGGCAAGAGGAAGGACGATCGCTGATTTTGCGGTTGTTGACTCGACAAGTGGGCGATCTGCCGGAGGCGTTGCGATCGCGCATCAACCTGCTTTCCATCGAGCAATTAGAAAATCTCGGTGAAGCATTGTTAGACTTTGGAGCGATCGCAGATCTAGAAGCTTGGTTTGGGATAGCAGAGTAGAGCGATCGCCCTTTCTATCCTCTCCTTACTATCTCGACGAATTACCGCATGGTGACAAATTCTTCGGCAGAACTAGGATGAATGCCAACGGTCGCATCAAAGTTGGCTTTGGTAGCTCCCATTTTGAGAGCGATCGCCACGCCTTGAATAATTTCCGCCGCATGATCACCCACCATATGAGCACCCAGCACCTTATCAGTTTTCTCATCCACAATCAGCTTCATCAACGTCTTTTCATCCTTGCCTGCCAAGGTATAATACATTGGGCGAAACTTCGAGCGATAGACTTTGATCGAGTCACCATACTGTTCACGGGCTTCAGATTCCGTCAGCCCAACGGTTGCCGCTTCGGGTGAAGTAAACACGGCGGTCGGCACATTTTCATAGCTCATGAAGCGCGACTTGCCGCCAAATACGGTATCTGCTAAGGCGCGTCCTTCGTTAATGGCAACGGGAGTTAGATTGATGTTGTTGGTGCAATCGCCCAGAGCAAAAATGTGGTCATCCGCAGTATGGCTATATTTATCCACTGCGATCGCGCCATCATGCAGTTTTACGTTTGTATTTTCTAAGCCAAGGTTATGCAAATTGGGTTTTCGCCCCACTGCTGCCAAGCTCACAGCATCCGCATATACGGTGTCTACGGTGTCTCCTTTGCCCACTGAAACCGCAACACCATCGGTTGTTTTTTCGATCGCAATCAGTTGAGCGCCCGTATACAGTTGAATGCCGTGGTTAATCATTCCCTGTTGAATTTCGGCTCTAATATCATCATCAAAGCCGCGCAAAATCTTGTCGCCCCGAATGATTTGAATGACTTCAGTGCCTAGTCCATTGAGAATGCAAGCAAACTCACAACCAATATATCCGCCGCCTAAAATGACAATGCGTTTGGGTTGTTCTTTTAAGTTAAAAATGTCATCCGAGACGATGGCATGTTCAATGCCTAAGATATTAGGACGATAGGGTTTGCCGCCGACCGCAATCAGAATTTTTTCGGCAGTGATTTGTTTGTCGCCGATCGCGATCGTATGAGAAGCAACAAAGCTCGCATGTCCATGAAACAGTTCCACTTTGGAACCATCTAACATGCGCTGATAAATTCCATTCAGGCGAGTGACCTCATCATTCACCGCTGTAATCATCGTGTCCCAATTGAGGGAACTTTTCACCTCACTCCAGCCGTATCCTTTCGCTTCTTCAAACACTCCGGGAAAGTGAGCGGCATACACCATCAATTTTTTGGGAACGCAACCCCGATTCACACAGGTGCCGCCCAAGCGATCGTACTCAGCAATGCCAACCTTTGCGCCATATTCTGCTGCCCGTCGCGCCGTGGCAATTCCACCAGACCCGGCTCCAATCACAAATAGGTCAAAGTCGTAGCTCATAGTTCCCCCGAAATGACAGTGGATAGGGGCGTTTCGCAAAACGCCCTTAGTTGTGAAATATCTCTATTACAAGGTAACGCTACCGCGATCGCTTATGCAGCAACTTTAGCGCTCTTCAAATAGTTCATCATCGTATCTGCATCAGATACCTCAAACGGGTCGATTGGGCAGTTATCGCCAAACTCTGGCTCCATAAACATCTTTTCAATCACGCCATCATTCACCAGCATGGAATAGCGCCACGAACGCATCCCAAAACCTAGATTAGATTTATCAACCAGCATCCCCATTTTGCGGGTAAATTCGCCATTGCCATCCGGCAGTAAGATCACCCGCTCAGCGCCTATGTTTTTGCCCCACTGAAACATGACAAACGCATCATTCACAGAAATACAAACAATGCTATCAATACCCTGCGCCTTAAACTCGTCATAAAGTTCCTCATAGCGAGGTAGGTGAGTCGTGGAACAAGTTGGCGTAAATGCACCTGGCAAAGAGAACACAATGACTCGTTTGCCACTAAAAAGATCCTGCGTTGTGGTGTCTTGCCAGCGGTACGGATTGGGACCCTCAACCGATTCATCGCGAACACGGGTTTTGAATACAACAGTGGGTACTTTTTGATCGATCGCCGTCATAATCACCTCTTTGTTTTGAATAGTTTCTACTTAATAGTTAACATGACCTGGTTAAGGCATGGCAATACTAAATTCTGACTTCTTGTTTGCGATTCGCAATGCTGCAAAGCAAATCCTTCATAGAATTGCCCTGCATTCTCTAATTAGCAAACGGCTGGTCTACCAACTCTTCGGGTTTAAACTCTTTGGATGAGCCTGACAGCATCATGCTTTCTAACAAGCTTTGCCAATCACTTTTTAAGGTAGAGTCTGCAAAGTTTTTTTGGCGAAGTTCTGCCAAGGTGGTCAGGGCATCCTGCCAAAACCCGTTTTCTGCGTATATCACAGCTTTTTGAACTCCTTTGGCAGTTGCTAATTCTGCCATTGCCGCTGCATTGGGCGTTTCTCTCACAATCACGCCCTCAACCTGAATTTTGTTACTCGTATTGGCATCAGAGGCACAGTTCAAGGTCAGCGCCCAACGATAGCGTTTGCCAATTTCTAGAACTGGGGCTGAGGGAGGAATGCGGACTGCAATAATGCCGGGTTTATTGGACAACTGGACTGGTATTGGGGGAATGACGATCGCTAATGAATCATCATCCACTACGGTCAAATCAACTGGGATCGCTTGGTTTTTCGTATAAGGCATATAGAACCACAAGGTGGGATGAGCCGCTGTGGTATAACTCCATACCTTTATGCTAGGAGGAAGCTTATCCGGTCGCTCTTGTTCTTCAAACGGAACTAACGCAGTGAGCGGCGGTTCAGCTTTAGGGCAAACAATGGGTTCGCCTTCTTTTGGAAGACTCCGGTTGGAGCCGCCCCCGCGATAGATTCCAACGGGGGGTCGTCCTTTGGGAGTTGGTCGACTCACCAAACGCACATTCCCTCTCGGTTTTTGAGCGATTTTCATTGGCGCTAGTTGGGCTGAATGGGCGAGTAGGGAATTGGCTTGGATACTGCTACCCACCTGAATTGCCAGACTGCTGATCAGCGCGATCGCTACTTTTAAATGCGATCGTTGAATCATCTTCATAACTCTGCTCCTAATATCAATAAATTTATTGCAAAGATCGACTTGAAACGTGACTGAGGATTACCGTGGCACCGCTACCTGCAATCCCAAGCCCCAACCCAGCCGGAATCAAAGGAAGCCAGCCAGCCCAAACAATTAGGTATCCAGCACAGACTCCATAGAGGATGCCGGTAAACACGCCCAAGACTAAAACAAGCTGCGACCACATCGCCCTGCGAGATGGCTTACGAAGAGAGACTCCCCATGCCAGCAACCCTCCTAAGGAAGACCAGCCAACAATCCAGACCCAATCACCCCAAGGTGACCATGCCCACAGCAGCGGTCGCCCATCCAGCACTGCGCTCAGCAGTTGACTCAGCATATGAGCATGGATAAAAACTCCAGGAACGCGATCATCAAAGGTGTTTCCATAGGGGGTTTTGTGATAATCATCCTTTTCTCGTGCAGTTACGCCAATTAGCACCACTTTGTCTCGAATCAGTTGGTCTAACTCTTGGGGCGAAGGCGGATTGTCCTGAGAAAGAAACCATCTCAGCGATTTTTGAGTAGCAATGTCTTGTAAATTCTCTTCGGCACGGTAGTTGAGTAAAATCTGACTGCCTCTGCCATCGATTCCTTGGGCTTGATAGCCGCCTACTCGCGCTGGCAACGATGGGAAAATGACTTTTCTCGCAGGATGGTTTAGGGAAGCGTAGCCATGGGGAACCGGGATGAAGTCTTTGGGCTGTTGCTTTAGCTGAATTTTGAAGGTTTCGTTGCCATTCAGTGAATAAAATCCAGTTGCAGCCGCATCCGAATCGGTTTGCAGATACTGTAGATATCGCAGGGCTAACTCGATGCTGAAGGCAGTGGGCACCTGACAAAGCGATTCTTGCTGATACCCAGAATTCATAGCTAGCAGGTGACGGCGAACAATATCATCTGTATCCATCACAAAGTTGCTAAATCCCACCCGAAAACTCTCAGGAGGAATATCCGATGATGGCGCTTTACCGTAGGGATTGGCTTGGTCGCTGCCCACTTGGCAAATGCTGATCAGCTTTTCGTTGTGTCGATAGTGAGCGGTTAGGGCAGCGGGTTGAGGATTGCTCTGATTGGTAGAACGGGGGGAGTAAAGATCCAGCCCGATCGCACGGGGTTGATGTTTGCTTAATAAATCCAGCAATTTCGTCAGGTTGCGATCTGAGATGGCACCTTTCAGGTCTTCTTTTTTGCTTTGCTGTTGCAAGTCTTCATCATCGATCGCCACTACCAGTAAGCGTGAGTCTGGGGGTTCTGGGGGGCGCAGTCGCATCAGGTGGTCGAAGGCGACAAGTTCACTTGGCTGCAACAGTCCAGCAAAGCGCACGGCTCCAACTAAAGCGGCAGCGGTAAAGCTGGTGAGCAGGGCGATCGCCAAACTGTGGCGAATAGGCATTGATGTGGGCGTTGGCGCTTGAATGGGTTCCGGCTGCAAAAAGTCTTGCCACAGCGGCGGAGATACCGTAGGGTTTTGGCAAATCAGCGGTAGCCAAGTCGCGCAGGGAAAACGATCCTCCATGCCCTGCAACCGTTGCCGTGCCGCACGTACCGACAGATAAAGGGATGTACCCTGAGTATATTCACTCAGAAAATAGGCTAGAAACTCTTGAGCAACCAAATCGGGCACGGGTTCTCGCATCACAATAATTTGGGGAATGTTGAGTTCTGCTAGTTCCCGCGCAATATCCAAACCATTGCAGGAGTTGAAAATGGCAAGCTGTAAGCCATGGGCAACCGATTTTTGCAGGGCATATTTGAGTTCGCCCATGGTCAAGCTATCGGTTTTGTTGTGAAAAATGCGTCCCTTGCCATCCTGACTGGTGCTGTGTCCGGCAAAAAAGAGAATATCCCAAGGCGTGTTCCAAAGCTGATCGGTCAAGGTTTTGCGATCGGGGGCAATCAAACGCTCAATATAGGTTTGAGGCAGTTGATCGAGCAGTCCTTGATCCACATCGGTATCAATCCCATCGCTGTTGCCCACGATCGAAAGGATATTTACGCGGGATTTTGGCAACATATGCCGCTGGGGGGGCGGTTCCAGGTTCAGTGCACTAATGGCAATTTCAGCGTTAGGATAGCCTTCTAGAAACTCCAACAAATTCCAGGGCAGGGCGCGCATCTGACTATCTTCGGTTTGAATCAGAATCCGGATCTCATCCTCTGGCGATAGCTGCTGGAGCCATTTCTCTCGAATACTGCGATAGTCTTCTGCAAGAAACCAGGTGTTGAGCCTTGCCCTGAGCATGTTTGAGGCGTTGTGGCAGTCATCCAACACTGATACGTTTGGTTTTTGCCCTTTTTTAACAATAATCCGATAGCGCGACTCTAGTCGCCCATAGCTTTCCTTCCAGCGGCTATAGTACAAGGGCATTTCGGGCAGAGGCGGCAGCTTGCCCAGGGTAGTGCTGGTGGGGCGTTGATGGTCTTCCCCGATTTCCTGCATGACAGTAAAGCCTTGCTCAAAACTGCCGTCGATAATTTTTAGAACGACTAATTTAGCCATGGGAAAGGCGAGTGGCGAAGGGCGAGTGGATTAAATTATGAAGTCTTGGGTGAATTGGGTTTGGTTGTGGGCGATTTGAACGGTGAAGCGATCGCCCTGTCTACCTCCAATCTGCCACTCTAGAAAATCTTCGGTGCCTGTGGCAGTGGTTTCTAGTTCCACTTCGCCGACTTCATTTAGCACAGAAAACTGGGTGCCAACGGGTAAAAAGCCATCAATTGGCGGGTGCAGTTGGATGAACACATCCGTTGAGCCATCGGCTTGAGGACGCACATCGACTGCTAGGGCTACGACTACGCCAGCCAAATTAATTGACTTCGCTGGACTTTGTGCTGCTAACCGATTACGAAAGGCGATCGCAGGACTGAGTTGAGCGGGATTCAAAAGTTCTTCCAGGGTTTGCCAGCTTTCGTCAATCGCGCCTTGAATCCACTGGCTGAGGTTGGCTACAAAGCTGGGTTGGGGATAGCGTAATTCTGCGAGATGATCTAGCAACTCTTCGGGCGATCGCAATTGATTCAACAGCAAAGTTTCCGTGGTGGCTCTGGGCACAAACCCTAGTAACTGGGCAGTCTCAGCCGCTTCATCCAGTTCCACCACCACATAGCCAATGCGATCGCTCCAAGTTTCAGACGGCACCGGGCAGAGGGTCTGATTAGGCAGCACTGGGCGACATTCCAGCCGCCCTAGTCCGGCTACCTGCAAATCTGCCACATCCGCACATAGGCGCAACACCCGATTCCAGCTATCGCTGGCAGGGAGGTTGGTGGAGATTTCCATGAGTTGAAGATAGTCATGTACCACCAGCACTGCTAGCGTATTCAGCCTCACCTGCTCTGCTTTTTGAGGATTAGGCTGCTGACTGGCAAACGCTTGTGCCGTTTGGCGGGTTGCTTGGGTGATGGGTAACGGCAGGGCAAAATCATCAGTTAATTGGGTCATGTTGTTTTCTCCGAGGCAGAATCCTTAATTACTATCGATATATCCCTCGGACTCACCAAAGTTACGCAGACGGGGCATACATTGGCGTTGATAAAAACTGCTGAGGGCTGGAATGCCCACTCCAAACTCATCAGCTAGGTCTTTCCATTTGGTTTCCGAAAGCAAGCGTCGCAAAATCAACATCTGAGCATTGACTTCTGGGTGTCCTTTAATATGCAGGCTTTTTAGTTCCCCAGTGACATCCGCCCTTACCCAGTTTTCTACGATTTCTAGGAGTGGTTCTATGGGAGGTGGAGCGGGGATCGCTTCAATCCGATCAATCAACTCACCATCCCGTTCTATTTGGGAAGGAACTCGCGTTATTGTGTCGTTTTGCGTGGCGTTTCTAAAGTCCAGTAGGCGAAATTTGAGAAATGCATTCAACCAGGTCGGCACACTACCCAATTCAGGATTGTAGCTGCCGCAGATGTGCCTGCAAAAATAAACCCAGGTTTGCTGCACCGCATCTTGATAGTAGGAAACAGTTTCCCGCCAGAGTTTGGGCGACACGAGGCGAATCACCCGCGTTAGGTTGCGCTGCCGGGAAGTGCTTCCTGGCGGATGCTTGCAGGCTTCAATGACCAACTCGCGGAGTTGTTGATCTAGTTCGCTCATGCTGGTTTGTCAAAATAGGGTTGAAGGAATGGCATTTTTATCTTACCGCTCTATTTTCAGCCGCCGTTGCCGCTTCACAAACTTTTTGCGCTCAGGCAGGTTCTAGAAAGCAAAATATTTGTACGGGCAGGTTTTGTGATTAACTTGCTGCCAGAACCGTTAAATCTCGACTAACCCTGCCCCAACAACAGCGGTATC
>QBMH01000228.1 GCA_003249025.1 Leptolyngbya sp. | reverse complement strand
TGTTAGCAGAGCATCAGGATGAGGCATTTATTCGACTCAAAGCGTTACTCGAACCTTTGGCATTATGCAGTTTTACACAGATGGTTGGGGAGCTTATGAAAGACATCTCGACCCAAGTCTGCACACGGTGGGTAAACGCAATACTCAGAAGATTGAACGCAAGCATTTAACCTTACGGACTCGGATTAAACGACTGGCTCGCAAAACCATTTGCTTTTCCAAGTCAGTGCTGATGCATGATGTGGTCATTGGGTTGTTTATTAATCGCTATGAGTTCGGCTTATCTATTTAGGGCAAAACAACAAGTTTATAACATTACCCGAAAAAACCTTGCAGTAAAGGCGGAGCGCTAAAATTCCTATCCCCGCAACAAGCGAATGAGGCATTACGAAATTTTCCCTTCGGGACGCACTTCCGCTATGTCACTGGCGTGGCAAGTCACGGGAATTAACCCTCAACGATTAAAGAAAACAGTCATCTGGAGTTATGGAAAAGTCCTTGGACTCATAACCATTGATAATAAGGCATCTTTCTGCCGCATCACGATTAAAGCATCCCCCTGCCACAGCGGCAAACAGATGCCTTAAATCACATCACACAAAATTCTAAAGATTTTGACCTGAAGACCAATGGAGCTAAGCGGATTCGAACCGCTGACCTTCTCAATGCCATTGAGACGCGCTACCAACTGTGCTATAGCCCCTTGTGCATCAATTATAATGCCTTGAGACAGGAAGAAACGTCAACCTGTTAGATTTAAAATTTTCACTAAACTTTTCACCGACTCTAACTTATGACTGAAAATTCCCGCGATGATGCTTCATCCAATCCTGCTAAAGCTGAGATCAACGCCTCAGAATTGTTTCTCAATCTTCGTCGCAAGCAGGGAAGTTGGGTGGAATGGGGGCAAGCCTGCCAAGCGTTGCAAAAAGCAGGTTACGATGCCCAAACTATTTTTGAAGAGACTGGATTTGAACCAATTCAACAAAATCAAGTGATTGTGGGCGCTCAGGTTCATGCCACGATTATGGCGGTGGGCGTATCTGAAGCGACGCGATCGCTGTTCGATCGCAAAGGCAGCGACATTTTGTATGAACTGCGGATTTTAACCCAAACCGAACGAGCCGCAACTGCGGATTTAGTTCAAGAAAAGGGCTTGGATATTGATGAAGCGAAGGATGTGGTCAAAGCGGTCAAAGATTTTTCTCGCTTGGGTGCGATTCCTGAAGGATTTAGCCAGCATCCAGGGGATGTGGTGGCGTATCAATCTTGGAAGCAGGCACGCCAAAAAGCTGATTTACAAGAGCGATCGCGCTTGATTGCGAAAGGGTTGCGCTTTGCCCATAGCGAGCCTGCCCGCCAGCAAATTGAAAAGCTGCTGACAGATTTCGCCGTGGTATCAGCCAAGTCAGAGCCAATGCTGCCGCTTTATCGACTGGAAGAAGATGAGTTTTTACCCCGAATCATTCCGGTTGTAGGCAAGTTTCCTCTTACCAAAACTGACCTGCAAGCTGTTCCTCTAGTCGAAGAAAATGACTCCTTTGGCATGGTGCAGTTTTCAGGTACAGGGGCTTGGGTTTCGGTACCCGGTTGGCAGGTGATTCGGCTGGCAGAAGACCCGGTTGCCGTTTTGGAAGTGAGCGATCGCCTTCCTACTACGCTTCCGGGTAGAGCCGAAGAAGTGTTAATCATCGTCGATCGCGCTCAGCGTACTTGGGATGTTAGCAGCTACTTTTTGGTAGAAGAAAGTGATCAACTTCAGATTCGCTGGTTTAGCGAAACAACCGAAGCAAGTATCTTAGGACGAATCGTGTTGATCATGCGTCCCAAAAAGGTGTTGGACAACGAGTACACCAAAGATCCCTGGCAGATGGAGGAGTAGAAGGGTGGAGGAGTGAAGGGGTGGAGGAGTAGTGCTTTATTTTTGGCACTGATAAAGCTGGTAGGGAATCCCAAGGCGGTGATAATGGGCTGGATCGATGGTGCAAGAATGTGGAGTGCCTGCGCGATCGCGGATTGAAAGCTGCGGCTTGTAGTCACGGCGTTTTAACCCTGGACTGATGACCCACAAATTCAGCGGTAATGACAATGGCTGTTTTAACTGAGCAAGATTAGACCAAACTTGATCGTATCCATTGGTTTGGGCAAGTAGTGCAAAGTGCGTGCGGGACGAATTGTTTGCTTGAGGTTCTTGTTGGTGCAATTTTAGGGCAAAACTAAGTCCCAATGCAATATCTTGAAAATCTTGGTAAGCAGTGACTACTAAACGATTCTGGGTTGGTTCAACGGATAAGTTCTGTGCCACTAGATTAGGATTGTAGGGTTTTTGAAAGACCAGACCTTGTACTACAAAGATGCTGCTTAATAGTGATACCAGCAAAACGATCGCGATCGCTTGGGGACTTTTAGATCCTTGAAAAGTCAGTTTTTTGGATGGATTGCGGATGGACGATCGCTGGCTTAAACAGGCTCCAATTAACGCACATACCGCTGGAAAGTAGATGAAATTGTAGCGTGGCACTTGGGTCAAATCCGTACCCATTAGATAAGCTATCGCCACAAACTCCAGCACCACCACCCCAATAAATGTGATGAACATCCAGGTTGCCAGATGAGACTGTGGCGATCGCCACAGTTGCCGCAATCCTATTCTGATTTGCCCAATCAGCCAACCCACAAAAATTAGCGTGAATAACCCCCAAAAACCGATAATCCAAAGCGGTTGTTGCTCCACCGGAAACGCCACCACCATCAAAATCCAGCCGAGCGGAAGCTGGCATAAAGGCGCAATCAGATCGTGCCAACTGGGAGCATGAGACTTCATCCAATCGATTTCTGGGCGACCCATATGGCTGAAAAACTTCGGCAGCCAAGGCAAGTAGGTCAGGCAAACGATGAAGATGGGAAGCAGATAAGGCAAAGGCGATGGGGTAATGGAGGAGAAAGGTAGGACATAGGGGGGAGAGATCGCTTCTATCAGTTTCCGGTTACCGGGTGTAGACGCTAGGACAATCTGCGAATGTTGCCAACTGGCGGCGGCGCGCGCTTTCTGCATTGCCAACTGGCTGACCGCCCTATTTAATCGAGCAATTCTATGAGCGCCTAAAACTAGCGTCACACTTTGAGCAAAAAAGACGAGTAAAAAGAAGTAGTGAACATAGAACCCAATACTATTGATGGCAATCCAGCCCAGCCAAATGGGGAGCCTGATCTGCTGTCTTTGCACATCGACGAGCATGGCATACAACCCAGTTAACGCCAAAATCACTAGCAGCATGGGCAGGGTGTAGTGACGGGCCTCTTGGGATAGGTAGACGGCAAACGGCGACACTGCCATCAGAGCCGCGCCCACGAGTCCCGCTTTGGCAGAAAAGGCGATACGGTTGAGTAGATAAAGAGCCGCGATCGCCCCAACCCCAAACAACGCAGGTAGCGATCGCAGCTTCCACACCCAGTCCATAGAAATCTCATTGACCCACCTCAGCCATTGGTGCATCCCACAAAAAAATAGCGGCGGATGCACCGATTGTACTGATACCGTTTCGATAATCTGCGCGCAGGTTGCCTGGGAATTTAGGGTAAAAATTTGCTTAAACGCCGCCAGGGGCAATGCTTCTCCTAACGGTACATCCTGGTAAGTATGCCCCAAGCTAAACACTGCTGTGATCACTTCATCCATCCACAGCGGCTTCAAATCTAGATGCCAAAACCGCAGCACCGCCCCCAGCAACAAGATGCCACCCAGTAACCAGTAGTGTCGAGAACTTTTCATGGTGATATTCAACCATACTCAAGTTCTTCTTGGGGAAGAAAAATTGATAGAGGTGAGGGGCTGGGGGCGAGAGACGAGAGACGAGGGGCATTTGAGTAAAACTGCTACAGCACTCAAAACTCAAAATTAGTCCTCCACACTCAGCACTCAGCACTCACTCACTGGACGAGCAACCAGTCCAGGATAGGGTTCTAGGGCAAACTCTTGATCGGGATTGCTCAGTAAGTAGCGATCGCAAACTAATCGCAGTTCAGAGTCGGTTTGCGTCCGGCGCATATCGTGCAAGAAAGCGCCTGCTGCATCCACACTTTGGGCAATGTAGTTGAGGTACATTTTCAGATAGCTCACCCGCGATCGCTCTGGGATTGTGAATGCAGTCGTTGTTTGGCGCAATCGCTCAATGTAGTCATGCACTTCAGCCAGCGTGACGATAGACACAGGTTCCGCCTTCAGAATTTGGCGAATTTGCTTAAAAATCCAGGGATTGCGAATTGCCGCACGACCCACCATCACTCCGGCGGCTCCAGTTTGAGCAAGGACAGCGGCGGCAGTTTGGGCGGAGGTGACATTCCCATTCGCTAAAACTGGGCAATTGACTCGCTGCACGGCATGGGCAATCAGGTCATAATGCACAGCGCCCCGATACATTTCTTTGACCGTCCGACCGTGCAAACTGAGTAAATCGATGTGGTGCCGATTGATCAGGTCGAGGATGCGATCGAAGTGGTCGGTATTATCAAAGCCAATTCGCATTTTGACGCTCAAGCGACCATCAACCGTCTCTCGCAATTCACCCAAAATTCGGTTCACCTGTTCAGGATCGCGCAACAACCCGCCGCCCACATTTTTACGATAGATTCTGGGGGCAGGGCAGCCCATATTCAAGTCGATGCCTGCGATTGGGTAATGGCTGAGGGTTTGGGCAATCCGCACCAAGTCGGGGATGCTCTCGCCAATCATCTGGGCAAAGATCGGGCGATCGCTGGTGTTTTCAGTAATCGATCGCAGAATTTTTTTATCTAGGGTGGAAGTCGGGTGAACCCGAAAATATTCAGTAAAAAAGTAATCGGGACTGCCGTAACTGGCAATCACATTCATAAAAAACAAATCGGTCACATCTTGCATCGGGGCAAGCGCGGTTAAGGCAAGCCCTGAACAAATTGGAGCAGGCAGGCGATCGCAGAGTGGCAGGGTTGTAATCATTTAGAGTGCCGCTTTGATTTTCGACCCGGTGGTGTTTGATGTGCCCCAAAGTATTTCTCACTGCGGTAACGCAACCAAACGCGCAGCACTTGAGGAATTTGATCTTTTTGCGTCTTGGTCAGCGTGTTGTACAGTTCCAACGCGCGATCGCGTTCTCCACGGCAGGCAGCATTATTGTGAGCATCCCAATAGCTGCGAGCAACGCGGATTCTCCGACACACTTCCTTGATTAAATCTGCTTCTGTCACAGGTTTCCCTTGGGTTGCCATTTTTTCTCATTGATCTAATTCAGGTATAGCAAGAAGATTCGTCCGTAATGACATTTTGTTGGAGTGTATCCACACCCGAACCACTGAATTCAACCAAACAGTGGACAATTTCATACTACAAGTGTAGTCTATGAATAGTCTTTGTAATACAAGAAACTACAAGCTTCCTATGATACGTCAAACCTCTCTAGCCCTACATCATGCCATGTCATGCCGACCCCATCTGGGTTTAGGCAAGGTAATCCTGTTGTCGAGATTTGAGATGGATTGTGGCGACAACTATATCAGTGGAAGCAATCGGACAGCGTTTATCCAGTGGTTCAATCGGTTTCAACAAATTCAGAGCGGCAGGTGCAGGGCAATCCTGTCACCGACCTAGGGCAAAGCATCATCCCCTTTCCCAATCCCCCGCTTCTGTGACCAGAGGTGGGGGTTGTTTTTTGAGGAGTGAATTTTATGCAAACTCATCAGCCACGAATACTACAAAACCAGGTGGTGGTGTTTTCTAAGAACTATCTGCCCTTGGCACGAATCAACATTAAGCGGGCGATCGCGTTGTTGGTCACGGGTCAGGCAGAATCCCTGGAATTGAGCAGTACGCAACAGTGGGAAGTGCGATCGCCCACCATCGTACTACAGGTTACGGAACACATCCGCCTCATAGATGGAAACCCACAGCGGCATTGGAAAGTGCCACCTGTCAACCGTCGGGAGGTCTTCCGCCGCGATAACCACACCTGCCAATACTGCGGCAGCACCAAGCATCTAACGCTCGATCATGTCATCCCTCGTTCAAAAAATGGACAACACCGTTGGGATAACGTGGTCACGGCTTGCGAAAAATGCAACTCAAGGAAAGGCGATCGCCTACTGCATGAAATTGGCATGGTGCTGCCAAGCAAGCCCAAAGCACCCATCCATCCGGCTGTTGCCTTCGCCGACCAGTTCTGGAAAGAGCAACAAAGCAGCATTGAACCATAAGCATCCAGCTTCAGTTCTCCAGCTTCCAAAAAAGTTGTCATCCCCCCTTGACACCCCGTAATACATATACTACATTTGTAGCATGAGATAAAACACACAGGAGCCAATCCAATGGGTACTCGGTCAGTAGAGCGAGTCAGTCATCTACCGAAGCCTTTAGAGTTCCCAGAAACTCCCAAACCCAAGGCTTTTGCCCAACCTGACAATGATCCATCCAATCAGAAAACCCAATTTCTGAATACCACTAACCACAATCAGACACTTCGCCACCTCAGGCAAACCTGTCACCTGGAACGGCGCATATTCCTCTAGCAGATTTCTCTAACTCTGGCTGACATCAAGCTACCCCTGAACCTTGAAAACTGAATTGCCATTTGATTTCTAGGAAGCAAAAACTAGAGACAGGAAGCAGGCATTTTACCGATGTCCTATTCTCTAGTTCTTTCCTTCCTCTCTTTTTGGGGGTGTAGCTTAGCTGGTTCAAAGCGATCGCCTGTCGAGCGAAAGATCGTGGGTACTGCTTTGCAGAAGCGAGCTACAAATCCCATCATCCCCGTGTAGCCGTATTGCAACTCATTACGGCTACTCACTCTGTCCGAGTCGCCAAGTGGGAAGGCGTTGGTCTGCAAAACCAACTAGCGTGGGTTCGATTCCCGCCTCGGACTCCTTTGTAGAGATGGTGTAACGGCAGCATTGGGGTCTCCAAAGCCTTTGGTTCAGGTTCAAATCCTGATCTCTGCGTTCTACGGTGTGACCTAATCCAAGAAGCTTACAAACTGGTAAAAACTGATTTTCCGATCAGTCTTATAGGTTCAAGTCCTATGCCCTGTTCGCAGGTTAAAAACAGCTTCTTAAACTTGCACATTGTAGATACTTTCAAAACTGGGTGCCGTAGGCAAATTGGTAAAGCCACAGGACTTTCAATCTTGTGTTTGCGGGTTCAACTCCCGTCGGCACTGCCTGACAAATAACTAATGAGTTTTGAGTTCTAAGTTTTGAGTTGTGAGTTGAAAAATTCCATCCAAAACTCAAAATTCTATCTCTTGGGTCGGCTCGCCTACTGGTGTGGGCAACGGTCTGTAAAACCGCCGCGATCGCGTTGCTGGTTCAATTCCAGCCCGACCTACCAACTTTTGGAGAGATCGCCATCGGCAGGGCAAGCTGTTTGCTAAACAGTCGTGGATGATTCCATTGATGGGTTTGACTCCCTCTCTCTCCGTTTCCCTCAGTAGCTCAGTAGGTAGTAGCGCCTGTTTGAAGCACAGGAGGTCGTCGGTTCGATCCCGACCTTGAGGGACTGTCGCTCATCTGTGAGCGCTAATCGTAAAGTATTGCCTTGTAGCTCAGCGGTAGTAGCGATCGCCTGTTAAGGCGAGAGGTCGTGGGTTCAATCCCCACCGAGGCAGCCATTCATTGCCGAGTAGACGAATTGGTAAAGTCACCTGTCTCTGAAACAGGAGTTTTGTAGGTTCAAGCCCTACCTCGGCATCCAATCTTGCTCACTAGCGATCGGCAAGAAGTTTATTGGAAAGTACGCAAACAGGCAAAGCGACTTGACTTTGAATCAAGTGTTTGAGGGTTCGATTCCTTCCTTTCCAGTCGGGAGGCGTGAGATATCTCTGGGTCGAGATCTCTATCCTCCCATTTCTGTTAGTGATGAGTTTTTCGCTCCTGTAGCCCAACTGGTAGAGGCGGCTGTCTCAAAAACAGTCCATGTGCGAGTTCAAATCTCGCTAGGAGTACCAAGCATCGGGATGTAATTCAGCGGTCTAGAAGCCTTGGTTTGGGACCAAGGAGTCGTG
>QBMH01000227.1 GCA_003249025.1 Leptolyngbya sp. | reverse complement strand
CATTTAGCCCATGACATCCCACTCCTATTTTCCTTCTTTCAATAGAACAGCCCTGCCACCATTCGTTGGGGTTGGAACGACGGTTGGTTGGAGCAGATTGAAGGATAGTCATGATTGAGTGACGAAACGAGTATGGTTTTCTCCCCAAACGTTCTTGCGTTGCGCTTTTGCTTGGGCTTCGGCGTGTTGTAGCCTTTGAGTGGTTTCTTGAGGTAGTCGTGCAAGTGGAGGAAAGTCTAACTTTGCCAATCCATCAGCCAGCAGAATTTCTTGCAGCGAAGTGCCGTTGGGTAACGTTATGATCCCCGCGATCTCTCCTGGTTTAATCGGTTGAGTGTTGATCAGAGAGACTTGTGCGTTTGATGCTTGTAGTAGCAGTGCGATCGCTCCCGCTGCCTGACTCTGCCATTGCTTATTTGCAGCCTGAAGCCCGATCAGTTGAACTTTAATGACAGACTTTTCTGAAGTGCGAACTGTAAGCGTCAGGTTGGACTTGAAGGCGATCGTCTCCACTATGTAGATAGAAGAAGTTTGGGATTTGGTGAACACTTGCAACACTCCCATTTGCTCTCCTTTCATCAGCAGAGCCGGAACTCCCAACTTTATTTCCACCGGCAAGAGCAACATGGTTCCAAATAAAACCGCATAGCGTAACTTCATACCCGTCGAACCAGTCTATTAATAAAGTTGAACTCTTTGAGCAACACTGTTTTGATACGCTGACGCAAGGAATGCTGAGTGGGCTGACTTTGCCTGCATCCTTCCAGAATTTGCTGCAAATCTGCAACTCCGATTTCTGCCGCAGTCAGATGTAACTCCACCCGTCGCAGTTCATCCAGTGATTGCCGTGTGCTTGGACGACTAGATAACACCTCAATCAGGCTATAAGCAGAATCTACATGATCACTGAGAGCGTCAATCAGTGTGGAATCACTCTGCTGGTCAAACAAGTCATCCAAAGTTACATCTGGAGAAAGTACTTTGGGGTCAACACCCAACTCGCTTAACATCGCGTCAAGTTGAGCAATCGCATCATCGTCGGTAACAAACTCGGAATTATCTGCATCAGGCTGCTGGATCAATTCGTCATTCATCTCTCTAGTCAGGGCTTGCACCATCTCTTTAACCGTCGTTTTATCGTTTTCACTCAGGTCTTTGCCAAAAACAGTTTCACTCAGCAAGGTGTTGAGTAAGTTATCAATTGGAAGTTGTTGGGTCATAGCGGTAACAAATGCAAATGGTGGTTAATGACTTCACCTTATGCAGTCAATCTGACTCTCGTATGGCAGCGATCGCACGGTGATCTGACTACCGCTCAAAATCGTGATCTAACCGATTTTTCTCTGTTAGGTCAAACTCTTCTATGCTCTGCTGTTGCAGCAACTCATCCTGTTTAAGCCGCAACCAGGTTGTCCACTCCTGAAAGCGATAAATGTCTGTCGGAGTGATGCTTCCAACATCATATAAGTGGGTCAACGTCTGTGAATCTTCGTCCAAGTACTGGTGACTGGTAGATGCTAGCTGCTCCGTGCCTCGCTGCACCCAAAGCGTATCCTCTGTCGGGCTGTAGCCGATGCTGTAGTCATCCAAACCGATGATGTAGCTCTGCTGTACCTGATCGTATTCGATCGCTTCAAAGTCGTGCCGGAACGCCAAAATGAACTCCGCACTAGAGAGGAGACTATCTGCCAATTGCGTTTGAGATTCCCAGTCTGATGTTTTTGAGGAGCCAGGAATGAGCGATCGCTCGTCAAGTTCGTCAAGCCACAGATCAACCGATGCCCAAGCATTTAGATCAGCCGTGGTTAATGCAATCCCATCCTCGCGTTTCAGGTCGTAGTCTCCCGTTTCAGCATCTTGGCTGATTAGGTAAACAATGTTGTCTACCTGTACCCGGTAGAAATCCTCAGTACTCTCAGCGGCAAGTTTGAAAGTGGATTCACCCTGACTGGCATATTGTTCAAACAGTCGAGCGGTGCTATTAGGAACTTCAACCTCAGAAGCGGCAAACTGAGGAACTTGCTGAGTATCGAGCCACTGCCCCAATTCCTGAAATTCTCTAAACTGCTGGTCTGTGATTTCCTGGCTACTTTTAGCGAGAAATAATTGCTCATGCCAAGATAACTGACAGGAGCCATCCTGATTGACCATCGAGAATTGATCGGATTGTGGGTTGTAAATTAGCGTGTGTTCTTGACCCTGGTATTGCAAATTATCACCTGCCTGCTCCACCAATCCCCAAGATTGTGCCAGGGCAAAGGTACGCTCTAGAATCGGGCGAATTTGAGCGGCTCTTTCCCCTTGTTCTTGCAAGGCAGACATTATTTACCTCCTTTCTGTTGCTCAACTGGAAACTGTTGAGGGCTGGATACTCTGAACCAAAGCGGCATAATCTGTAGGAGCATTACTGTGACTCCAACGGTTAGAAAGACTTCTAGTGCCTTAATGCCGAGAGCGTTCCAGTTCCCAGTCGTCATCGGCTGAGATCGCACTTGATTCTGTTGTAAAGGTTTCGATCTGGTCGGTTGCATAATTTCCGTTGATGCTTCTATCTCCTGCAACACGGTCATCAAGTGAACGTCCATCGCTTCCAGTCTCCGGCTCTGGTCTTCCAGTTTCCGTCGAAGCAAAAACATCGCTCTGGGTATCGGCTTGACCCAGCGGTTCAACTCTTCGATCTGGGATGCTGTCGCTAAGTTGGGTTGCTCCGATTTCCATTCCTGCCAGATGTCCTCCAGCGGTTCGGTTCTGGTAGTCGGCGACAGTTGCCCGGAGTTTGTCGCGGAAACGAATAAGGGCGTTGGGGTTGTAGGTTGAGTTGGTGGACTGGCTAAATTGGTTACTACTGTAGCTGAGGGCTGTTTCAGCAAGGTTGGGGGTTGGTACTTGGCTCTCTCCCGCATTTCTGGAAAGTACATCGTGAACTCCTTTGGTATAACGACGTTGCCCCTGAGTGTTGGAGCAAAGAAGTAGGTTAGGGTGATGGTCGATCTCAGCGTCGATCTCGGTGATGCTGGCTTGTCCGGGTGGCAGCAGGGCAAGATGTTCGATCTCCTCTCGTCGAAAAACAGGCTTAGTGATTTGGTCGATCGCGGCTTGTACCGCAGTTTGAGCCATGAGGCTCGTTGGGTGTATTGTCTGTCCTGTTTGAATTGGTTTAATTTCTGATTGCAACGCTTCCTGCCGCCATCGTTCTACTAGCGCTGACCAGGGAACAGATTGCTTCTCCTGCCTACCAGATGTGAAGGTGATCGAGGCTTTTTTACGGCTACTGGCATCTGCTCCGGCGACCGCCTCAATCTGCTGGGCGCGTTTGCTGAACTGACCCATCTGACTGGAAGAAAACCCATTCAACTCCCACAGCCTGTGTCGAGAATTTGTTACTTGAATGCCATATCCTAATGCTTGAATCTGGAGCGCCAATTCGTTGCGGTAAATTTTCCCCAACAGCATTTTTGCTCGATAGATTGCCTCGTTATCAAGGCTCTGCCACCTGCCATCGGGTCGTTGTTGGAGGTTGAGGATCAGGTTGTGGGTATGGAGTTGGGGGTCAAGTGCTCTGCTGCTGTCGTGATGGAACTGAGCGATCGCCAGTTGTCCGGTGAGAATTTTCTGCCGCTGCTTGTCTTTGGTCAATCGCGTGAGTGCATAGCGATCCTCCAAAACCGACAGCATTTGCTCGGCTGCCTGTCGGTGGGCTTCCTCTAATCGACTGTCACCGAAAACCAAAGCTTGAATGCTGATTGACTTAGGCGCACTGGTCGTCAGATCAATCCCAGCCCGTTCTAAAGGAACTTCCTTCCCTTGAGATCGAGCGTTTTGCTGCCAACTGTGCAATCGAGATTTATTCAACAGTGGTTCACCCGTTGGAGTACACCCGTGTATCAAGCGAGTCAGGGCATCAGAATTCACCTGCCCCTCTACTCCTAACACTTTTGTCAACTTGCCATACCAATTGGAGGCTTGCTGTTGCTCTTTGTCGGTGCGGTTTCCTTCCTGGGTGTAGTAGCGACTCCCATGATTTGGGGTGACATTAACGATTGAGACGACCATCACCTTCCAGATATTGTTGCAATTGAGTGTGAACTTCGTTCATAAAGTCTTGCTCTTGTACTCTCATTTCTGCGGGAGTCAGGGCAATAAGCTGGCGTTCATTTAGGAGATGTACAACCTCCAGAAAGGCTTCCAGGCGTTGAAATTGCAGTGCTGATTGAGCGCGATCGCTGCCCATCACCTGGCTAATCTCTGCCAATCGTTCTACAACTTGAACGAGTAGCTTGCCCACCTCAGACATCTGTGTTTCTGTTTGCTGGAGTCGAGCATAGAGCGGTTGAAGGGATGCGCGGAGTTGAGGCTCGATCGTGGGTTGAGTCGGAATGCCCTCTTCAACTAGTTGACGCACCTCCTGTTTCAGTGCAACCAGTTGGGCTTCTACCTGTGTCATCTGGTTGGAAAATTGCTCCATTATTGGAGGATCAACTGTTGTTTCGGGCATTGTGGGTAGCTGTTGAGAGTTGTCTGGTGAGCTAGCGGGCTGCTCAGAGATGCTTTGAGCAGAATGAGAATTCACCTCAGCACCAGAATGCTTCTGCGACTGCACCTGTTGCCGATAACGATTTCTGACAACATGAGCAACTGGGATTTGTTGTTGCTCTGCTTGCCCTTCCACCTCAGCAACTTCCTCCTTGGAAAGAGTAATGTAATATCTTTTGGAATCCTGACTGGACATAGAGTGTGAGAACTGAGCATCTGAAAATAGCTGAGAGCAACTGAGGAAAGTAGCTACGAGCATCTATGAGCAACTGAGAGATGCTACTCGCTACTCAGAGATGCAGCACTTGAGAGCATCCGCATCTCAAAATTGAGGGCGTTAGGTGTGGAGGGCACAGGACGAGCAACTGCATCTAGGTGCAACTGCATCCGAGAGCAACTGTCACCTTGTAGCCCCACACGATATACACCTGATCTGACTAGCATCTGACGATAACCTGACTGAGGACTCACAATTTACCCTCGTTGATAGTCAGGTAACGGTGCGATCGCAGTCATATCCTGGTCAGGTCAATTCTTTAAGGTAGGTAGTGTTGGTTGGGCAAAGGTCTACGGCATAGATATTTCTGGTGTTTCATTCTCCCGTTGGGTTCCAATTGAGTTCCATTGATTACCCATGTCTAGCCTTTGCCTGCAAGCAAGTTCCATTCGGGTTCCATTCGAGTTCCATCAAGCGCAGGATTAAGCAATGGTCAGCTTTTCAACCGTTTCTTCCGCTCCATCTCTGGAGCATCGCAAACCAACTCTGTATCTAGCAGGCGACCTCGGCAAGTCTGCCTGCAAGTTCCTGTATTGGTGGCAGGATCGAGAGTTCCAACCGCTTTGGCTCGGCTCTGATGTGGTGGAAGGAGTCAGTGATACGACTTTGCGTAAATTTGATGCAGCAGGCGACCTGGGAGAAGCTGCTTGGCTAAGGGTCGGAGATTGCACTGTTTTAGTCGGTAACTCTGCGATCGGGTATGGCTCCAGCTTTGCAGCGGACAAAGTGCGGATCGCGGCGTATCAAGTTGCGGCGGCTTTAGGTTTGGCAGCAGTTCAAGCGGGAGTCAAGAACTACAATGCAGTCGTCTCCCTGGCATTGCCACTGAACGAATTTCGGTATCGCAACGATGTCGCTACCAAGCTTGGGGAAATTGGTCAGGAGTTTGTGTTCTGTGGACGGCAGCAGCAATGTGCGATCGCTCCTTCGTTCTATCCGGAGGGAACGGGACTTTATCTGCTGCATCGGAAGGAAAGGGAAGGGGCGATCGCAATGTCTTACACCCGGCGAGTGGTTGTCCTGATGATGGGACACCGGAATCTGTCAGTGCTGGTATACGAGGGCGGCAAGCTCAACGCCAATCTGTCGCAAACCAGCGATACTCTCGGCTTCTGGAATTGCTTTAAGGCAGATGCATCGGCAACGGGGATTCGAGAAACCGATTACAACTCCCTGTTGGCAGCACTGACGACTGATAATTCTCAACAGCTTTCAAAAGTTGAAGGCGGATTGAAGGATTTTGGCACAGCAGTTGCAGCAATCAGGCAGGGCGAGATGAAGCGCCTAGAGGCATTTTGCCGGGATAATCTGATCGATCTGCTGGTTGGAACGAACCAAACCGATATTGTGATCGGAGGGGGTGTCGCTCATATACTGCGATCGGAACTGCGCGACTACTTCACCAGTTTGGGACTGGCGGAGAACTTGTACTTTGCGGATGCGATCGGGGGACGGCTGCTAACGTTGGCGGAAGAAACCCGCAACGCTCACGCTGATCTGGCGCGTCCGATGCGGTTTGCTGATGCTTATGGTTTGGCTCAAGCACTTGCAGGTAAAGTGCGTCGAGGTTAGGAAGGATCAAAAATTATGCCTGCACCAAGCAAAACTGGACGATTACGCTCCAAGTTCATCTGCCAAGTTGAATCTGGGACGATGCTAGCGACTGTCTTTGCCTACCTGAACGGAAATTTGTCTAAAACCTTGTCACAACGGGAAGGGAAACAACGAGCAACCGATGCACTACTGGCATTCTGGAAGCCCTATGCGCTGAGGGCGCAAAAGGCAGATTCACAAGTAGTCCAGGAAGCGGCTCAAACATCCATTGGAGCATTGGAGCGTCAGATCCAAATGATTCGTGATGATTTTGGCATTCCATCGCCTGTTACTCGACCGATGATCGATGTGGAAACGTTGATGACTGTACTTCTCAGTCGAATTCAACAATTTACTGGTCTGGGTCAGATGATTGGAGCCACAGCATCTGCGCCTACTTCTTCTATGTCATTTGAGTCTATCCCTTCAGCAAAAGCAAGCGATGAGGTGATTTTTGCAGACGATGAAGATTTGCTCGGCGACTTGGCGTAGGAAAACCTTGTTAGCGATCGCTACTCAAAAACTGAGCAATAAGATCCTCTTGATGATACGTTAGAGCATCCGATGAGTAGCAGTGGCACGGACAGATCGCATGAATCACGATGAACTTTTCAAACAACTTTTATCGACGTTTTTCATTGAGTTCTTAGAACTGTTTCTGCCCCAAGTCGCGGACTCAATTGACCGAAATTCTGTGACGTTCTTGCCCCAAGAATATTTTGCTGACCTGACCGTTGGCGAAAAGCAGGTGATTGACCTACTGGCAGAAGTGCGGCTGTCCGGCGAAGACGCTGGTTTCTTAATCCATGTGGAAAACCAAGCATCCACCGAAGCTAATTTCGCCCGCCGTATCTTTTTCTACTTCGCTCGACTCCACCAGAAATACCTCCAGCGCATCTATCCGATTGTTGTCTTTTCCTTCGATGAACCCTATCGGGAGGAGTCCCATCGCTACAGCGTAGGGTTTGATGACTTGAAAGTATTAGAGTTTAACTTCCTCCCCATCCAACTGAACCGGCTCAACTGGCGAGACTATTTGACTCAACCAAACCCAGTCGCTGCGGCACTCATGGCAAAGATGCGAATTGCTCCAGAAGAGCGCCCCAAAGTCAAAGCAGAATGCCTGCGGTTATTAGCAACTTTGCGGCTAGACCCGGCTCGAACTGAATTGATTTCAGGCTTTGTAGATAGTTATCTACGACTAAATGCTCAAGAAGAGCAGGTGTTTCAAGCAGAAATTGGTAGATTAGAAGGACGAGAACAGGAGGTCGTTATGCAGATTGTCACCAGTTGGATGGAGCAGGGCATTGAGCAGGGATTGCAGCGCGAAAAAGCTCTAATTCTGCGTTTGCTCGCGCGGCGCGTGGGAGAATTGCCCGATGTGGTAAAGTTGCAGATTGATAAGCTATCCATTACTCAACTAGAGAACCTGGGCGAAGCCTTACTAGATTTTTCAACTTTTACTGACTTAGAAATCTGGTTGCAGCACCCTGATAAAATCCAATAGTCCAAGAAAGAACAACCCGTTTTTCAGGCTCACTCACGTCGATCCACAAGTCTAGAACATGACCTCTTCCGTGATCGGAAAATAAAAATCGAGATGGCTTCTACGATCCCTACCCTCTAACCTTTTCAGCCTTAACGCTCCGAGTTTTTCCGTTACTATAATCACGACTTCCTTGATTAATTCAACTCACTAGTGGTATCTCAATCTTTAGTTGAGGGGTAAAGACGATGTAACTTGACCCGTGCCTC
>QBMH01000226.1 GCA_003249025.1 Leptolyngbya sp. | reverse complement strand
GATAGGATACCAATCTGTGCCTCTCGCTTCACCTCCCCGTAACACCTATTGAGCCTGCTTCCTTACGATGGTTCAGAAACAGCAAAGTACTTGATTGAGCAAGTTAAGCAGCATGTCAGCCAGCCTAATCGAACTTTGGAAGCTTGCTATGTCTGCTGGGTGCTTGATGATGTGGATCGGCGAGGGATTCCACGGGAACCAAAAATTCAGGCGGCTGAAGCAGCTCTGGCAACCGTGAAAGCAGAGTTGATCAGCCTAAACTTACGAGTCGAAACGGAAGTGCTGTTGGGGGCTGCGGTTCCCGAAATTTTGAAAGCATCTCTAGAACCGGATATCAGCGCGATCGCAGTGTGCCACGGTGCTAAAAATCAGTTTCTCAAAATGTCAGTTCCAAGCTTCACTGTCGAGTTGCTTCGCCAAAGTTGGCATCCCGTGATTTACCTACCTTTTAGGAAATAGCGGGCACCAAAACTTGACCCGTCAAGCTAAACGCTCGAACATCTGTAATTTGCACCTTCACAAGTTTTCCTCTGAACTCTTGAATCTCGCCCGGAAAAAAGGTCAACCGATTTCCACGAGTTCGCCCCATGACCTGAGCCGGATTTTTCTCGTTCTGTTCTTCCACCAAAATTTCTTCAATCCGTCCAAGATATCGCTGCGATCGCTCCATTGCTTTAATTGACATCAGATGATTCAATCTCTGCAAGCGATCGCTCTTAACCTGTTCACTCAATTGATCCCCCCACACGGCCGCAGGCGTTCCAGGACGAGGAGAATAGGCAGCAGTATTGATCAGATCAAAACCCATCTCTTCAACTAGTTTCAGTGTGTTCTCAAACTGGTGTTCTGTTTCCCCCGGAAACCCGACGATCGCATCCGCACTAATTGAAGCGTCCGGCATCACGGTGCGAATCATGTCAATAATGCGGCGATATTTTTCCTGAGAATAGCCCCGCCCCATTGCCTTGAGGATTTCGTTGTCTCCCGATTGGAATGGAATGTGGAAATGCTCACATACATTCGGCAACTCTGCACAGGCGCGAATCAGACGCTCGGTAAAATAACGAGGATGGCTTGTGGCAAACCGAATCCGTTCGATACCAGGAACATCGTGAACGTAGTAAAGCAAATCAGTCAGGGTATGCTGATGCCTTCCTTCAAGGGTCGAACCCGGTAAATCTCGTCCATAGGCATCAATATTCTGCCCCAATAGCGTGACCTCTTTATAACCCTGTTGCCCCAAAACTTCCATTTCAGCGTGAATAGCGGCGGGTGTGCGCGACTGCTCAATTCCTCTAACATTGGGTACCACGCAATAGGTACAGCGCTCATTGCAGCCGTAGATGACATTCACCCAAGCAGTAACAGTGCTGTCTCTACGAGGCTTGGTAATGTCTTCAATAATATGAATCGGTTCCGTCGCAACAACCTGACTGCCCGCTAAAACCTGCTCCAACAATTCTTGTAGGCGATTGGCGTGTTGAGGTCCCATGACCAGATCCAGTTCAGGGACGCGCAGCAGCAATTTTTCCCCTTCTTGCTGAGCAACACACCCCGCTACCACTAGAGTCAGGTGAGGATCTTCGTGTTTGCGTTTTGCCTGTCTCCCTAGATAGGAGTAAACCTTTTGCTCAGCATTATCTCGAATGGTGCAGGTGTTGTACAAGATCAAGTCAGCGTCGTTGGGTTCCTCTGTCCAGGCAAAGCCCATGTTTTCCAAAATGCCAGCCATTCGCTCAGAGTCGGCTTTGTTCATCTGGCAGCCAAAGGTGACGATATGGTAACGACGAGCAGCAATAGCCATGAGGAGTTATGAGGATAGTTACTTACAATTCGCACAAAATTCGATCATGCGTCCAGCCTTTGATCTTACAGCAGACTCAATTAATCTGTGGATTCTCTTTTGGGAGTCGATGAAAATATAGCGGCGTTTATTAAGTCAGGTAGAACGACTAAGTTGAGACAGAACTGAGTTTCATGTCGGCGGATAAATTCATGCCAGTGAAAAAGGCAATAGGCGGGGTAAATCTAGAAAAACAGCGAACAGGTGTAAATTGCTATCGATAGTGTGATTTTTTTGAAGTCATTATGAAGTTAAATGTATAAAGCGTGAAAAGAGTCCGGTAGGATTTAAGGGGAATTTTGAGCGATCGCCCAAGTAAAGCCATTCTTTATATGTTTTCTACTTGAACAGTGAAAAACAGGCAGCGATAGGCTTTTAGAAATTCTAAATTGCTTAGCCCAGGATATTCAGTGAAAATATTATTGGTATTCACGGTTTCGTATCAGGAAACGCTAGAGTGATACAAGCAAGTGGGTAAACCTATCTGCTGTGCTTGCCGCTCAATCATTTTCAGTTTGATTTCCCGCCAACTGTTCCAATGCCGACTAACTATCGGCTGCATTCTGAGGAGAAAGTAATCTATGCCGCAGCTTGAGGCTAGTGCCGCAATCGACTTTCGTAGCGAGTCTTACCAAGACGCTTACAGTCGAATTAACGCAATTGTAATTGAGGGTGAACAAGAAGCCCATGAGAACTACACCAAGCTAGCCGACTTCCTTCCTGACAGTAAGGATCAGTTGCACAGTCTAGCGAAAATGGAAAGTCGTCACAAAAAGGGTTTTGAAGCGTGTGGGCGCAACTTAAGCGTGACTCCAGACATGAAGTTTGCCAGTCAGTTTTTCTCCCAACTGCATCACAATTTTCAGGACGCTGCTAGTCAGGGTAATATTGTGACCTGTTTGCTGATCCAATCGCTGATTATTGAATGTTTTGCGATCGCAGCCTACAACATCTACATTCCAGTCGCCGATGACTTCGCACGGAAAATTACTGAAGGCGTGGTTAAGGACGAATACAGTCATCTAAATTTTGGCGAAGAATGGCTAAAGGCTCACTTTGAAGAATCAAAAACAGAACTAGAAGCTGCCAATCGGCAAAACCTGCCGATTGTTTGGCAAATGCTTAACCAAGTTGAAGGCGATGCTCGTGTTCTTGGAATGGAAAAAGAAGCATTGGTCGAAGACTTTATGATTCAGTACGGCGAGGCATTGAGCAACATCGGTTTTACAAATCGAGATGTGATGCGCTTATCAGCAATGGGCTTAGCAGCAGTTTAGAGATCTGCATTTAGTGAGGGGCGATCGCCCCTCACTAAATATGAATTTCTACAATTAGATACTCCGCTTAGATCTAATATTTTCATCACAGCAGCTTTAATTTAGTTGGATTACTCAACTGTAGCCATAGACGTTCTCAGTGAATGTAGTCACCCAACTGAAGTAACTTCTATTTAAATAACCAAATTTACATGTAATCTGATATACCTTGACTCATATCACCGTTTTTATCAGTTTTTTTCATAAAACTGAAATTCAAACGGTGTATGTTTAACCACAATTACTCTCAAGAAAAACTGTCTAAATGTTTGGTCTTATCGGTCACCTTACCAGCCTGGAACATGCTCAGTCCGTAGCGAATGAATTGGGCTATCCAGAATATGCCAATCAAGGACTTGACTTTTGGTGTAGCGCTCCACCGCAAATTGTGGATGATATTACTGTTACCAGCATTACTGGACAGACGATTTACGGTAAATATGTAGAATCCTGCTTTTTGCCAGAAATGTTAGCAAATCGCCGCATCAAAGCAGCCACCCGCAAAATCATTAATGCGATGGCTCATGCTCAAAAGCATGGAATTGACATCACAGCGTTAGGTGGATTCTCTTCTATCATTTTTGAAAATTTTAATCTGCAACAAATTCAACAGGTGCGAAACGTCAAGCTGGAATTTGAGCGATTTACCACCGGAAATACCCACACAGCGTACATTATCTGTCGCCAACTTGAGCAACTGGCTCCCACTCTAGGAATTGAGCTTTCTAAAGCGACAGTGGCTGTTTGTGGCGCAACAGGAGACATTGGTAGCGCAGTTTGTCGCTGGCTCAATGAGCGCACAGACGTTGCTGAGATCCTTTTGATTGCGCGTAATCAAGAACGATTGCACGACCTCCAGGCAGAGTTGGGGCGGGGCAAAATCATGGATTTGAATGACGCTTTGCCTCAAGCAGACATTATCGTTTGGGTCGCCAGTATGCCTAAAGGCGTTGAAATTGACCCAAATACCTTAAAGCAGCCTTGCTTGTTGATTGATGGTGGCTATCCTAAAAATCTAGCGACTAAAGTGCAAAGAGCTGGAATTCATGTCTTGAATGGAGGAATTGTGGAGCATTCTTTAGATATTGACTGGAAAATTATGAAAATTGTCAATATGGATGTACCAGGTCGTCAACTCTTTGCATGCTTTGCAGAATCGATGCTTTTGGAATTTGAAAAATGGTACACCAACTTTTCTTGGGGGCGCAATCGCATTACTGTAGAAAAGATGGATCAAATTGGGCAGGCATCTGTGAAACATGGTTTCAGACCTCTATTAGACTCGTAGGAATAGGTTCGAGGAATCTGTCAAAGTTAATGAGATGATGAAGTGATAGACAAAGTAGATCTGTTCTTTTCTCTATTTACTTCTTAACTTTTTTGCACCTGGACTCTTTTACTTCGTTCCATTTACATTTTCTATTGTCTTGCTGACTATGGTAACGACTGAACGCAAACCGATTCTCTTAGATTTTGAAAAGCCTTTGGCAGAGTTGGAGTCTAGGATTGTCCAAATCCGGGAACTCGCGGAGGAGAATGACGTTGATGTATCGGGTGAGATCCGACATTTAGAGTCAAGGGCTGTGCAACTTCGGCAAGAGATTTTTAGTAATTTGTCTCCTCTACAGCGTTTACAAGTTGCTCGTCATCCTCGTCGCCCTGGCACGTTGGATTATATTCAGGCAATGAGTGATGAGTGGATGGAACTCCATGGCGATCGCGGCGGATTTGATGATCCAGCTATGGTGGCAGGGGTAGCTCGATTTGGGGGTCGTCCAGTTGTGATGCTAGGGCAGCAGAAAGGACACGATACTAAGGACAACATCACTCGAAACTTTGGTATGGCATCCCCTGGGGGTTACCGTAAAGCGTTGCGATTGATGGAACATGCCGATCGCTTTGGGATGCCAATTTTGACCTTTATTGATACTCCAGCCGCTTGGCCTGGGTTAGATGCAGAGGCCTTTGGTCAGGGCGAAGCGATCGCATTCAACCTGCGAGAAATGTTTCGGTTTGAAGTCCCCATTATTTGCACCGTCATTGGTGAGGGTGGTTCGGGTGGTGCGTTAGGAATCGGAGTGGGCGATCGCCTACTGATGTTTGAACACTCGGTCTACAGCGTTGCGCCGCCTGAAGCCTGTGCAGCGATTCTTTGGCGAGATGCAGCAAAATCTCCTCAAGCAGCAGATGCCCTTAAAATTACCTCTACCGATTTAAAGGCTTTAGCTATCATCGATGAAATCCTACCAGAGCCTATTGGAGGTGCCCATGCTGATCCATTAAGTGCAGCAAATACTTTAAAGGCATCTTTAATCAAGCATTTAGACGAACTCAGCCGAATGACCATTCAACAGCGCCAAGATCTGCGTTACCAAAAATTTCGGGCGATCGGCGTATTCTCAGAGCTACCTACTTGAGAAGAAAAATTGTGTCTACCCAAGCCGTAGTCTTGAGTGATATACTGAACAAGTTACATTTGTTTACAATTTCTTATTTTCCACAGAGTCACTCTCTTGTAGAGGAGCATTTGCGTTTCTTATCAGCCAGTGGTACTTGTGAAATTTGACCGTGTTCTATCAAATCTGAACTTAGCAATCCTTGAGCGTAAGTCAAAACGACTGCTCTTCGGCTAGTTCTTTACCTCAATCTGTACCCTATCACTGCACAGAGGTTATCTCTTTCTAAATAGCGGTTCATGTTGTGTTAATAATTTTGCTACAAGCTAGAAGTGTTTAAAACCGTTAATTGAACAGCCTTTCCATGAGTTAGGACATTTAGTATTTCACCATGGCTCAAGAACGACGTGCCTTGATTACTGGGGCAAGTAGCGGAATCGGTAAAGCAACGGCTCTTGCGTTTGCTGAAAGTGGCATTCAGGTTGCTCTTGTCAGTCGTAATCAAACTAAACTGGAAGAAGTTGCCAAGGTCGCTATGGACTACGGTGTGACCGCAAAAGCCTATTCTGTTGATTTGGCAGATGTGTCTCATGTGAGTGAACGACTTGCCGCGATCGCCCAAGAGTTTGGTGCGATTGACATCCTTGTAAACAACGCTGGAATGGGTTACACCGGGTCGCTTCAAGACACTCCGCTTTCGGCTTGGCAAACGGTTTTAGACCTCAATCTCACTAGCGTGTTTCAGTGCATCCAAGCAGTGCTACCTGGAATGCGCCAACGACAACAGGGCACCATCATTAACGTCGCATCCGTTGCAGGTCACCAAGTGTTTCCAAATTGGGGCGCTTATTGTGTCAGCAAGTTTGGCTTGGTGGCTCTCTCCAAAACACTTGCGATCGAAGAACGAGTTAATGGTATCCGAGTTGTCACAATCTCTCCGGGTTCTGTCAACACACCCATTTGGGATACCGATACGGTTCAAGCTGATTTTGATCGTTCCCATATGTTGACACCAGAAATTGTTGCCCAGTCGATTCTTTACACTGCTCTTTTACCTGACCAAGCAGTTGTAGAAGAGATGATGCTCATGCCTAATATCGGCACGTTCTAGCTCTCTAACTTAGTGAGCATCAGTTTGCTCCTGTTGATTTATCCACTTTTATGTCATCAAACTCTAACTCAATTATGACTACTGTTTCTAACGGTTCCACTGACTCCAACCGCCTTGTTGCTGAGATTCCTAAAAATCTAGAACTCCGTCCTGACCGTAACACCTTAGAGGGTGCCCAAGAGCCAAAGCTGCATATTCCTTCAAACGAACAGCAGGAAGAAATGCAGCAAGCAGTGAAAACCATGCTGCTTGGTGTAGGTGAAGATCCAGAAAGAGAAGGTTTACTCAAAACGCCAAAGCGAGTGGCTGAAGCGATGCGGTTTTTGACCAGCGGCTATCAGCAATCGTTAGAAGAACTTGTGAACGGGGCTATCTTTAACGAAGGGCACAACGAGATGGTTCTAGTCCGAGATATTGATGTTTTTAGCCTATGTGAACATCACATGCTGCCATTTATGGGCAAGGTTCACGTTGCTTACATTCCTAACCAAAAAGTGGTGGGTTTAAGCAAATTGGCACGGATTGTCGAAATGTATTCTCGCCGCTTGCAGGTGCAGGAGCGTTTAACTCGTCAAATTGCAGAAGCAGTTCAGTTGATTTTAGAGCCGCAGGGTGTGGCGGTAGTGATAGAGGCAAGCCATATGTGCATGACGATGCGGGGCGTACAAAAACCTGGCGCTTGGACGGTGACTAGCGCCATGGTGGGCGTGTTTCAAGACCAGCAAAAAACCCGTGAAGAGTTTTTAAATTTAATTCGCCACAAGCCAGCATTCTAAAAAAATTAGCGATCTTTAATTCCTGAACATTAAGGGAGCTAGAAATTTCAACCTAGCTCCTTTCGCGCATAGTAGAATCACAACTTGGGTGCTGACGGTGATTATATCGGCATTCTCCAAGGGGTGGTTTTAGAGCGCCTTGGTTTGGGCGATCGCTTTAGAAATTTTACGGACTGTCTTTATATAAGCTTCATGATTCTCCAAATGCCTTAAATTGCGTAGAAATACTATGGCACAATGCATCGGCTCCTATAAGCGTGAAAAGCCAGCCTGCGTGAACGCTAACTCACGGTGAACTTTCTATGAATACCCTAGTAGTTCCGGGGAATAAGTGAGAAATTTGAAGATGAAGAGTAATTGAGAAGCGGCACTTAGCTTAATTAAGATAGGCAGCTAAGGTCAGTATAATTTCTCAGAAACCTTTGCACTTCTGACTCGATTTCATAGCCTGGTAGTGCCCTAAAGGTAAGGATGCTTGAAACTCCATGTCAGCATCAATTTCATCGATTTACTGCCCCGTGAAAAGATGCCAGTATCTGCCCATGAGATCGCCCAGAGTGCCGATTATTTCGTTCATGTCTTGGCTTTGTAGCTGCAAAGGCATGAAAAAAGCCAGGATACTTCAGGTCTGCAAGGTTGACCCTAAGCTCTGAAAGCTTTACATAAAAGGAGTGGCTCAATAGGTGTTACGGGGAGGTGAAGCGAGAGGCACAGATTGGTATCCTATC
>QBMH01000225.1 GCA_003249025.1 Leptolyngbya sp. | reverse complement strand
CCTTCGACAGGTTGGCATTGAACTTCAAACCGCTCTGCGTTCCAATATGCAGGACTCTCGCGATCCTGCCTGGGTTAAGTTACTCCAACGAATGCGACGACTCATTGAAACGGTCATTGGTCAATTAGTAGAGCGCTTCAGGGTTGAAAAGGTCTGGGCACGAGACCGGTGGCACTTAACCAGTCGCCTCAACCGCAAGCTGTTGGCTCATACCCTCTGTCGTTGGCTCAACCGTCATAGCGATGAACCGTTGCAGTTCGACCAGCTTGTGACACAGTAGTTTTAGTCGCACATCGCGTATCTACTGAAATTACAGCTTGTTGGCGGTGTTGAAACTGTTTGACGCTTTGGCTAATCTGCTTAAACTGAGCATCGCGGTCAACATGATTCTTCCCTTCCTGGGTTTTCCGATTCGACTGTAAGCTGTACCCCATCTCCCACAGCAATCCACAAACCGTGCGTTGACTGACTTGATGCCCCATGGCTTGTAGCTCTTGAGCTAATTTGGGGGTGCTTTTGGTTGTCCACCGTAGAGGGGATTCTGGGTCTCCACGAGTCGCGGGGTCAATCAGTTGCTCTAAGTCTTCTAACACCGTAGGGTCGCTTTGGGTGACCGGTTTTCGTCCACCTCCCTTACGACGCACCGCTCCATAGTCCTCGACGGCAAACGCTTCTGTCTGGCTGTGCTCTAATTCATTGATCCCGGCGTGGATCGTCGTTCGCGATAGCCCCGTTGCACGAAAGACACTAGACTTCTTGCATAAGTCGATTTTTGGCACGAGTTTCTAATAGTTTGAACCTCCTAATTTGCCACTTTTGCAAGAGATCTAATATATTTTTTGGTCATTCCACTAGGTAACGCGATCTCCTTCTATCTTATCCTCCTCACCCATCATCTAATAATTGGAAAGCCACTAGACCAATCATGCGTCTGCCTTCTTTGGGGCGGGTATTGACCAGATGCAGAATGCGGTTGAAGAAGCTTTGATCCATCATGTGTACTAGTCACGGGGGCTTTTTGATTCTCCCATCTTTAATTATTCTTGAAGAAGTCTATGGCTTTGCATCCATTACCCAAGGACTCAGGCATTTAGCCCATGACATCCCACTCCTATTTTCCTTCTTTCAATAGAACAGCCCTGCCTTGTGATGAAGGGGTGATTCGCCTTTGTATAGCAATAGAGAAATTTTGGTCGCTAAGGCTAAAAAGCCTACTGCTTAAAGCTTCTAGCAACTGCTTTAATTGGGCACTTGATGGTGTTGACTGTCCCATTTCTGACTGTTTTTGGGACAGTAGATGCTGTAAAAGCTTGATTTTACGTTGTTTTTGCTTACTTGCTGCAAAAGCCTAATCATCAAAAGTGAGCCTAATCATCAAAAGTGGGACAGTTCGTCCTTAGCGACCATTTTTTCTCGGCTGCTATACAAAGGCGATATCAGGTTCAATTAACTCCCTTTGCCACCCCTCAACCACCGCACTAGTCCTCTATTTTCAAAGCAGGTCTATTGCGTGGGCTTGTTGTTTGCTCAGTTCTGTTTTGGTCGCATTTAGCTTGTCACCGTCGATTTTTGGACAAGATTTACAAGTTGATGCGCAAATCTGTTTTAGTCGCATCTGGTTTATCAGCGTCGGTTTTTGGACAAGGTTTACCATTGGCATCCAGAAAGTTACATTTACCAGCCGTGGCAGCCGGATTGAAGTTGGGCGGCGGTGGAGCGGCGGGGCGGATGGCAGGAGTCGTAGAAAGATTGCTGCTGTTGGTTTCCGCTGCTGGGCTACTGACATTTTTTCCACAAATGCTAGTGACATCTGTCATACTGCTGCCCTCAATTTGGATATAGCAAATCGGCGTACTGGTTTCTACGGTAGAGGGCGATTGCAATCCAACCTCTCCCCATGTTGGACGGCTAGCAGCATCAAATAGAAGTGGTATTCCACTTATTAATAGAGCGATCGCATAATAAAAGCGCTTAGTCATAACAGCTACAGCTTGATAAGACCAATTTGCATCACTGCTTGGGCTGAAATACCCACTCCGAGCAGGGTAATAAACAGTGCGCTCATGGCAGGCAATACTTTTGCGAACCGAAGCTGAGTCGGCACTCGCTCAAACAGACGGCGGGCACTGACCAGCAACACCCCCAGGATGGTTAGAGTTCCTGCCAATCCCAAACTGAAGGCAGACACCAGCACCAGTCCAAACCCGACTTGCCCGATCGCGATCATGCTCAATAATACAACCAGGGCAGACGGACAGGGAACGATGCCACCGGAAATACCCAGTGCCAATAAACTTTTCCAGGTTACAGGAGAGCCATCCGCGCCGGGGGGGAGATGAGAGTGGGTGGAGGAGTGTTGATGAGAATGATCGTGAGAGTGTTGATGAAATTGAGTAGGCAGATCATCGTGGGAATGATGGCGAGAGTGATCAGTCACATGACCGTGGGAATGAGCAGGTGAATGATCGTGAAAGTGACCATTTAAATGATCGTGGGAGTGATGATCAGCGCTATGACTATGGCTAGCGAATATCTTTTTGAACCATGGGAAACTTCGCAGACGGCTGCTTAGTAAACGCAGACCAATATCCACTACGATCAAACCCGATAAAAAGCTGAGCCAGGGATATAGTTGTTCTGGCAGGATGAAATTTGCCAGAAACAAGGTCACCAGTCCCAGGGCAAAGACTCCAGCAGTGTGAGTAATGGTGGTCGTCAGCCCTAGAAATACAGCTTGTCGAGCGGTGGCGTTTTCTCCCACTAAATACGCTCCCACAATCGTTTTGCCATGTCCCGGTGAGAGCGCGTGCATAGCTCCCCAGACAAAGCAGCCTGCGATCGCTAGCGGAACACTTCCCGTCAAATACCAAGGAGCCGTTTGCATTAATGCAATCTCCTGACTTTCAGGTCGCAGGATGGCAGTTTGCGTTTGTCCCTTATAGGAAACCGTGACTAGACAGTGAGCCGTGGAGACTCCGGGCAAAAATAGGTTGTAGTGCAGTTTGACTCCCTGAACGGGTTGCGACCAGGTATAGATCAACTGCATTGTGCTGTGAGTACCCGTGGTGGCTCTCAGGTTTGGGGGCAGCGTGGTGGTTGCGGACGGTTCAACTTTAAGGACACCAGAGGTTCCTGTGGCATCGGTGAGGCGGATGCGATCGCCCAAAAAAGTCTGAAGCTCAGCTTGATGTTTGCGGACTTCATCGGCTGACAACTGTCCATCCCGGTTATCATCGGCAGATGCGATCAAGCCTGTGGGTAAGGTGAGTGTGATATGAGATGTTGTTTCGCCAACTGCAATGTCCGCGACTGCCAGATCTGCCCAGTGCGCCTGACTCGGTGTTGCCAGAAACAACGAAAGCAGCAATGAAGCCAAAAATGAGAGAATGCCAAACCTGATTAAACGCCATTTGCGGGACATGATCGTTTCCTTTTAATTCAAACCCAACAGTCCAACCCCCAAACCCAAGGCTTGTCGTGCCTGATCATCAAAGGTTGGATCGGTCTCTTGAGCGGCGTTGAAGAAAGCCATTGCTTGAGATGAGTCACCTAATGCCTGCTCAATGGTGCCTGCCCGGTAGAATAGTGCGGGGTCGCGGATGCCGGAGCGCAGGGCTATCTGCATTGCTGCCTGTGCCTCTTGCCAGCGTCCCAATTGAGAAAATGCCCAAGCCAAAGTATCCAGGGTTTCGGCATCGCGGCGAATCTTGATTTCTGACTGCATTAGGGTCAGGGCTTCAGTCAAATCCTGGGGACGACCTCGCTCTAGCAGCAATCGTGCCAATTCTCGCCGATGCCCAAAGGTAGTTAGATCTCGGCGTAACCGGGCTTCGGCTTCATTACGCCACTGAGTAGCCTCTGAGGAATGACCCTCTAATTCCTTGACCCGCGCCATGCCTCGATAAATAACGTGGTCATACACAGTAGGGGAGTTTTTAGAAAGCTGAAAGAACTGAGAATAAAGGTCTGACGCTACCGGGTATTTTCCCTGCCGAATTGCCAACTCTGCCGAATTCAGCAAGGCAGGCGGATAGTTTGGCAGAATCCGCAATGCTTCCTGATAGAGCTTTTCAGCCTGCTCAAGTTTGCCCCGCTTAAAATAAAGCCGACCTAAAGCCGTTCGTGCCCAGACGGAACTGCCTGTTTCCTCGGGTTCTTCTGCCGCTAGCGCCTGCTGAAAGTCTTGGATCGCGGCTTCATCTTTACCTTGAGAAACATTCACCAGCGCCCGCAGAGTGAGGGAGTTCAAGTCTGGATTTTGTGCTACCAGGCGATCGCTTGCCGCCTTTGCCGCCTGTACGTTACCCATCGCCAAGTTTGCCGTCACCTGCACCGCCAGAGTTTCTTCATTCTGAGAGGCTTGCTGAATCAACTTGAGCGCACCTGGAAAATCATGTTTGGCAGTAGCAACCCTAGCGAGTGCAAAAATGGCTCCATCATTGTGAAACGAAAGCTTAACTAACGAGTCTTGAGCCGTCTGCTCTGCCAGCAAATACCAACTGGTTTCTCCCGTGGCTCGTGCCATCCTGAGATAGGCTTTGGAGAGCAGGGCACGGTTCAGTCCACTGCTGGGGTCTTGACGGATACGCTCCTGATAAAAGGAGATTTCTTGCCCTAGTTTGACGGTGACGCTCTCTGGCGATCGCTCAAACCGATAGCGATAGGGAGCTTCTAGCCGACTACTCCCAAACGTTTTAGTCCACAATTTCAACGCTGACGGCATAGACCAGAGCAGCAACCCCACTACTGGTAATGCAATTAGCAAGGGAATTCCAAAACGTTTAAGAATTTCCCGATTATCCTTTTCCTGCAAGGTGTTTACACTTTTCATTTCACGGCTCCTACAAAATCTCAAGCCTGTTTAGAAGTCGGACTTTTCAAAGAAGCCCGACCTCTCGCGGTTTGGGATCAAACGGCTTTAATTTGGTAAAGCCAAGTACGGAAAGGATGGAGCTAGAGGATTGTGTCCCTGGGAAGGGTTACCTGGAGCGCCTTCGTAGGAAACGTTATCGCTAGTGATTGCTCCATTGGTCAGCACACTAATCGTGACATCAAACACGTCATCTTTAATCAGGCGACCGCGAACAGGGCTACCTTTAGTATTCAAATCATTAGCATAGCCGCTGGGACCTGCGGTATCAATCCGCATCACATCGGGTAGAAAGGCACCTAGTAGAGCAGTCACACGGGCATCACTGTTGCCGATCGCCTTTAGAGTTGTGACTACGTCACCGACGATGGGTGCAGCAATACCAGCAGCAGGTTGCTGACCCGCTAGGGCAGCGGCTTCAAAGTCAGGACCAACCGCGTTCAGGGCGTTTAAGAAATCATTTTGAACTACTAAGCCTTCGTTGATCACCGGTCGGGCAAGCCGCTCAACTTGGGTATATTTGCCGCCAGCACCAGGGACAGAAATCGTTTCCCAAACGTCAAAAACTTTTCCGCTACCGCCTGCAATCAGGCTAACGGGAATGCGGAGGGCGATCGCGTTCACGTTATAGCCTCTGGTGAAATCCACTGCCGTATTTGCAGGACGAAACCCAACGGCAGGACCAATCCCACGGGCACCCGCCCGAACTCGGAAATATTGTTCTACATCAAAGAAAAATGGATCTTCCCGCAAGCCAGCAAACACGGTTGCATTGGCACCTCCCAAAGAGACATTGTTAATCACTGGCTGAGAGCCAGAAGTAATCGGAGTCGTTTTTCCAGTAGCGGTTGTGGTGTTGCCATCCACGATCGTCGTAATTGTCACAGCCTGCTGTTTGTTGGCATCGGGCGCACCAAATTCAAACCGGACGATCGCATTCGGCACCCCGGTAACGGCGGCATTTTTGTCTGCAACACGGGCAATTTTGAACTCGTAGCGGGCGCGAGTGCTGAAATAATATTGCTGTCTTGCCAGCGATCGCGGATTCGTATTCATAATCAACACTAAATCGCCTGGAGACGCACCAGGATTTTGATCTTGCTCTCGGAACACAAACAAATCTGTCAAGTTAAGATTGCGCCCCTTGGTATCAACCTCGCCGTCATCATGGTCAGAGGATCGGACATAGCTAGAAACCATGCCAACGGTGGCAAACACTGCCAGAGCAATCAAGCTCAATCGGGCTGGCGCTCCAAATAAAAAACGCTGCCAGGATGATTTAGTTGCAAACTGCTGCGGGGAAGGAGGTTTAGTGCGGGAAGAGGGCGGCTTTAGCATCATGATGGTAGTCTCCTGGAAAGAATGGTTTAAGTGATTGGTGAGTAACGAGTAGCGCGATCTCTGACGTGAGAAAATCTTGCCTTTGGGGTTATCTACTGCAACGGCAAGCCTGAAATCCGTTTCAGTGATTTTTGATGCTTTCTCTTTTTCAACTGATAGCCAATGCCCAAAAGACCTGCGGCTACCAACCCTGCTGTCTGCTCAGGCTCAGGAACCGCACTGGAATTGTCGCCAGTAGTTACGCCCGTTAGCGAGATCGTGTAGCGTCCTTCGTCTCCCTGCCCTGTAAAGCTGCTAAAAGGTTGTGCTGCACCGGAACCCGTTGGTTCAAAAAGTCCGGCTGCGTTTGCTGGAGAGAAGATATTTCCCAAGGTGCTAACTGGGGTATAGCCAGAACTGGCGATCGCCAGAAAATAAGCCCCTGACTGAGCTGGAGAAAATCCACCCGACGGCAGCGTGGCTTGAGTTCCAACGCTATCATCATTGCCATAAACGCCTTTACCAGCCGCGTCGAACAAAAACAACTGCGGATCAACCAGCAGATCAGTCGGTATCCCTAAAGCCTGATCAACTGGAAGTTGAAGGAGTGTTTCAGCATTAATCGTAGTCGCTGAAAAGGTTTGACCACCCGTGAGAAAAATTTTGAATAAATGAGCAATATTCGGAGCCGAAATTGCGCCAGAAATTGACTCCAGCGGCAGTGAACCGGATGGAATCACTTGAGCAGTATCCAAGGTCTGCCCCGTATCGCCTACTTGAGTAAACGTCACCGCCTGTGCCTGACTGGATGATAATCCTGCGACGAATACGGCTACTGCGGTTGCTTGCGCCAGTTTGTTCATGAGATGTCCTTATGGTGGAACTGTCAGTTGATGAATGAACTGTGGTTTTTAAGTTTTGTAAAGAAGCTTGAATAGCTGTTTACTAAAAATCCCTTCCCTGGGGAGGGCATGTAAACGAAGCATTAAACTTCTGGACAGTAGAGATGAACTAGGCGAGAGATTTCTTAAGTCTTAATACGATGCAAGGCTGGTTTTGGATCTTTAGAATCTAGCGTTCTACGAAAAAGCACCTGAAAAACTAAACATCCTTTGAGAACTATTACGGCTTAGATGCATTTTTGGATCTAGCGCTTGTGAAAAATTACGTAAAAAATATACTTGTGAGAAACATATTTGTGAAAAATTACGTAAGAATACTGCCCTGAGCAGTATCAACTACATCATTCCTGTTGTCAGAGTGAGATGAGATGTATCTTTGGACAGATCTTAAAAGAATTTCCTTTTGAACGTAGTCAGAATAACAACGCTAAATTTCCTGCTCTGCCGGGTTATTTGAGGTAGCATTGGCGACTATCAAGTCTTGAACAGTTTTGCCTGCAAAATCTGTTTTTGACGATATTTGATGGTAGGGTGTATTCGATTTTCGTTAAAAATTTGAGTCTAAATAACATTCCCTGTTAAGGGAGGAGAGCCGATTGCAACAGCATCAGGTCTTGTGTGGGGCACTGTTGAGCGGGGCGCTAGTGGTCTTGGCTCCTCAGCCTACCTGGGCGCTACCTACTCCAATAACAGCCATTAAAATTAACGCCACCAGCGGTGGAGTGGATGTTGTTTTGCAGACTCAATTGGGCGATCGCCCCCAAATTTTCACCACAGGTCAGGGCAACAGTTGGATTGCAAACATTACCAATGCACAACTGCAACTCTCTCAAACCAGTCAGATTTTTCGCCAGGATAATCCAGCCCCTGGCATTAACTCCATCCTGGTCACCCCTTCAGGAACCAACAGCATCCAGGTGATTGTTGTCGGACAACCCGGCTCCCTCATGGGTCAAGTCGCGCAACAAGACTCAACTGGCTTAACCCTCCGCCTGATGCACTCTGGAAGCCTTGCCGCAACTGACGAAGCGAAAAAGCCAATCCCCTTATCTTCCGCAACCCAATCCAAACAGCCTTCTCCGCCGCCAGCTACTCCAGCCATTCC
>QBMH01000224.1 GCA_003249025.1 Leptolyngbya sp. | reverse complement strand
CCAGTAAGCGCAGCGTCCAACGAGCCTGTCCTGGAGGCGCATCACTACAGCGCAATGCGATTAAATGAGCTTCTTGCTCGCCATCGAGTTTGCGTTTGCGTCCACCCCCCGACTGCCGTTTCAAGCTTGCTTCTAATCCAACTTCGACAAAACACCGTCGCACTCGCTCAACTGTGGCAATTCCCACATCTAGGGCTGCTTTGATCTCCGCATCACACCAACTACCGCCTGGCTGATTCCGGTCGGCTTTGAGTAAGATCCGAGCACGGGTGATTTGATAAGCTGCATGTCGTCCAGTCGTGGTAAATTCTTCGAGATATTCACGCTCTTCTAAAGTCAGATCAACAATATATTTTTTGGTCATTCCACTAGGTAACGCGATCGCCTTCTATCTTACCCTCCTCACCCATCATCTAATAATTGGAAAGCCACTAGAGCGATCGCTGCAATATATTCAGCGCCACTGCCTCAGCGACCTTAATGCCATCAATCCCAGCCGAAAGAATGCCGCCTGCGTATCCAGCGCCTTCGCCCGCCGGATACAGCCCTTCGGTATTGAGGCTTTGATAGTCCGGTTTGCGCTTAATCCGAATGGGGGATGAGGTGCGCGTTTCCACTCCAGTTAGCACCGCATCCGGCATGGCAAACCCGTTGATTTGTTTGTCGAAGGCAGGCAGTGCCTCGCGGATTGCGGCGATCGCGTAGTCGGGCAAGCTCTGGCTCAAGTCTCCTAAATGCACGCCGGGTGTATAGGACGGTTGCACAGTCCCAAGCGCCTGTGAGGGGCGATCAGCAAGAAAGTCGCCCACAAGCTGCCCCGGCGCGTCATAAGTGCTACCACCCAATTCAAAGGCGCGTTCTTCTAGACGACGCTGTAGGGCAATTCCCGCTAAGGGATGCCCCGGATAGTCGTCGGGTGTGATGCCCACCACGATCGCGCTGTTGGCGTTGCGTTCATTGCGAGAGTATTGGCTCATGCCATTGGTGACCAATCGCCCCGGCTCTGATGCGGCGGCAACCACCAAACCACCAGGACACATGCAAAAGCTATAGACGGAACGACCATTCTGGCAATGGTGTACTAACTTGTAATCGGCGGCACCTAGGAGTTTGTGACCTGCCCGATCGCCAAAACGACAGCGATCGATCAAGGGTTGCGGGTGTTCGATGCGAAAGCCGATCGAAAAGGGTTTTGCTTCGATGTAAACACCGCGATCAAACAGCATTTGAAACGTATCGCGGGCACTATGACCGACTGCCAGCACAATATGGTTGCTGGCAATAGATTCGCCGCTGGCAAGGGTGACTCCCTGCACCTGTCCGTTTTCGATGTGGATATCTTCAACTCGACTTTGAAAGCGAATTTCGCCGCCCAACGCTTCAATTTTGGCGCGGATGCTTTGAACGATGCCCACCAGTTTGAAGGTGCCAATGTGCGGTTTGTTGACGTACAAGATTTCTGGCGACGCACCTGCATTAACCAATTCGGTCAGCACTTTGCGCCCGTAATGGTTAGAATCTTTCACTTGGCTGTAGAGCTTGCCGTCTGAAAAGGTGCCTGCTCCGCCCTCGCCAAACTGCGCGTTCGATTCTGGGTTCAACTCGTCTTTTTTTTTCCAAAATGCAAAGGTGTCAATGGTGCGATCGCGCACCGCCTTCCCACGTTCTAACAAAATGGGACGAAACCCCATTTGTGCCAGCATCAGTCCCGCAAACATGCCACAAGGTCCTGTGCCAATTACGATCGGACGACTTGCCAGATTATCAGGAGCTTGAGCCACCAACCGATAGCTCATATCCGGCGTGGGCATCACATGGGGATCTTTTTTCAGCCGTTGGAGCAACCGCTTTTCCTGGGTCGTTTCAACATCCAGAATATAAACCAGCAGGATGTCTTCCTTCTTACGAGCATCGTAGCTGCGCTTAAAGATGGAATAACTAAGCAACACTTCAGGCGCAATTTGCAGCTTTTTGAGAATGGCAGCCGCGATCGCAGCCTCAGAATGATCAAGCGGCAGCTTAATTTCAGTTAGTCGTAACATACTCAGCCATTAAACATATCTGTCAACAAAAAGGGCTATTTCCTCTTCCCTTCCCCTAGTACAATTCATACTTCATCAACTGGCAGGGCAACGCACCGTTGTACACCGTAATCCGTTGAGACGATTTTAGCCCGATCGACTGCGAAAGCATTTTATTGCCACTCAGCACAAACGCCGTCCAACCTTTGAAGCGGTGCTTCAGCACATCGCCTAACTGTTTATAGAACGTGCCCAAATCGCTGTCTCGTCCCAGCCGTTCACCATAGGGAGGATTGCAGAATAAAACACCGCTGTCTGCGGGAGCTACTACATCCGCAAGATCAATCGGAGCGAAGTAGACGTGATTGAGTACACCGCAGTTCGTCGCGTTGGCGATCGCCTGCTCAATCACAGTCTCATCGCGATCGCTGCCCCAAATCGGCGCAGGCAGGCAGTCTCGTTGGCTCTTCTCTGCCTCCTGAATCAGTTGTTCCAGCAGCGCCAAGTCTGCATCCAACCAAGTTTCAAACCCAAATCGCTCTCGAAATAGTCCGGGTGCAATGTTGAGCGCTTTCAAGCTGGCTTCCAAAGGTAAGGTGCCCGACCCACAAAGCGGATCATAAAACATCTGCTCTGGCTGCCAACCAGACAGTTGAATCAGTGCCGCCGCTAGGGATTCTTTGAGGGGTGCAGCGCCCACGGCAGGGCGATAGCCGCGACGATGTAAGCTCTTGCCAGAACTGTCGAGGCTCACGCTACACACGTCGCGATCGAGATGGATGCTGATCTGCACATCTGGGTTATGCAGTTCAACATCCGAGCGATCGCCTAGGGTTTCTTGCTGCTGCTCCACGATCGCCGTTTTGACCTGAAGCGCTGTGAAGTGAGTATGATTTAGCCGCTCACTTTTGCCCGTGGCATTCACTGCCAGCGTTAACTCTGGCGTAAGGTAAGTTGACCAATCAATCGTTTGAATTCCGCGATACAGTTCTTCCGCATCTCGACAGGGAAACTCACGCAGCTTAAATAAGATGCGGAACGGTAGCCTTGCCCATAGGTTGACGCGATAGAGCAAGGCACGATCGCCTTTGAATGAAGCCCCACAAAAACCCGGTTCCACGGCATGAGCGCCCAGTTGTTCTAACTCATTAGCTGCAAGCGTTTCCAGACCACGAGCAACCGTTGCAAAATACTGATTCATAGCTAGATCATAGCTGAAAGCACCGTCTCTTCTGTTCAATTGTTTTCTTAATTAGGACAACTTAACTCTAGCGATCGTCTATATCAGATTGTTGATATTGCAGAGCTAGAACACTTTGCAGATGAGGATTCGTGGGTTATCCGTTGATGGCAATGACGCGATCGCCAGCGACAATATATGCCGTGGAGTTTCGCGTTAGTGGCATTTCATAGCCGCCAGTAAACTCTCCAAATGACGGCAAAATTAGCATATTTTGAGCATAGTCAAAATAAAAGCAGGGCAATCGCAAATTATCGAGTTTGCTTTTCAGTCGGATACAGGGATGCACATGACCGCAAATATTAAGACAGGTCGGCTGAGGACTCGGTTCATGGCTTAGCACTACATTTTCAACCTGAATTGCTGTTGTGATGCACTTGATTGAAAGCTGCTGGAGAGTTGAAACAAGGGCGCGATCGTGGTTGCCAAGAATCAAATTAACATCAACTTGAGTAGCTGCCAAAAAATTAAACCAGCCATCTAACACTTCATCGACTAAAGCAAGTTTCGAGTGAAACAAATCACCTAAGATAAACAGTGTTTCGGGTTGAAACGTTTCGCATAGCGTTTGGAGTCGTTGCAGGCTTGCCTGATTCACTTGATTGGAAACAGGAATTCCGGCAGCCTGAAATGTTTCCGACTTGCCTAAATGCACATCCGATACTAATAAGATATCGACATCACTGAGATAAATCGCTTTGTCTGATAAAAGCTTGAGCTTGACACCTGACAGTTCGATCGCCTCCATCCCACAATCCATTAACAATTTGTTTCTCTAGCCTCTTCGTACCTGCAACCATTCAAATATTTGGTTTACGGTAATCGTCAAATGGATGCTTGTCAAAACGGGCAGCGTGCGATCGCCGCGATAGATTTCGGGTGCTTTTTGAGGTTGAAATACCCAAATTGAGTAATCATCGGGATCAAGCATCCAGCCAAGCTGACAGCCATACTGCAAACAATGCAGCAAATTGTCAATTACGCGAGTGGCTTTTTGATCGGGCGATAAGATTTCAATTGACCAGCTAGGCGCTTCTAAAAAAACGTCGTCTGGTTCACCACAACTATTGAATTGAAGTTGACTCCAAGCAATCACTGCCACATCCGGGACAACTGAGCGATCGCCCAACGTACAGCGAAATTCAGGAAGTGCAGTGTAATCATTGGTGGTGTCGTCCATGATACGCAATAGGCATTTTTGTAAAATTGAATGTCGCGCTTTGGGCATGGGTTTTTGCAGAGAATGCCCATTGATGAATTCCCATGCAGGAGACTCCTCAAGGTTCGGCAGCTTCAGAAATTCTTCAATAGTTAAGGTTTTGGGTAGTGCGGAAGTCATCTATTCACGGTTAGAGATTACACAATACGATATGTTCATCATACGTTCCCTTCCGATGGATTCACTGATTGCCCTGATCTCACTCGATTGAAATGAGTCGGTTTAGCTCCGTCCAATGAGCCTTGTATAATCAATGCATGTTCCTAGCGTGATTGCCGTAAGGATTCCTGTGAAAAGCTTCGCTAACGTTTTACGAATCGCTCATGCCATCTAAAGAAAGCTTATTTGCCCTATCGCTGTTTCCCTATCTGGGATTTTTGTGGTTTCTCACCCGCTCAAAGCAAACTCCACGCTTGGCGCTAGTTGGGTTTTATATGCTTTTGGTATTTGTTGCGGTCACCATTCCGGCTGGAATTTATGCCAAAGTTGCCTATGGGAAAGAGTTGGCAAATGTAGACTGGCTGCACGGTGGCGCAGAATCTTTTCTAACTTTGTCTAATATTTTAGTGGTGTTGGGTTTTCGGCAAGCGATCGCGGAGCATCGGGCTGTCCCAAAAAATGAATAATTCAACTTCAAAAAATCCACTTCAAAACACATTTGCATGAGATTTAATCACTATGGGTTCTTCAATCGTAGTAAACAGCGAAAACTTTGCAACTGAAGTATTGGAGAAATCTAATGAGCAGATTGTGATTGTTGATTTTTTTGCTCAATGGTGTGGTCCTTGTCAACTACTCAAGCCCATCCTGGAAAAATTGGTGCAAGAGTATGATTTTGTGCTGGCAAAAGTAGATATTGATGAAAATCCTGACCTAGCACAAACCTATGAGGTTCAGGGTGTACCTGATGTCCGAATCGTAGCGGATGGCATCGTGAATGAGGGCTTTGTTGGTGCATTAGCTGAACCTGAACTGAGACAGCTATTGGCACAGCTAAACATCACTTCTACTCTAGATATAGCGATGCAGAAAGTGTACGATGCAGCCGCAAGCAATCAACTCAGCACTGCCGAAATATTGCTGAATACTTTATTAGAGCAACATTCTAACAATCGTGGAGTGATCTTAGAAGCCACTAATTTTTATATCGAAACGAACCAGCTAGAAAGGGCACAAACGCTTTTAGCGGTGATTGAACATGAGCAAGACTATGCATCTCAGATCAAACTGCTAAAAGCGCTGATCTTTTTTAAGCAGATTTTAACAGAGCCTGAAACCGCAGACGATCGCGATCGTCTGTTTCAAACAGCGGCAAATCAGGTATTAACCGATAATCATCAAGCCGCATTCGATACTTTATTAGAACTGCTCAGCCGCGATCGCGCCTACCGCAATGACAGTGCCAGAAAAGCGATGCTGATGATCTTTGACCTATTAGGCGATGACCATTTACTGACCAAAGAGTACCGCAAAAAGTTGATGTTAGCGTTGTATTGAAAGCGAGTGTTCAACAATCATTAATCCTTGCTAGTGTTGAGGGGTCGCTCGTTAACCCTCCTAACTCCTAAACCTAGCTCTTCTCATGTTTCTACGTCTTGCCAAGACCAGTTCCCGCCAACGCGATATTGCCGAAGTTGTCCTCCGCAATGGTTGGGGCTATATGCGTCGGTTGCTAGCTGGCACCAAAGCCGAAGAACCACAGCTCCCGCCCCCTGCCGTATTGCGAAATATTTTGACAGAACTGGGTCCGGTCTACGTCAAATTAGGGCAATTGCTGAGTACGCGTCCTGATTTGCTTCCCCCCGAATATTTGAAAGAACTCAGTGCGCTGCAAGCAGATGTACCTCCAGTGGCGTGGCAAGAGATAGAAGTGCTGCTGCGGCAGGAAGTGCGCGATCCGTTAGAGGAGGTGTTTGCTACCATAAACCCTGAAGCGGTTGCGGCGGGCTCGATCGCCCAAACTCATCGCGCCACCCTCGCAAATGGGCGTGAGGTTGCCCTCAAGGTGCAGCGTCCTGGTATTGATATCACCATTGAGCAAGACATTACGCTGATTCGCAGTTTGGCAGAACTTGCCTCCCTCACCAAAGTGGGGCAATACTACGATCTGAAAGCCTTGGCAGGCGAGTTTGCCACGGCATTGCGGGGCGAACTCAACTTTTCCCAGGAGGCAGAGTGTACCGATCAACTGCGGCGCAACTTTGTGGGCAGTCATTGGTTTGACTCCGATCGCCTGGTGGTGCCCGAAATCTACTGGGATTTGACCACAGAAAAACTGCTGGTGATGGAATGGCTCGATGGAGTACCGTTGCTGACTGGGGATTTTCAAGGCATTGGCTATAAGGGCGATCGCAAGGCAGAGGAACAGGCGATCGTCACCCTGCTGATTCGCGCCTTTTTTCAGCAGATTTATATTGATGGCTTTTTTCATGCCGATCCCCATCCCGGCAACCTGTTTTATCTCAATGATGGGCGAGTGGCGCTATTAGACAGTGGCATGGTAGGACGGCTCGATCCCCGCACCCAGCAAGCCCTCACGGAAATGATGCTGGCGATCGTCAACCTGGATGCCCAGCGCTGCGCTCAACTTACTCTCCAGTTGGCAGAACCGATCGAACCCGTCAACATGGCGCGGCTAGAAGCAGACTACGATCGCCTGTTGCGCCGTTACTACAACCTCAACCTCAACCAAATCAGCTTCAGTCAGCTATTTTATGAAATCCTCCAGCGCGCCCGGTCTAACAATCTGCGAGTTCCCGGCAATATGGGGCTTTATGCCAAGACGCTGGCGAATTTGGAAGGCGTTGCCCGCGCACTAGACCCAGAATTTAACCTGACTGAGCAAATTAAACCCCTAATGACCGATTTGTTTCAGCGGCAGCTTGTGGGAGAAGCCCCCATGCAAGCTCTATTACGAACGGCATTGGACTTAAAAAGTTTGGGGTTGCAATCTCCTCGCCAAATTGAAATGCTGCTCGATCGCGTTACGTCCGAAACCCTCCAGTGGAAGCTAGACATCCGAGATCTAGACCTGCTCCGCCGCAGCATCGATGATTCCGCCAATCGGCTTTCCTTTAGCATTGTCGTTGGTTCAATGATTATGGGCGCAGCGCTCATCCTGGCAAACGATCGCACCGGACGGCTTTTTTGGCTCAGCAGCACTTTATTTATTACCGCTAGTTTTCTCGGCTTGTGGCTGATCGTCAGCATCTTGCGATCGGGACGACTCCGATAACCCCCATACAGCTTTCGGCTACCACTTTAAGCCGGGACAGTAGGCAGGGTAAAGGGTTGAGATTTGAGAGGCGCTTTCCGGCTTGCGGCAGATTGGGCATTTGGTGGACGAGCCATTCAAACAGGTCCGGCGAGGGTTGTCCAAACAAGCGTTGAGCCGCCGTCGTGCCATCCGAGCGTCTGAGGTGGAAGTTATGAATCGTCGTCATCACCCGTAAGCGTTGGGACGACAAGCCACGCCAATTGTGATGAATCTGGCTCAAGTAGCCGTTACGTCCTTCAACGGCCGACGAGGTGCGTTGGAATTTTGTGACGATCCACTGTGCCCAAGACTGCCATTGCGTGAATTGTTCTTTGGATAAGGCCGTAGTGAGGGGATGAGCGATGAGTGCTGCATGTGACTGTTGGGCTGCCGTTTGGTAAGCCCCTTTGAGGGTAGGGATGATTTTCTAACAGGAGAAATATAAGCTAGAAGAGCATGGAAGCGAGGTGGAGCCATGGGGGTAGAGGGATTAATAGAGCCGTTAAAAACCATTCCAGACTGGAGACGGGGCAGAA